>SHUI01000236.1 GCA_009697455.1 Bryobacterales bacterium
CACCCAGTTACAGACGTCGATGTTGTGGACGGCATTTTCGACGATCAGGTCGCCCGAGCGCTTGGGGTCGAGATACCACTGCGGACGCGAGGCATCGGCCTCCGGCCTCACCGGGGTACTATGGCGCTGGGCTTTGATGACGAACGGAGTCCCGATGACCTTGTCGTTGTGAATTTGCGCGATGACGGCTCGGAGGCCGGGCATATAGCGGAGTTGTTGTCCGATCTGCAGGAAGGTCTTAGCGCGGCGGGAGGCCTTGAGCGCCAGATCCACTTGTTCGGGCGTAATGCCTAGCGGCTTTTCGCAATAGACGTACTTGCCCGCGTCGAGGCAGGCCGACGCCATTTCAGCATGGAGATCGCAGGGGCTGGCGATGGCGACGGCATCGACGTCGTTCAAATCGAGCACTCTCCGATACTCGGTGAACGAACGTGGATTATCGCGGTGTGCCAGGCTTTGGGCTGCATCGCGGGCCTTTGGATCGATATCGCAAATCGCCGCAACGCGTACGTTCCGCTGCTCCAAAACCTGCTTCAAGAGGCTCGTGCCGCGATTCCCAATGCCGATGTGCGCGGTACGGATCTCGCGGTCCTCAGGCGCGGCGGCAAGTGAGGCGGCAGCCCCAAAGAGGAAGGTTCGGCGTGCGGTTTGAGCTTTCATTCTGTCGTCGATGATAACACTCGCGTGGGGTCGATCTTCAGCCATAACAGCGCGCTCAGCAGGAGAAGGGCGGCAATGGGAATCAGCGGCAGATTGTAGTTCCCCCAGGCGGCAACGGCGTATCCGAAAAGCACCGACGATAGAAATGATCCCACCTGCCCGGCGGTGTTCATCGCGCCGGAAACCGCGCCCGCATAGTCGCGGCCCACATCGACGCAAAGCGCCCAGGCGCTTGGAAGCATGAAATCGGAAGCGCCCAAGCCGAGCGCCAGCAGGACTGCGGCGGCTATTTTCCCATCGACAAGCGCCGCGCCGAGTGTAAACGCGGCGGCTGCGCTGAGTCCGAAAATGCCGATCGCGCGGCGGCCCCAGAAAAGGCCCACACGCCGGACCAGGAAATCGCCGGCGAAGCCGCCCACCCCGTTGGCAATCGCTCCGAGCACGAAAGGCAGGGCGGAATAGAAACGCATCTCATTCTCCGAAAACCCGCGTCCCTTAACCAGATAGGTGTGAAGCCAGGACTGATAGAAATAGCCGCCGTAACAATACAAGTGGTACATGAGCAGGATGAGCCAGAGGTTCTTGTCGTGAATCATGGCCTTCAACGGAACGCGGTGGCGTGCGGCGCCCGGCGCGGAGGGTGTTTCAGGGTCGCGATACCAGCCGTACCAGACGCCTGCCCAAATCAGACCGATTGCACCGAATATCCAAAACGAAGCGCGCCAGCCGTATTGCGCCTGGATGGGGAGAACGACGAACGGGGCGATCGCGCCTCCCAACCGGCTGGCCATCCAGACGAGTCCCTGAGCCTGCGCGCGTTCGCCGGGAGGGAACCATCGCGCGATGGTGGTGGAGCAGTTGGGATACGCGCCGGCTTCTCCCGCGCCGAAAAAGAAACGGACCACCAACAAGGCCGGGTAACTCGACACCACGCCCGTCAGTGCGGTAAAGCCGCTCCACCAAACTACGATACGCGTGAGAACGCGGCGTGGGCCGAGCCTGTCGCCCATGGCGCCGGTCGGAATCTCAAAGGCCGCGTACGCGATGGCGAAAACGCCCACTACCCAGCCCCACATGGCGGGCGTGATACCGAGTTCGCTCTGCATACGCGGACCGGCGACCGAAATACAGACGCGGTCGAGGAACGTGATGATGGAGAGGACAAAAAGCAACGCCAGAACGCGGTGGCGATGGAGCATGAGGTGTTCTTAAGAGTGTAGGAGCTAGATTTCGCGAGGACGGCTTTGCGGCCTTTGCTTCTTCGCCTTGGGCGTTGCTCCGCTCCGCTTTGACGCCTTGCGCGGTTTTGGGGCGTTCACGTTTTTCGCGGGATTGGGCTTGCGAGCCTTGGGCGTCGCGCCGTTATGTTGGCGGGCGGCCTCGGATTTTGGAGTGCGCGTGCGTGCTTTCGCTGCCAGCGGCTGTCCGGCCGTTAGAAACAACACGCCGCAGAGGGTCAGTATTAGAGTTTTCACCGTTCGGTCCTTCCGCGATTCTACCGCACTCGCTCGATGTCATGGATTCGACGAAGATCCGCGGTTACGATGCCGTTCTCCGGGTCGGTGAACATGTCCGCGAATTTCGCGTGCCAGGCGATCTCGTTCCACTTGTATGAGGACCGTGTGTGGACCATCTGCGAAGTGGCTTCGTCAAGCGCGGTGAGGAGAACGATCACTTCGGCATCGAGTTCCTGAATGTTTTCGGGCGTCATGCCGTACATCGGGCTTTGCTCGTCAATCGGATGGACGATCACCCAGTGCATCGGGAGAAACGCGACTTTGGGGCGCTCGAGTGTGAGCGGCAGAAACTTTCGGCCGCCTTCCACGGGGTGGAGAATAAGCAGCACGGTTGCCTGCACTTCGGAGAATTCGCTCGTCCGCTGATTGGCGATGCGCAGCATGAAGCCTGTGATAGTGTGATACGGCGCAACCACGGCCCGGCTGCTGAACAGGACCTTCGCCTGAGGCCGGGAGAAGCGGGCAAAAAGCAGGCCCGTCGCAAGCGCGAAACCGAGCAATCCCGCGAGCGCTTCCATTGCGACGATCGTGTTCGCGGCCATGCCCCGCGGGCTGATCCGGCCGTAGCCGATGGTAGCCAAGGTCTGGACGCTGAAGAAGAAGGCCTCGAGGAAACGTCCAGCCACGCCATGGCCGGCAGCGCCTTCAAGGGCGCCTTCGCCGCACTGAAGGTAGGCGGCTGCAAAGGCCGCATTTACCACCACATATGCGGCTGTGACGAGAAGGTAGAATCGCCCCCAGGATATGGTTAGCAACGAATGATAGAGATTGAGAGACTGGAGGAATGGCAGTCCCCGGCGCGCCACGTTGAACGTGCCATCGCGGTTCAGCAGCCGTAACTGACTTCGCTCGGCGACGCGCGCGCCGAAGCCGAGGTCACGGATGAGGTCTTCTGGTGGTTTGGCGGTCATAATGGGAAGGGTACCGCAGATAATGAATCTACCTATACTTGATCGAGATTGATGTGATACAATTTCGTTTTGGGCCGTCCATGGAATCACACGCTCGGAGCATCGCCAAGGCCATTAGTTACCGCGTGTTGGGGTCTGCGTCAACGGTGCTGATTTTCTATGTCTTGAGCCGGGATATCAAGATGTCGTTTGGGGCGGGCGCGCTCGACAGTGTGGTCAAGATCGGCATCTATTTCCTTCACGAGAGGTTATGGGCGCGGATCAGCTTCGGCAAACCGAAAGCGCCCGAGTACGAGATTTAGACTTGGTCTCCAAGAGATTTCGCATCCGCAAAAATCGCGTGCGCTCCGGGGGACGCCGCGACGTAAAACGGGGTGTTCGGTCTCAGCCTTCCGTCCACGAGCGCTACCTCCTGGACAAGCGGCTACAACGTTGGCGACTCCTGTGATATCAATCTCGGTGGTGCCTTCGCCGATGTGCTGGATCTTCCTGTCGTTATCGATCACGGACGCCGTTCGTTTTGCGATTCGGCGCTCCGCCCCGAACCTCACAAGGCCGAGTTGATAGGCCCCCATTTCCCTGGTGCGGCTGTTTGCAAATGCGGCAGGGTAGAAGGCAAGGGCAGCGCTCTTCCTACCGCGGAACTCAACTCCAGCGCGGCGTCGCCGGCCATGAGATCCGTATGATATCAGGGCGCGCTTACCCCACAGGTCAAACAGCGCCTGCGCACTCTCAAGGCCCGTTCCCTCCTTGCACTCAAGCAGGCCCTCGACGACGCTTTGGGAACCATCTCCCCGCTAAACACCAGCAACTATTTCCAACACTCCGGCTGTGGGCTTTAGTTTATATGAAAATGCTCTAGTTGAGACCGGCTACCAGGGCATCGCCCGCTTGGTGTACCTTCGCCCCTTTTCCGCGGCCGCTTGACCACCAGAGCCGATCATCACGCCTTCGTCAATCATCTTTTCGACGTCGTCCGGCCGAGTTTGGTTGAGAAACGCGATCTTTGCTGCCTTGCAGGCCGCGAGCACCCGGGCGCGCGCCGCAGCCATCTGCGGAGGGTAAGGCGGATCGTGGGCATCAAGTAGACCGAGCGACCAGCCCATATCCCCTGGACCCCATTCAGCGAACCCGATACCGGGCACTGCTGCGCTCTTCTCCGCGTTCGCAAG
Organism: Bryobacterales bacterium; assembly: GCA_009697455.1. GTDB lineage: Bacteria > Acidobacteriota > Terriglobia > Bryobacterales > Bryobacteraceae > SYKU01. The sequence goes on from SHUI01000236.1 coordinate 4,261, forward strand.
AGCGTGCCGGTCCTCGATTTTCAGGCCGAGCAGGATCTCGCCATCGGAATTGAGTGGCCACGTGTCGGCGCGCCGGATGTATTCCACCGCCGGAATTCCCCAGATCTGCGAGGCGAAGCCCTGGCTGCCGCTGCCGCGTGTCCCTTCGCCCAGCATGCCTTCGTCGACACCTTTCTTCTGGAACACGTAACGGCTGGATTCCACAAAAGCCTTGACCGCCCCTGGGGTGCGCGCGTGGCACAGCAGAATCCCGTGGACGCCGGTGGCGAGCACTTGCTGGATGACCCAGCCGTTGTTGCGAATCATAGCTTCATCGTTGCCGGTAACGGGTAGTGTGACTATTACGGCTGGCGTGCGATGCCCGCTTTTCGTAGGGCCCCCTTTCACCAGACCCTGCATGAAGCGGCGAAGCTCGGACATGTCGAAAGCGCCGTGTTCCAACTCATAATTGATAAAATCAGCCCAGGTTTGCGCGAGCTTAACGCCTTCATCGAAGCCGCCGCGGCCACCGGTGTAGTAAATGGGCTGGCCTGCGGCGAGAAGTTCAATGGCCTTGTTCACACGTTTCGGCTTGGGTGCATTCTGCGCGAAAGCCGCGGACAGGGCCCATGCGGCCCCGATTGCGAGTACGAGAGCGGTGCGTTTCATACCCGAAGTTATATAAGACGCGAGCGGCCGCGTCAAGCGGCGGACGGTTGCGCCGGTTGGGCCGGTTGCGCGTTACTCATTGCGGCAGCGTAGAAGTGCTCGCCCTTTTTAGTTGCCTGCCAGGAAATAACTGTTCCAAGTGCGCACGCCGAAGAGTGGTGGCGGTGGGGCAGGGCATCGTTGTTTGTGGCCTGTCATTTCCACGGAAGACGGCTCGTCGAAAAAGCCGCACGAAGCCCGTGAAAACACTGGAAGCCTCAAAAAGCGACGCTCGGGCAAACCCCACATTGGCGCCGCCCGCTCTTTTATGAGAATTCGCGGGACGCCGCGGCTCTCCCCAACAGGTGGCAAGAAATGACCGCTTGCCCACCGGCTGCCAGTGGCAACAACTGTTTCATGACGGGACCTAAGCTGCCCAGCGAAGAGACGCTCGCCGGTACACTAGCGAGGAGCGGGAGGGCCATTGTGGTAACCAACCGAAGCCCGTCCAATCTCCGCAATCGATCTCGCGCCGCACTGCTTCATCACGAGTTCGAGTTCGATCCTTAAGATATCGATCACTCGTTCGACGCCGGGCTGGCCGAATGCTGCCAAACCCCAGACGTAGGGCCGCCCGATAAAAACCGCCTGGGCGCCTAACGCCAATGCTTTGAAGACGTCGGTGCCGCGGCGAATTCCCCCGTCGATCAACACCGCCATGCGTCCACTCGTAGCGTCCACAATCTCCGGCAGGCAGTCGATCGTGCCGCGTCCGCTTTCTTCAGCGCGGCCGCCGTGGTTCGAAACAATCACGCCGTCCACCCCGTTCTCGAGGCAGAGCCTTGCGTCCTCACGCGTTTCGATCCCCTTGATAAGAAGTTTCATCGGCGTAAGTTTCTTAAGCCGCCGGACGTGTTCCCAGCTCAACGCGGAATTGGACGTCTTGAGGCCGTTGACATCGATGCCCGTAAACATTGGCTTCCGCCGATAGAAGTCCTCGGGCTTCGTACCGTGACACGACGCGCACGGCCGGTTGTCCAGCCGCTTCGACCGCTCGAATGTCTCCGTGTGCCGGCCGGCCTGCGTATCGATCGTCAAAGCCATCACCGGACAACCGGCCGCTTCTACTCGCCGGACGAGTTTCTCCGTGACCTCCCAGCGCGACGACGGATACAGCTGATACCAAGGTGGCCGTCCGAGGACGGAAGCAATGTCCTCGACGGATGTATTCGCGGCAGTAGACAGGATCTGGAGCGTGTCTTTCGCCCGCGCGGCGCGAGCCACGGGCAACTCGCCTTCCGCATGAAAGGCCTTCTGATTGCCGACAGGTGCGAGTCCGATGGGTGTCTTCCAGACAGTGCCGAAGAGTTCCGTGCGAAGGTCAACCTTAGTGATATCGACCAGGCGCCTCGGCCGGAGGTAGATCCGGCCAAAGCCCTCGCGATTGGCGCGGAGCGTCGCGTCGTCGTCAACACCGGTCGCCATATACCCGAAGTGCGCCGGAGGCAGGGCCCTGCGAGCGGCTTCCTCGAAGTCCAGGACATTCAACGCGCCAGTAGGATTCAAAAGCGTTTCGGACTTCTGCTGGCCTAATAACAGCGGACTGCCCGCCACAAAGGCAAGGAAGTCGCGGCGGTTCGGCGGCGACGGTTTCTCATGCATGCCAGTTAAGTCTATAGAGACGGCTGGCAGGCGGTCAAGCGAGGTAGGCCGCTCGGGTAGCAAGTTCCCGACCGCAAGTGAAGGCGCGGACTTCAGAGCAGTGGGAATAGGAAGGAGCGGCGGATGCTTAGAAACGTCCTCCACGTTCCTCGCGAGGCGGGGTTTTGCCGGTTCCAAATCGGGAACGGGGCTCAAATTCATGTTCACTGGTCCCACCGCTCGTTTACGCCGGCCTGAATAGGAGCAGATCCAGACTGAACGTCACTCTCATCGCTTCAACTGGCCGGGATCGCATCGGCCGGTAGACTGAATGCAGCACATCCAGAACCCCATCGGCGTCAAGATCCGCCACGGTAGCGGCGCGGCGGCGATCGGCGAGCCTGAAACTGTCCGCAAATGCATCCACGGTTCTGGCCACGCGATCGCGGCCCGCGCCGCGCAGCTCGATGAGATCGTCTGGCGCGGGAAGTGCGACGAGGAGACGTCCATCGCCACGCAGCACACGCCTGAATTCACCCGGATTCATGCGCGCGGTAATCGACAGAACCGTCGAAAACGAGCCGGCGGCATAGGGCAGCAAACGATCGGCATTCGCCACAATCCACTCGCATTCGGGGTAACGCCTCGCCGCCGCATCGACGGCTGGAATCGAGATGTCGACACCATGCGCGTCGAGGCCGGTCTCGCGAGCAAGCGCGCCGAGATAGAAGCCGTCGCCGCAGCCGGCGTCGAGAACTATATCCTGAGACGACAGCGCCGCAAGCTCCCCGATCGCGCGTTTTAGGGGCTCCGTCAGGCCGCGATCATGCAGCCTCCGCCGCCCAGCGACGGCAGCTACAGTATCTCCGGGACGCTTTGATCGCTTGTCTTGCGGTTGGAGCAGGTTAACGTAGCCGCTTCGCGCCGCGTCGAAGGAATGTCCCCGAGGGCAGAGGACCCGCCGCTCCTCCCGCGCCAGCGCCAGATTGCAGCCGCGAACCGGGCAAAGGAGCATAGGTCAAATCCCCGCGTTAGGGTGGCCGCCGCCGGATAGTTCCCTGACGATCGCGCCCACAAAGGATTTCGCGTCGCCGAAGAGCATCAGCGTCTTGTCGAGATAGTACAGCGGGTTGTCGATTCCCGCGAAACCTGGACTCATGCCACGCTTTACCACCATCACGACGCGCGCTCCATCGACATC
>SHUI01000237.1 GCA_009697455.1 Bryobacterales bacterium
GCGGCGATTCTATTTCGTTGAGCTTCACGCATCGATTGCCTGTGGTGCAAAGCATGACCGCCGGAACCTTCATTCCCGTCAGATGCCGGCATGCACCATCGTCCGTCGGGACGGGCAGGTTTTTCGGCAATTCGTAAATGTTGTCGCGCCGTTGGGCTTCGACGGCCAGCGGCACCGCGAGCAGCATCGACCTGCGGGTCACCATGCACTCCAGTATATCCCGCGCGCCGCCGGGCCCGCCTTGCTCAGAACGCCAGATTCACCAGAACCATCAGGACCGAGGCTGCCGGGAGAACCAGCAGCGCGGTCTTGAGCCGCTTCGGATCCGTGCCCGCGACTGCTCCAATCAAACGCGAACTGACGGCAAGTCCGATCCATCCGAACGTGATCACGATGCCCATCGCGGTGGCGGTCATCTTGGGGAACTTGTCACCGACGATTGCGAGCGTCGTTGGGAACACGGGCGCCATCGCCACACCGGCAAGGAACACCAGAATCCAGGCTATCTTCGGGTCTTTGGTTTGGAGCATCAGGTAGGTCGTTACCGTCATGAACGCGGCCGCTGCGAGTGTAACCTGGGCGGCCGGAACGGTGATCAGAATCGGCGAAACGGCCACGCGGCCGATGAGCAGCCCCAGCGCGAAGCCAAGCGAAAGCACATTAAGCGCGCGTGATTCCGGAATTCCTTGTGCGATCAGGTGGCGCACAAGCCAGTTCCAGACTCCGACCTCCGAAGCCACATACAAGAAGAGAAAGGCGGAAAGAAGGTAGAGCGTCGGGTTGCCCAGCAAGAGACTCGCTTCGGCGAGATCGAATCCACGAGCGCCGGTTGGCCCGGGAATCGGCGCGAAGATGTGAACCACTAGCGTGATCGCCGAGAGAATTCCGGTCCCATAACAGAGCTTGACGGCGTTCCGTGAAAAGAGATTCGCCGAGATGAACGGCGTCGCCAAGCCGCCGAGGCCGAAGAATAGGTTCAGGAAGTTGAGTGTCGTGGCGCGCCGTTCTTCGCTAATGTCGCTCACGAGCGCGTTCGCGCCGGTGACGATGATTCCGCCGCCAAGGCCCAGCAGCAACATGTACAAGGCGACTGACGTATAGCCCTTCGAGTTCGGCAGCGCGAATAGAGCCAACGAGATGAGGGCGAGTCCAAGAACCAGACCCACCTGCTTGCCCTGATTGTCGACGAGCGGTCCAACCAAAAGCGACGCGATGATCAGACCCATCGCTTGCGAGAAGGCTATACTGCCGTTCTGTTTCGGGGTCAGCTTGAAGCGTTCCGACAACTCAGGCAGAATCGTGCCGAGCATGGCGGCAATCATTCCGTAGACAAATATCGCGAGGATCGCGGCGACGATGAGCATCAGTTCCCCCTGTGAACGACGGACTACGAATGTTAGCAGAAATTGAAGGCAGGCGCGGCGGGGTTTATACTGGCACCTGATACCGATGAAATCCATTCAACTGGTTGCCCACCGAGTCCTCGAACCCCGCGAGTTGCCGATGCCGCCCGATCCCGGGCCTGGCGAGCTCCTGATACGCCTGCGCGCAGTAGGTATTTGCGGCAGCGACATGCACTGGTACCTCGAAGGGGGAATTGGGGCTTCGAAAGCCGTCTACCCGCAGATACTGGGGCACGAGCCTGCCGGCGAGGTTGCGGCCGTCGGGGCCGGCGTGCATAACTTCCGCGCGGGAAACCGGGTCGCGCTTGAGCCCAGCATAACCTGCGGCCGCTGTGAATTCTGCCGTGCCGGCAAGCACAACAATTGCGTTTCGAGCGTATTCATGGGCTCGCCGCAGATGTTCGGCCTGTTTCGGGAATACGCCGTGATTCCGGCGGACAACGCCGTGCTCATTCCGGATTCGATGAGTTTTACCGATGCCACTATCATCGAACCCGTGGCGGTGATCCTTCATGTTCTTGAGCTTGCCCCCGTGCGCCTTGGGGAAACCGTCGCCGTGATGGGCGCGGGGCCGATCGGATTGCTGGTGGCCTCAATGGCGCGGATCTCGGGCGCGTCCAAAATATTCGTCGCCGACCGCGTCGCGCACCGGCTGCGAATGGCGGAATCGATGGGAGCTGACGTGGCCGTTGAAACGCCGAGGCTTCAGCAGGCCGTCATGGATCACACACGGGGCCGCGGAGTCGATATCGTCTTTGACGCCGCGGCGAAACTGGAAACAATTCATACCGCGTTCGCCGTCGCGCGCTTAAGCGGCCGCGTGGTTCTGATCGGCATTCCGAGCGAGCCTGATCTGCCCTTGGATCTGAATATCGCGATGGCGAAGGAGCTCAATCTCCAGACCATCAAGCGCTCGAATCACAATGCGCATGGCGCGATCGACCTGTTGCAGTCAGGGCGCATTCCCGCTGGATTGGTGACGCACGAGCCGGGTCTCGACGTGACGCCGCAGGCGTTCGAGACGCTTGCGGCTTACGCGGACGGCGTAGGAAAGATGGTGATCCGGATTGACTAGTACGACCCCTCAACCGAAACACTTGTTGCAATTGGCAGCCGGTGGCAGGCCACGAAAGGCGACGGCCTGCCCCGCAACCACACTTTCGTGGACAGATTTGGGACCGTTGTTTTCTGACAACCTCCGGCATGAGTAGCGCCCGGCACTATCTGGCAGTGGACCTTGGAGCGGAGAGCGGACGCGCCATCGCCGGCACGCTGTCCGGAGGAACGCTAACGCTTCAGGAACTGCACCGGTTCCCCAACATTCCGGTTCGCGTATTTTCGGCGCTCCATTGGGACACGCTCCGGCTCTGGCACGAAATCCAGCAAGGCATCTCAATCGCATCCCGCGGCTGCGAGCTTTCCGGCATCGCGGTGGATACGTGGGGCGTGGACTTTGCGCTCCTCGGAGCCGACGGAGCGCTGGCCGCGAATCCACGGCACTATCGGGACCCGCGTAACCATGGCATCCTCGAAAAGATGTTCGCCAGCGTGACCAGGGAGGAAATCTTCGAGCAAGCCGGCATTCAGTTCATGGTGATCAATACGCTCTGCCAGTTGTACGCCATGAAGCTCGCGGGGGATTCCGCGCTCGATCGTGCGCGCACTTTGTTGATGATGCCCGACCTTTTCAATTACTGGCTCACTGGCGTCGTGCGATCGGAACTTACCATCGCGAGCACCTCGCAGTTCTGCAACCCTCGCACAGGTCAATGGGCCACAAAGCTCTTCGCGCAGTTGGGGCTGCCGGAGTCGATACTCCCCGAGATCATCGGTCCCGGCCAGAAACTCGGTGAATGGAATCGCATTCCGGTTTTCACGACTGGATCGCACGATACGGCGTCGGCGGTGGCCGCGGTTCCGGCCGAGACGCGGGACTGGTGCTACATCAGTTCGGGAACGTGGTCGCTGATGGGCGTGGAACTTGACGCGCCTGTGATCAACGCGGAGTCGCTTGAGCTGAACCTAACGAACGAGCTTGGATTCGGAGGGACAACGCGGCTGTTGAAAAATATCGCAGGCTTGTGGCTCCTCCAGGAATGCCGCCGCGCATGGTCGGCCTCCGGAAGGAATTACTCTTATGAAGACCTCACCGGCATGGCCGCCGAAGCGCGGCCCTTCCTGGCGCGGATCGATCCGGACGCGTTTCCCGACCCGGGCGATATGCCGGCGAAAATCCGCGAATGGTGCGCGGCAGCGGGACAGGGAGTCCCGGAAACACCCGGCGAGATCGCCCGCACGATTCTCGAAAGTCTCGCATTTCGCTACCTCGAAGTTCTGGAAAGCCTGGAGCGGTTGCTCGGGCGAAGGCTCGGCACGATTCACATCGTGGGCGGGGGTTCGCGGAACGTGTTGCTGAATCAACTTGTCGCGGATATCACCCGCAGAAGAGTGGTGGCCGGCCCGGCGGAGGCGACGGCGGCGGGGAACATTCTGATTCAGGCGATCGGCTCTGGGCAGTTGGCGGACTTGGCAGAGGCCCGCCAAGTGGTGCGGCGGTCCTTCCCAGTGGAGGTGTTTCAGCCGAGGGACACGCGTTGAGAAGGATCCGGGTAGCGCTCATCGGAGCCGGCCAGTTTGGACGCAACCACGCGCGGGTCATACATCAGTCCGAGGACGCGGAGTTGACGGCTGTGGTCGACGTGGATCGCTCGCGCGCCGAGGCAGTCGCCGCCGAGTACGGCGGGTGCCCCGCGTTCACCGATCCGCGCGAAATCGTGGGGTTGGCGGATGCAGCGGTGGTAGCCGTTCCAACAACGGCACATGCAGAAACCGGCTGTCCGTTGCTCGAAGCGGGCATCGATCTGCTCGTCGAAAAGCCCATGGCGTCGGATCTCGCGGCGGCGGACCGTCTGATCGCATCCGCGTCCGCCGCCGGGCGCATCCTGCAGATCGGTCACCTGGAGAGCTTCAACCCTGCGGTCATCGCGCTCGAAGCGCATGCCACGATCCCGCTGTTTTTCGAGATTCACCGGATGAACCTGTTCAGCCCCCGGAGTCTCGACGTCGACGTGGTGCTCGATCTGATGATTCACGACATCGACATTGTTCTCGCGCTCGCGCCCGGGAAACTCGACGAGATCCGCGCGGCCGGTATCAAGATACTTTCGGATAAGGTGGATATCGCAAACGTGCGGCTGCAATTCGCGAGCGGATGCGTCGCCAATCTTACCGCCAGCCGAGTCTCGACCGAGCGCGTGAGGAAACTGCGGCTGTTCCAGCCGCATCAGTATATTTCACTCGATTATGGAAAGCAGGAAGCGGTGTCGTTCAGCGTGGGCGAGAACCGGCAGATTTCATTTTCGCGGCTGCCGTCGTCCGCGGGCGAACCGCTCGGCTTGCAGTTTGCCGCGTTCCTTGCAAGCGTTCGCACGCGCTCGGTTCCGAAGGTGGATGGCCTCCGGGCCCGCCGGACCCTTCAGACCGCGCTCGCGATTCTTGATAATATCGAGGAGCATGGCCGGGTAGTTGCCCGCTCGTTGGCCGAGGGATGGAAACCCACGATGTAAATGGCGAAGAAGGCAGGGGCGGCAGCGTGACGCCGGATGCCCTTCCGCGCCTGCTCATTGAATGGGACACGTCTGAGGACCGGCGGCGAAGTGGCAGAGCTGGAGTTGGATCGGTGCTCACGCACCTTGCGGTGCTGGCGCTGTTGCCCCTTATACCGGCGTCACCTCCGCCCAGGCGGCCTCAATTCCGCCAGATAACTCCCTTGATCGCACCCGCGCTTGAACCCACCCAGAAAGATCCGAATCAAGGCAAGATCAGCAAGGAATTCGATTCGAAATTCGTGATTCCGCGGCCAAATATCCAGGTGCCTGCATCGCCGCCTTCCACCACGAGAGCTGCCGCAAAACGGGCGGCTCCGCCAATCGTGGCGCCTCCCGCGCCGAAGCTGTTTACACCGCCACCGGCACCGGAACCGCCGAAGATAGAGATGGCGGAATCGAAGCCAATGCCGCCGCCTGGCCCGCCGCAGCCAAATCCGGTGGTCGCACCGCCACCCCAACCACAAAAGGAAACACCTAAGCTGGCGTTCGAAACCCCGGGCGGAATGCCCGACGGAAGGCCGCAGGGGCTGGGTCGCGCGCCGGGGGCGCAAGCCGGAGCGAGCAGCAGTCCTATTCAAGAAGCCGTGCGCAACCTCGCGCGGGGGGCGGCGGCGGGCGGCCTAACCGTCGGTGATACGGGCGCCAGCAGTATCGGCGGAATTGGAGAAGGGATCAACTTGCCGCCATCACCCGGAAAATCGGCGAGCAAACTTGAGCTTCTGAGCGACCCCATGGGAGTTGACTTCCGGCCCTACCTGTTGCGCATTCTTGCGACCGTGCGACGCAACTGGTTTGCCGTAATTCCCGAAGGAGTGCGGTTGGGACAGAAGGGGACCGTCGCGATCCAATTCGCGATCAGCAAGGATGGCCACGTGCCAAAGCTCGTGATTGCGGGTTCATCCGGAGTGGAATCGCTCGACCGCGCGGCTGTGGCAGGCATCAGCGCTTCGAACCCTTTTCCCGCGTTGCCCCCCGAGTTCAAAGGCGGCCAGATCCGACTGCAGTTCGTGTTCCAGTACAACGCGGCGGTAAGGTAGACGTGCCGGTGAATAACAAGCTCGCGATTGCACTCTCGTTGTACTTCCTCCTTGGCGCCGGGGTCAGCTTTTTCGTTGACGGTAACATACGGCTCGGCTTGTGGATCTTCCTTGGCGGATTGACGGTCAAGACGCTGATCGCTCACTACAAGCCTACAGACGGCTGAACTCAAAATGATTATCGTCGGCAGTCGCGAGAAGGTTTAGTCCGGGACTTCAGCGGCCATTCTCTCGTCCCGTTTTGGGACGAATTCCCATTCCGGGACCAATTCCCATTTCGGGACTGCCAAACCCCACATAACTTATTGTTTTTAATGGAGATAGTAGAGGTCCTACGCTTGCATAAAGAGCGGGCGTATGACATCCGCTCAAGTCACTCCCAAACGCATCGGAAAAACCAAGGCCTCGAAGACCACTAACGAGGTCCGCGACCAGATCGTCCTGGCCCACCTGCCTCTGGTAAGAGCAATAGCCATCCGAGTACACGAGACCTTGCCTGTTCACGTGGATCTTGGTGATCTGGAACATGCCGGGATACTTGGGCTATTCGATGCGGCTTCGAAATACCGGCCGGAAATGAAGGTTGTGTTTCACAGCTACGCGAAACATCGTATCAAGGGTGCGATTCTCGACAGCCTTCGCCAGTTGGATTGGGCCTCGCGCGACCTGCGCAAACGGCATAAACAAGTCGAAGCGGCAACTCGGGATCTCTCGACAAAGCTTGAGAGAGAGCCCTCGGAGGCGGAACTTGCGGAGAAGCTCGGCGTAGGGCTGGACAAGTGGCGGCTAATGCTTCTGGAACTCAGGACCGTGGGGCTTGTGTCCGCGACGAGGGGCGGTCCACAGCAGGACGCCGGCGCAGCCCTGGATTTCCCGGCCAGGCCGGATTCGCAGCCCGATACGATCTGCGCCAAGTGGCAGCTCGAGGGCGTGTTGGAAGCGGCAATGCGGATATTGCCGGACCGTTACCGCACCGTCGTCGTCCTTTACTACAACAAGGACAAAACGATGAAGGAGATCGGCGGGATACTGGGCATAAACGAGAGCCGCGTCTCCCAGATTCACAAGACCGCGCTCGAGAAAATGGCAGCGGCCTTGCACACGGCGGGCATTCACTCGGTGGAGGCGTTCTAGCTCCACCTTCACGATCAGGATCCAAGCCGCTCCCTTGAGTTGAGGGGTTCTTTCGCTGGGACCCCGAATCTGACGAAGCGCGCCCGCGCCGGACCCTCATCGGACGCCGACGGTGCGCGCCCGTCCCGGTAGCACCGCGACAATGACAACCACCTCGCCTTGGTGGCTAATTCGCGCCGGGTCAATCACGCCAAATCGATCAACTTTCCGGAACGCTCCACCGGAAAACCTTCGAAAGCACTGAAAACGATAATATTCCGAGATTTTTCCATTGACAGAATGGAACAATGACCTTATGATTCTTCTTCAGGTATATTTCAAAATGTAGTGCAACTCCACACCGGTGTTAACAGGGGCGAATCCAAGGATGATGAACTTTGCGATCGGCGAAAAAGTGGTCTACCCAAATCAGGGTATCGGAACCATCGAGAACATCAGCACTCGTTCCTTTGGCGCGCAGTTTGAGCGGTTTTATCTGTTGCGGCTGATGTATCACAGCATCACTGT
>SHUI01000238.1 GCA_009697455.1 Bryobacterales bacterium
ATCGGAACTCTCCGGGCGTCGATCCGCAGGCGACTACCCAAGGAAAGTATCGTGTTCTTCGCGGGGGTTCCTGGGACGATATTCCACGGTATGTCCGCGTCTCGTTCCGGGGCAGGAACGAGCCAGCGATCCGGGGCAGCGGCATCGGTCTGCGGTGTGGCGGGGAATTGCGTTGAGGGTTTAGTATTTTGGGTTTAACGGGGGATTCAAAGGGGGCGGAGCCCCCTTTAGGCGAAAAGTTTTATGGGCGATCCTGCCATCGTGGTGCAGAAAGCGTACGAGTGGAATCTGTGGATTTTGCCGAAGGTGGAGAAGTTTCCGAAGTCGTATCGCTTCTCGGTGGGCCAGAGTCTGGTATCGAGTTCGCTGGATCTTCTGATGAATCTGGTGGACGGCACCTACCAGAAGAAGAACGCGACCAGCTTGGCCGCCGGCCGCTGCCTCGTCGTCTGCGCGGTTCCCGAGTTCAGGATTGCGCCAAACCGGGTTGCGGCATCGAAAAAGACGCCTGGGGATCAATACCCAACCAGCCCCGTCGCCACCGCCAGCGGAATCGACACATTCCCAATCGTCACTCCAAACGCGAACACCTTCGCGAATGTCCTGAACATCGGCGTGTACTTCGGGTGTGCAATGCCAAGCGACTGGAACATGCTCCACAACCCGTGATACAAATGCACTCCCAGCAGTGACACCGCAATCATGTAACTTGTGGCAACCAGCGGCCGCTTGAAGCTCGCAATCACGTTTGCGTACACGTCGGCAGGCTGGAAGTTCGGGTTCACGGTGCCAAACGTGAGGTCGAGCAGGTGATAAACGATAAAAGCTGCAATGATCGGGCCGCTCCACATCATCGTTCTCGACGCGTAGGTCGCCTGCACGTATCCGGTTTTCGCATAGCCTACCGGCCGTGCCGCCTGCTTCAGACGCGTCAACTGCACCGAGGAGACGATGTGCATCGCCACCGCAATCAGCAGGATGATGCGCGCCGCCCACAGAGCCTTCGGCACGCCGCGAAGCATCTCCGCGTACTGGTTGAGATGCGCCGGACCTAGAAAGATCTGAAGGTTGCCTGCTAGATGGCCGAGCACAAAACCGAACAGGATCACTCCCGTCACGGCCATCACGGCCTTCTTTCCGATGGGTGCCTCGAGGAAGCGGGAAGCTTTGTCCATTGGGCTTTCGGTGGCGAGGGCGCTCATTCGATTCAGTATAGCCAAGAACACGTATAATCGGGAGAAAGCAGCGGCCATGCGACAACGCCTTCTCTACCTCTCCGGCATCGTGCTGCTGGTCCTCTCGGCGACTCTCGTCATCTGGCAGGGGTCGTTCGACTTCGGCGAGCACGGTCCGGTCGATCCCAGCCAAACTCTCATTTTTTGGGCCGTTTCCAGTCTTGTTTTTCTGCTCTTCATAACGCTCGGATTCATGCTGTTCCGCACCGGCGTCAAGCTCTACATTGAGCGCAGAAGCAATCGCGAAGGATCCCGCATCCGGACCAAGCTTGTTCTGGGCGCTCTGGCGCTTAGCTTCATGCCGGTCGTCTTTCTGGTCCTGTTTAGCGTTCAGGTCTTGAACAAGAACCTGGACAAATGGTTTAGCAAGCCGGCCGAGGTGCAGCGGCTGAATTTCATCGAACTCGCGGTCACCCTGGACCGTTCGCTGAACGAGAAGGCGCAGGTGCAGGCGGAACTGCTGGCGGGTCTTCCGGAGGTCGCGCGAGCGCTCAAGACAGGGGAGTCCGATCCCGAATTTCTCAAGCGATTCTGCGCGGAGCACGGCCTGGAAGGCGCGGCGATCTTGCGGTCCGGTTTGCCACTGCCGATAGGGTCGTTTGGTCCGGTGACGATGTTTCAGAAACGGGACGTCACCGAGTACGTGACGGCACGTTACCCCGTGGGATCCTTGGGATTCGTGGCCGTTGCGGACAAGGTGCCGCTCGACATAGCGGAAAAGCAGAGGTCGATCGAGCGTTACAACCGGTTCTACGGCGAACTCGCAGTCAACCGCCGGAATTCGAAGTACTTCTACCTCCTGTATCTCGCCCTCATCACGCTGTTCGTCCTGTTCGTCGCCACCTGGATTGCACGAATCCTCGCCGGGCAGATCAGCACTCCTATTGCGGCCGTGCTCCACGCGGCGGGAGAAGTGCGGAAGGGGAATCTCAGTTATCGGGTAGAAGTTGAAGCGATCGACGAACTCGCGGGACTGGTGCGTGGATTCAACGAAATGACCCGCGAACTCGAAGCGAACAGCCGTGAGCTGGACGCGCGCCGGCGTTTTACCGAAGCGATTCTCGAAAGCATCCCGACCGGAGTCATCTCGGTCTCCTCCGACGGTACTGTACAGCGCGTCAACCGGGCACTGCGCGCGATTCTGCCGCACGCCCAAACAGGCGGGACCGTACGCCTGGAAGATCTGTTCTCGCGCGAGGATACCGCGGAAATCAAATATCTGATGAAACGCGCGCGGCGGACCGGACTCGCATCGAGCCAGATGGACGTGAAACTCGGGCGTCAGACGCTGCACCTGGCTGTGACCGTATCGGCGCTTGAGGACCGGCTGAATTCGGGTTTCGTGCTCGTCATCGAGGACACGAGCGATCTGATGCGGGCCCAGCAGGCCGCCGCCTGGAACGAAGTGGCGCGGCGAATAGCGCACGAGATCAAGAATCCGCTCACCCCGATTACACTTTCGGCCGAGCGGATCGCCCGGCAGCTTGACCGGCTGGCGCTGCCCGGCGAGGTGATGCGAATCGTGCGCGAGTGCACCGCGACCATCACGAACGAGGTGGAATCCGTAAAGACGCTTGTGGACGAATTCTCGCGGTTCGCACGGTTTCCGGCGGCGCAGCCGGTTCGCTGCGATTTGAACGAAGTGGTACAAAGCGCCCTTTCGGTGTTCTCGGGGAGGCTCGATGGAATCCAGGTTCGAGCGCAGTTCGCGCCCGATCTGCCGGCCGTGAATCTCGACCGCGAATTGTTCAAGCGCGTGGTGGTGAATCTCGTGGACAACGCGGCGGAAGCCATGCAGGAATCTCCAGTGAAGGAGATTGATATCGCCACCCAGGCGGGTACGGCGGGAGGAACGGTCGAGTTAGTGATCGCGGATACGGGGTGCGGTGTGAGCGCCGAAGAGAAAGAGAAGTTGTTCCTGCCCTATTTCTCGACAAAGGGCCGGGGAACGGGGCTTGGCCTCGCCATCGTAAATCACATCCTGTCGGATCACAGCGCGACGATCCGCGTCGACGACAACCAGCCCTCCGGCACGAGCTTCACGATCGAGATTCCCGTGTTGATCGAAGGCGGCGATGACGCGCGGATTCCCGAGGCTGCGGGCGTGACGGGCGTGCGGGAATGAAGGCCGCGCGCATTCTTCTTGTCGACGACGAACCTGGCATCCGCCAGTCGCTCGCGGGCGTTCTCGAAGACGAAGGATATTCGGTCGTCTCGGTCGAGTCGGGCGAAGAGTGTCTGGCCGAACTGGGCCGCCAGGGCTTCGAGGTGATTTTGCTCGACGTTTGGCTGCCCGGCATGGACGGTCTGGAAACCCTCGCGCGCATTCAGGAAATTCCTTTCGCCGAAAGGCCGGCGGCGGTGATGATTTCCGGGCACGGCAACATTGAAACGGCCGTAAAGGCGACGAAACTCGGTGCGTTCGATTTTTTGGAGAAGCCGCTTTCGATCGACAAAGTCTTCGTTGTGGTGAAGAACGCGCTGAACCAGCGGAAACTCGCGCTTGAAAATAACCGGTTGAAAGAAGGCTCGGAATCGAAATACAGGATCATTGGCGAAAGCGTTCCCATGAAGGCGCTGCGGCAGCAATTGGCATTGATGGCGGGCACGAATGGACGCGTCCTGATCTACGGCGAAAGCGGCACCGGGAAGGAACTTGTGGCGCACGCGCTCCACGCGATGAGCCCGAGAGCGGCCGAGCCGTTCATTGAGGTGAACTGCGCGGCGATCCCGGAAGAGCTGATCGAAAGCGAGCTGTTCGGCCACCGCAAGGGCAGTTTCACGAACGCGCACGAAGCCAAAACGGGCAAGTTCCAGAAGGCTGACGGCGGCACGATCTTCCTTGACGAAGTGGGCGACATGAGCCTGCGCACGCAGGCGAAGGTGCTGAGGGCGCTTGAGGAGCAGCGGTTCGAGCCAGTAGGCGCCTCGGAATCGATCCAGGTGGATGTAAGGGTTGTCGCGGCGACGAACAAGAACCTCGACGACCAGATCGAGCGCGGAAATTTTAGGGAAGATCTTTTCTATCGCCTGAACGTGATTCCCTTTCACGTTCCGCCCTTACGGGACCGCGCGCAGGACATCCCGCTGTTGGCCGATTATTTTTTGCGGGAGTTTACGACAGCCTATGGCCGCAAGCCGAAGGAACTGACGCCGGAGGCCTATCAGGTTCTCGTCGACTACCACTGGCCGGGCAATGTTCGCGAGTTGCGGAACGTGATCGAGCGAATCGTAATTCTGAACCCGCAGGTGAGAGTGGACGCGCGGCACGTTCCAGTCATCGTCGTGAAGCGTGCGGCGGACGCGCGTCTCGACCGCTTTGCGAGCTTGCAGGAACTGCGCGCGTCGGTGGAACGCGAGTACATTCTAAAGAAAATGGAAGAGGCGGGCGGGAATGTCACGCGAACGGCGGAACTGCTCGGGCTCGAGCGCAGCAATCTCTATCGCAAGATGAAGGCGCTCGGCATCGGGCCGAAGGAGTAGCTTCCTAACTTTGGAGCGCCGTCACCACGGCCACGTTGAAAATATCGTCGGCCGAGCATCCGCGCGAAAGATCGTTCAGCGGCTTTGCCAGCCCTTGCAGGATCGGACCGATGCCCACGGCCCCGCCCAGACGTTCCACGAGCTTGTAGCCGATATTCGCCGAAGCGAGATTCGGGAAAATGAGCGTGTTCGCGCGGCCGGCGACGGGCGAACCCGCAGCCTTCGACAGTCCCACCGACGGCACGAGCGCGGCGTCCGCCTGCAGTTCGCCGTCCACCTTCAACTCGGGTGCCCGCGCGCGCACAATCCGTAATGCCTCCTTGATCTTGTCCACTTGCGGGTGTTTGCCGCTCCCCTTTGTTGAAAAAGAGAGCAGGGCAACGACCGGTTCCGTGTTTAACAGCACGCGCGTGCTATCCGCCGTCGCAATGGCGATCTCGGCCAACTCGACCGGCGACGGATCGATCACCACGGCGCAATCGGCGAACGACAGTAACCCGTTGTGGCCGAAGCCGCGGTCGTGGACGGCCAGCACGAACACGCTCGATACGAACTTCATTCCGGCCCGAGGCCCCACGGCGTGCAAGGCCGCCCGGACAGTTTCAGCCGTCGTGTTCACCGCCCCGCCAACCGCGCCATCGGCATCGCCGGCCGCCACCATCAAAGACGCGAAGTAGAGCGGCTTTCGCGCGGTCTCCCGCGCCTCCATCTGCGTGATGCCCTTTGCGCGCCGCCGCTCGGTATAAAGAACGGCATACTTCGCAGCCAAGTCAGAAGTCGCGGGATCCAGAAACGTGACGCCCGCGGGCGCGCTTGCCGGGGCCCGGCCCAGGAGGATGGGCTTCACGACGCCTTCCTTCGCCAGCCGCCCAGCCGCCTCCAGCACGCGCGCGTCCGTGCCTTCCGGAAACACGATGCGCTTCTTCAGACGGCGCGCCCGCTCCGCCAGCCCGCTCATGAATTCGACTGCCGCTTCAGGGATCGCCATCGGATACAGTCATTGTAACCGCTGAAGTACCTCAGGCATGATAACTTCGGAACGATGAGTCCTTTACGAATTGGGATTGCGGGAACCGGGTTCGCCGGGCGTTTCCATCTGGAGAATGTCCCTGAAGCCGGCGCGCAAGTCGTGGCGGTGACCTCGGCTCGCGCGGAGAGCCGCGAAGCGTTCGCCGCGAAGCATGGCCTGCGCGCGTTCGCGTCGGTCGAGGAGATGCTGCCGGAAATCGATATTCTCGACGTCTGCACGCCGCCATCGTCGCACTCGGAATACATTCTGGCGGCCGCCGCTGCCGGGAAGCACGTGATTGTCGAGAAGCCGCTGACGGGCTTTTTCGGATCGCCAGAAACCACAAGCAAGGTGGACATGCTCGCGGCCGTTGTCGAGGAGACGCGCCGGCTCCAGAGCGCGGTCGCTCAGGCCGGCATCACGCTGGGGTATGCCGAGAATTTCGTGTACGCGCCCTCCATCCAGAAGGAATGCGAAATTGTGGTGAAATCCGGAGCTCAGATTCTGCGACTC
This sequence comes from Bryobacterales bacterium, assembly GCA_009697455.1. Classification (GTDB taxonomy): domain Bacteria; phylum Acidobacteriota; class Terriglobia; order Bryobacterales; family Bryobacteraceae; genus SYKU01. The sequence goes on from SHUI01000238.1 coordinate 6,241, forward strand.
GTAGGCGAGGAGTCGCACAACGGATCGCACTCGCCGGTATATGGAATCTGGAGCATCCAGGGCGGCGGTTCGCTGATCGCAAAGGCTTGCCATCCGCTCGGCGCGATCCTTTACCTGAAGCGAAAGGAAGGGCTGGCGAGGAGTGGCTCGCCGATCCGCCCCGCCTCAGTTACTGGGCGCACGCACTCGATCACGCGTCTGCCCGGATTCGAGGATCGCGGCTTTCTGCGGACGAAGTATCAGGATACGGAGGATTACGGGTTCCTGCACATCACGTTCGACGACGGAACGGTGGCTGACGTGATGGCATCGGAACTGGTGCTTGGCGGGATCTACGACTTCGTGGAAGTGTTCGCGAACAATCATCGGACGCGATGCCGCATCAGCCCCGTCAACGTGATCGACACCTACAGCCCTCGGCACGAGGAGTTCAAAGACATTTACCTGATGGAGAAGTTGCACTCGAATGAGGGTTGGATTCCGGCGTCCGCCGACGAAGGCTGGAGCCTGGGATACGCCAGGGAGTTGCGCGATTTCGTCGATTGCGTGAGGCACGGCCGGACGCCGCAGAGCGACCTCGACTTAGCGATCGACATCACACTCACGATTTACGCCGGATACGTCTCGGCCGATTTGCTGGGACGCGAAGTGGAGGTCCCTCGGGGCTGACAGATGGGGCGTTACGCTTTGTTCTGGTCCCTGTGCTTGCCGCTGCTCGCGGAGCGCGGGACGCTCGCTGTGCGCGCTGTGAATCTGAAAGGCAAGCCGGTCGCGGGCGTATCGTTCACCGCCGGAGCGCCAACCGATAAGGGCGGCAAGACGAAGATCAAACTTTCGGCGGACACCAAGCCGGGCGACTGGGTCAAACTCGGCGTCTCCGAACCGCCGCGGGCAGTGGTGATGATCTCACCGTGGAACGGCCTTGTGCAAATCCTCGATGCGCCAGCGTCGATCGTTCTCGCGGAGGCGGGCGAGCGAGGGAACCTGGAGAGCGGGGCCGCGGTCGCGTCGATGGCGGCGCGCCTGCTTGCTTCGGAGAGCATGGCCAATGTTGCCGCGGACTTCCGGCTCGATGCGGCGGAGATCGAAAAGGCCATCCGGGGTTTAGGCGGGCGATCGAAAGATCCTTTCGAACTTGGTCTTTCGAAGCTTTTCCAACGCGAAAACGCCGCCGCCGCGAATTACCTGGCGCAAGCGCTCAAGGAACGTGAGAAGCAACTCACCAAGGACGCCGCCGAAATCGTGGACGCGGCTTCGTTCCTTGGACAGGCGTTGGCTGCGATGGAAAAGTGGCCGGACGCCGCGGTAGCCTACCAGCGTGCCATGAACGGCCGCCCGGACGATGCGGACATCCTGCACGCAT
>SHUI01000239.1 GCA_009697455.1 Bryobacterales bacterium
ATGATCTGTCCGACGCTCGGCGTAATGGAGTCGTTGATGAGGAGAAGATCGTTGTCCAGGTCGAGCGGCAGGCGATCGGGATAGTAGGGGCCGATCGTGAGAGCCGGTGTGCGTGTCAGAGCTTGCGCGAAGGCTCCCTTCGTATGCCAGAAGGCGGGAGCGAGCGCGGCCGCGCGGAGCATGGAGCGTCGTGATAGCGAGGATTTCATGTGCATTCATAACACTAGACCGGTAAGGGAGGGGTTTGGTGTACGGAAGGGGCGTAAACGTTCGTAAGGAATCACCGAGGCGCAGACCAAATGGTTCAGTGGCCTCCGTGTTTAAGATCCCGCCGGACGATTTCGACAAACGAAGGAACGGCCTTCGCCAGAATCTTGAGTTGCTTGGCAAGGGAACGCCCCAAGTTGGCCGCCTGCTGGTGAATCCGCTCGATCACGACTTGCGGAGCCGCCACGTAGAGATCTTCGAGGAACGTGGCGGGGCCGAGTGCCTCCACGTTCCATTGCGAAATCGTGGCTTCTGGAAAGTGGCGCTTGTTGTAAGTGACGATTATCCGCGCGCCAGCGTGCACTGCGGCGGCGAGGACGTGCCGGTCCTTTTCGTCGTTCGTCATCTTGCCAGCCAGCGGCTCGAATCCTGTGATCCATGAGTCCGCAAAATGGCGGCGGAGTTCACGCTCAAGATAGGCAGTCTTGCTCGGGGCGAGACCGATCTGTTTTTCCAACGCTCGCTTCATCTCCTGGATGATCTGGCCCGACCAGAGCGGCTGATACAGTTCGGGTGGCTCCGCGAGCCGCAATAGCGTGTCCCGGAGCGGCGCTTGGACGAGAACACACGCGTCGAGTACGGCGATTCGCTCACCGCGCATCTCCGGCTATCTTTCTTCCGCCCCTTCGGGAAGGACCACCTTGTCGTACGTGCCCGCTTCGAATTCCATCCGGGCCATGCGGTTGATGGCGTCGTGGCGTTCCCCGTCACGGCGCCGCCTGTACGCGAGCAGTTCTTTCAAATAGACGCGCCGGTGCGAACCGGTCATATGGAACGGCAGTTTGCCTTCCTCAAGCAACCGCACCATGAATGGCCGCGATACGCCAAGAAGATTGGCGGCCTGCTGCGTCGTCAGTTGCCCGTGTTCGGGAACGATGGATACGGCCCTACCAACTTGCATGTTCTTCAGAATCTCATCAAGAAGACCCGCTACTGCACTCGGCAATTCAGCCCTGCGGCCTTTCGCGCCAACGATCTTGACCGGACCCTCCTGGACCAGTTCCCGAAGCGCGCGGATCTGCGTGCTATCTTTGCTCGAAACCCCTGCCGGCGTGCTGGTGACGACGCTCATGTTCGCTCCTGGCACCAGTATCGCATAAACGAAATAAACGATTCTGCCGGAATAAGCGAATCTGCCGCCCCACTCACCACTCCGAGTAGGCCGTTCCGTCCAGGCCCATCTTGTCGGCACCGCTACGCACGTCGAAGATTCCGGGCTCCGTTTGGTTGACGCTGGTCATCGCTTCTTCCATGATGATGCGCCACGAGGAGTCCGCGTTTGTAATCGGATCGACGGGAACCTTGTGCAGATAGCCTTCGGCAACCAGATCCTGGAGCGTCTGAGGCGCCTTCTGCTTGTCGTAGGTGTACTCGTCGATCACCATCCGCAGCGTGAACAGGTTGCTCTTGAGTACGTTCTCCTTCGCGCGCAGAATGGACTTCTGATACATGGGTAGCGCGATCGAGGTGAGAATCATGACGATCGACATGACGATCATCAACTCGATCAGCGTAAAGCCGCGACGCCGGGCGTCACCACTCTGAATACGGGTTCCCATTCGGCGCCTTTTCCGTGCTCTTTGTAAAAACGTCAAAAACGTTCTGCCCGCCGCCGCCCGTGGACTTTGGGTCGTCCTGAACGCTTCGCGTTCCCCAGGTGGTGCTGTTCGTCATCGGATCCTTCGGTATGCGGCGCAGGAACTTGATTTTCTTATCTACCTGCCCGGACATCTTCACGCCTTCGACTAGAATCTCGAGCGACTCCGGATATCCCTCGCTCCCCTGCTTCACCGGACCCAAAAGATTCAGGTCGGCGGCGTCCTTGTACTTGTTGATCGCGTTTCGCATCTCGCGAAGCGCGTAGAGCAACTCCCGCTCCCGCTCCCGGCGTACCTTCGAGCGCGCAAGCGGCACCGCCATCGTGGAAAGAATCAGCATGATCGTGAAGGCGACGATCAGTTCCACCAGGGTCAATCCGCGTCTTGATCCAAATCTGCCCACACTACTTCACCGTTATCGTCATCTCCGGCAACGAGACGCGAATCGTATCCGTGTCCGAATTGTGCAGCGTCAACTGCGATACGGAAACCGTTGACGATCCCTTGCCGATCAATTGGAACGTGATCGTCGCGAGATTGCCCGAACCGCTGATGCCCTGTCCACCCGGCAACCGGTTGAGTGCCAGAGCCGCTTCCCCTGTGTCGTTCTGAATATTCTTTGTGGGGACGACCTGTTGCCCGTCCGAGGAAAGCAAACCGCCGGCGGCGATGTCGTTGACTCGCAGGATCTTCGGATCGAACCGCAACTTGACGTTCCCCGCAAACAGGTCCTTGGCGTTTTCAACGCGTAGCGAAACGGTCACGGCCCCTCCCTGCAGACCTTCCGAACTCGAAGGGACAAAGGTCGCGCGGGCCTCGCCTGGCCCTGGAGTCACGGGGACTGGCGCGCCCGGGGCGGCGGGTACGGCCGGCGCGGGTTGCGGCGCGGGAGAAGCCGGCGGGTTAGCTCCGGGCGCAGTTGCCGGAGCTTGCGAAGCCGGTGGCGTGGCGGGCGTCTTGCGCGGCCCATAGTTGAGCTTGACGTTCGTCGCGTTGCCCACCGCGATACCCTTGAGGTTCATCTCGGTAAACTCGGGCCTGCGCACGATGTGAGGCACCAGAACCACGAGCAGCGAGTTTTCGCTGGTTTCGTATTTCTCGCTCGTAAACAGCCTCCGCAGCACCGGAATTGCGGCCAGTCCTGGTATGCCGGAAACGTTCTTGCTCGATTGCGTTTGCATCAGGCCGCCCAGAATATTGATCTCGCCTTCACGCACGCGCATGTCGACGGACGCCTTGCGCTGCCCGATGATGGGTTGCGAAATGCCGCCCAACTCGATACGGTCGCGCACGGTCGAAATATCGAGTTCGACGTGCATCGCGATTTCATTCTCCCCCTGCACGTGCGGGGTGATGTCGACGTTGACGCCCACATCCTGAAAGGTAAATTGCGTGTTGACCAGGGGATTGATGCCGACACCGCCGATGCCTGGCTGGAAACTGCCGCTCGCGATAGGCACCCGGTCCCCAATCTTCAGCGACGATTTGAACCCGTCCGCAGCCCGGATCTGAGGCGATTGCAGCACTCGCGTGTTGCTGTCCGAAAGGACCGCCTGGATCAATCCGCCCGGCAGCGTGATCGCATAGTCCTTAATGGAAAGGTGAGGGACGCGCCCGAGCGGGATCGCCCCTCCCGCCGATGCGCCCGACCCCGTGCCTGTACCGGTTCCCGTACCCGGATCAGTGCCGGTACCCGTGCCACTCGACGTTGCGCCTCCGCCCGTGTAAGTGATCGGTGACGTAATGCCTTTCTGCGCGATCGCCGCCGCAAGGTCGCGCGTGCGCGAACGGCTGACTTCGAGCACCAGAACATCCACCACAATTTCCGATTTGGGCTTGTCGAGATCCGCGATCAATTTTTCGGCGAGCGCCACGCGGTCGGCCTCGGCGCGAACGATGATCGCACTCTGCGCCGTGTAGGTGAACAGCTTCTGGATATCGGTAACAGTCCGCAGCGCGGTGACGATTTCCTGCAACTCCTGCGCCGTGCCGATATTGTTCAGGTAGAACACCTTCATGATCATCTCGTCGTGATCGCGCCTTTTCTGCGTGTTGTCGAGCGTCACGAAAATGGTGTTCGCCGAAAGCGCTTTCCAGAACGACTTCGTCATCAAGTTAAGGTAATCGAGCGCCTCCTCGAGGGTGGATCCATTGAACTCAACCGAGTAGTTTTTCGAGGCTCCGGTCTGGTTGTACTCAGGGTCCATGATGACGTTGATGCCCGCGAGTTTCCCCACCGTCTCATAGAGAACTTTCGGGGGCTGATTATTCATCTTCAGCGTGATTTTCGCGTTTGAGATCGGCTGCAGTTCAGGAATCCCGCCGTAGCTGTCGAACCGATCTTCCGATTGCCGTTTCGCCAGTTGCACCGGCGTCATGCCGGCCTCGGCTTCCGGACCGCCGTCAGATTTCGCGTTTGGATCTTTTTTTTTCTCCCGCTCAATCATCGCCCGGGTCCGCCGGATCTCCTGATCAGCCATGCTCGACGCCGGATCGATCGCATACGCCTTCACGAATTCCTCGAGAGCGTCGGCCAGGTTCCCAGCCGCACGCTTCTTTTGACCCAGGTTGATATGCATTTGCGCGGCCTGGAACCGCACACGGTTGACGGAAAGCTGGTAGGCGGCGTCGCCCGGATCTTCGCTCAGAGCGGCTTCATACTTTTCGAGCGCCGTGTCGTAGTCCTTCTTGACCTCCGCGGCGCGGCCCTCTGTGAGAAGCTTTTCGCCCTTGCGGTTGCGGGCATCCGCGGGGCCCGAGCCGAGCCCAAGCATCGTCAAAACGGCGAGAATTGCTATGATGAGACTCGAGCGGTATCCCATTACTATCCAATCTGTTGACGTATTGGCGCCGTCTGGCGTTGAGAAGAAAAGTTGGCCGATAAACCTTTCCAGTTCAAAATCCTGAGCGACAACCGTCAGGCAGGGCACAACTATTTCCTCATGGACCGTTACGAAGCGGGAATGGCTCTCAACGGCACGGAGGTTAAAGCCGCCAAGGACGGGAAAGTCCAGTTGAAGGACGCCTACGCATCGATCATCAAGAACGAAGCATGGCTCGTTAACGCCCACATCAGCCAGTACTCGCACGGCAACCGCGAGAACCACGAGCCGGTCCGCAGCCGCAAGTTGCTGTTGCACAGACGCGAAATCGATAAGCTGCTCGGCGAGACTCGCGAGAAAGGCCTGGTGCTGATTCCGACCAAAATGTATCTGAAAGACGGCCGGATCAAATGTGAAATCGCCGTCGCGAAAGGCAAGAAGCTTTACGATAAGCGCGAAACGGAGCGGAAAAGATCGGCTGAAGACGAAGCGCGTGCGGCGGTAAGAGCAAGTAAAATAAAAAACGCGGGGTGAGCAGCAATGGAAATCGGATTGGAACGTTTGACGGCCGCGGCGATTGAGGCGGAAGCGCTGGTGGTGCTGGGATTTCTCGAACAGGTGCCTGAACCGATCCGCGACCTTGGCGAATTTTCGGGAAAGGCGCTGGAGACCACGTTGCTGCACCGTCCAGCCGGCTTCCTGGCGAAACGGCTATTTGCGATCGGCGGAGGCAAGCTCTCCGAATTCACTTCCGCCGATCTGCGAAAGGCCGTGGGCACGGCTGTGCGGGCGCTGAAGGCGAAATCCGTGACGCGAATCGCTATTGCGCTCGAACCTGGATATGGGTCCGCGGAGTTCGTGGCGGCGGCCGTCGAGGGCGCGATTCTCGGCGCTTTTGAGCCTGACCTCCACAAGAGCGAGAAGGAAGACAAGCCGCCGGTCGAGAGCTTCACAGTCGTGACCGCCTCCGAAGACGCCGAAGCTGGTATCGCTCTTGGGCGGATCCTGGGCGAGGCGCAGAACCTGACGCGAGCGCTGGTGAATGAACCGGCGAATCTCCTGCCCCCAATGGCTCTCGCCGCCCGCGCCCAAGCCATGGCCGCCGCGCAGGGGCTCGAGTGCGAGGTGCTCGATCAGGATCGCATGAAGCAGCTCGGGATGGGAGCCCTGCTTGGCGTCGCCATGGGCAGCGCCGAGCCCCCGGCCTTGATCGTGATTCGCTACCGTCCGGCGGACCCTAAGGCGGCGATCGGCGCGCACCTCGGCCTGGTTGGTAAGGGTGTGACTTTCGATACGGGCGGGGTATCCATCAAACCGGCCGAGGGCATGGAAAAAATGAAATACGACATGGCGGGCGGGGCCGCTATGATCGGCGCCATGCAGGCCATCGCACAGTTGAAGCCTTCGATTCCGGTGACCGCTCTGATTCCAGCGGTCGAGAACATGTGCGGGAGCCGTGCGCAGCGTCCCGGCGACATCGTAACGTCGCTTTCCGGCAAGACAATCGAAGTCCTGAACACGGACGCCGAAGGACGCCTGATATTGGCTGACGCCCTGACGTATGCGAAGCGGCTCGGTTGCACGCACCTTGTGGACGCGGCGACCCTCACAGGTGCGATCGTGGTCGCGCTGGGGCACGTAAACGTGGGGGTGTTCACGAACGACGATGCTCTCCTGGCGAAACTACTCGCCGCCTCGAAGGCCGAGGGCGAAAAGATGTGGCACATGCCGCTCGACGAAGAGTACAAGGATCAGCTCAAGAGCGCCTTCGCGGACCTGCCGAACATCGGCACGCGTTGGGGCGGCGCGGTGACGGCGGCGATGTTTCTCAAGCAATTCGCCGGGGACACGCCGTGGGTGCACCTCGATATCGCGGGCACGGCTTGGCTGGACGAGGAGAAACCATACCTCGCCAAAGGCCCCTCGGGCGTGGGTGTGCGGACGTTCGTGAGTCTGGCGGCGAACTGGTAGAGTGGCGAACGATGACCGGTGGTTGGCGCCGTTTTCGCGACCCGGGCAGCGGGTAAAAAGATCGCACGCTTGGCGCTCCGATAGCGCCGAAAAACAGGTTGATGGGTTGATGCGCGCTACCAGGCGAGCGTTGTCACGCGCGGCACGTGGGCAAAATGCGCGTCCCTGGTTGCCAGTGGGAGATCATACTGCCGAGCCATCGCCGCGATCCAGAGATCGTTGTCTGGAATCGGTTTGCCGAGCTGAGCGAGTTCGCTCTTGACTTGGCCGTAGGTCGTGGTGGTTTCGTGGTTGGGAAACAAGACCTCGGCGTAGGTCAGCAGGTCGTGGATGTACGCGAGTTGTTCCTGCCGCCGCTGCGCCCTCTGGGCGCCATAGTAGAGTTCGCCGAGCACCACCCAGGGCAAGTTCAGCGGAGTGGCTCCAACGAAGTGCGGATGCAGGTCCTTGTCCCCGCGAAAGTAGGCCACCACGACGTTGGTGTCCAGGAGGACGCTACCAGCCGTGTTCATTGATTTGCTCGCAACCTTCCTCGATGACTCTTTCCATTTCGTCGGCTTCTTCCGGCGAGAGGCATCCGAATGTGCTGGCGAGAGCCGCTTCACGTTCTACCTGGCTGACCGGCTTGAGCCGCCTTATGAAGCTGGCGGCCATTTCCAACCGGTCCGGCGGAAGGGCCTTCAAATCCTCGACGATGTTTTCGAGCGGACTCACAACTTCAAGGTACACCGGCATGACCGCCCAGGCAAGCAGGGACAGGAGTTGAACGTATGAGCGAAAACCCAATCCTGATGACCCAGGCAAGTACGCGCCCCACCCGAACAAGAGCCCACAGTACGGCGGCAAGAGGTAC
>SHUI01000240.1 GCA_009697455.1 Bryobacterales bacterium
CCGGTCGTTGTACATGTGCGTGTGGAGGTCGCCAGGACGCATGACGTCGAGCAGTTTGTCGCGGCTGGTGCGGCCGGCGTTGGTGAAAATCTTGTCGTCCACCATGACGGGCTTTCCGGAGAGGCGTCCAGCTTCCACCGCGCGCTTTAAGGCGTCCCAACCGGGCTTGCCGAAGTGCGCGACTTTGATTCCCACGATCTGGTCCGGAAACTCCTTCATCTTTGCGGCGGTCTTGTCGGGTTCCATATCGGGAACGTTGTCTTCGGCGGCGCTGCCCACCATGCCCGCGCCGACGATGTTGATCAGAGCCAGCACGCGCGTGGCGGATGTGTCAATGACGGTCTTCTTGAACCGGTCGAAGGTGCGCCAGCCGCTGCCTCCGGCGTCCACAACCGTTGTGGTACCTGCGATGAGCGACGAATCGTCGGGCGCGAGCGAGCCATCGTAGCCGAAAACGTGAGCGTGCAGATCGATCAGACCAGGCGTTACGTAGAGACCCGTCGCATCCACGGTCTTCTTTGCTTCGGCCGCCGGGATGTTCACGGCTACCCGGGCGATCTTGTTCCCGCCGATAGCCACGTCCATCACCGCGTCGATTCGATTTGCCGGGTCGATCATATGGCCGCCCTTCAGGAGCAAGTCGTAGGTTTGGGCATCCATGGTGCAGGCCGCGCCCAACAGCAGCATGACGTTTCTCATCGTCTCCATGATAGTGCAAGCGCCTCCCTGCCTGGTTAGTGTGGCCCTTGATGAGGCGTCAAACGGACTCGCCGAAGTTACGGGTACAGACGCTACTGAGCACAAATCTGGAGGTCCCTCTGGGCCGCGCGGGACCTCCGCGCGGCTTCGCTTGAGACATTTGGCGCCTTTGGTTCACTGCAATCGTCTTATACTTGACCTATGCGTCTCCTGGTTGTTGCAGCCGCGCTCGCGGCGATCGGTACGGCGGGTCCGCCGGTCATCGGCGAGGAACGCGCCCGGGAACTTTACCGCGCCAGGCGTGCGGAACTGCGAAAGTCGCTTTCTAACGGCGTCACCGTTCTATTCGGCCACAGCGAACACGAAGCTGGCGACGCCCTTAACGGCTTTTTTCAGGAGCCGAACTTCTACTACCTCTCTGGCTGGAGCGAGCCCGGCGCGATTCTGATGCTCTTGCCGCAGGGAGACGCGAACAAATCCGGCCTCCCCGAAGAGATCCTCTTCCTTCCGCTGCGCAACATGGAACAGGAAAAATGGACAGGACGCAAAGCCGACCCCGAAGACGCCGCCGTGCGCGCCAGGACCGGTTTCGCCGCCGTGATGCCGGCCGAAAGCATGGAAGCACAACTTCGAAAGGCGCTAGAATTCTATGCGCGGGTTTTTGCGCTCAAGGATCAGGCGGCCTCGTCGAAGATCGCCGCCCTCGCCCCGCTGCGCGAAATTGGCGATGCCCGGCTCGCGGTCGCCCGTCTCCGAATGAAGAAGTCGCCGGAAGAATTGCAGCTCATTCAGTACTCAACCGATGTCACCCTGGATGCTCATCGCGCGGCCTGGAAGCGCGCAGCCGATGGGTTGTACGAGTATCAGGTCGCAGCCACCATGACCGGAATCTACATGGACCGCGGGTGCGCCCGGCCAGCCTATGCGCCCATTGTGGGGTCGGGCCTGAATTCCGTCTATCTGCATTATTCCCGCAACTCCCGCCGCATGGACCGGGGCGAAGTCCTGCTCATGGACGTCGCCGCCGAGTGCGATATGTACGCGAGCGACATCACGCGGACCGTTCCGGTCGGCGGGAAATTCAGCAAGCGCCAGCGCGAAATTTACGAGATCGTGCTGGGCGCGCAAAAGGCCGCGATCGCGGCGGTCAAGCCCGGCGCCACTCTGAGCAAGACGCACCCGGACAGCATCTACAAGGCCGCGTACAACTACATCGATTCGCATGGCAAGGACCGAAAGGGCGAATCGCTCGGCAAGTACTTCCCGCACGGCATCGGCCACCATCTAGGACTTGAAGTGCACGATGCGAACGATCCGTCGATGCCTCTTGAAGAGGGAATGGTCATCACGATCGAACCGGGCATTTATATTCCGGAGGAAAATCTCGGCGTGCGGATCGAGGATGTTGTGCTGGTTACCAAGGACGGCGCTAAAGTGCTGAGCGAGTCTCTGCCGCGGGAAGTGGGTGAGATTGAACGGGCCGTCGGAAAGTAGCCTGCTATGAAGTTGAACCGGCAACACGTGGAATCCACCGCGCTGGTGCTGGGGTTTCTTGCCGTCGCGCTCGCGAGCAGTTGGACGTCGCTCGGCATGCAGATTGACAAGGATGCCTACGACTGGATGCTCCGGCTCTACGAGCCTTCGCCGTGGAGGACGGAAACGATGCTGCTCGCGATCGATGAGCAGTCGCTTCAGACTTCGGGCGGCGTTCGCGGCTTGCGCACGGCCATCGCGGAGGGCCTCACTTACCTGGCGAAGACTTCGCCGAAAGTCGTGGCGCTCGATGCAACCGTAGCCGACGTAACCGACCCGGAACCCGACGCGGCTTTGGGTACCGCGTTGCGGCAGATTCCCCACCTCGTGCTGGCGTGCGAGTTGCTGCCGGACGGTTCGGAGTTCGAAGACCCACTGCCCCGGTTTCTGCAATGGGGTGCGGCAATCGGGCACGTGCATGCCGATGCCGACGCGGTCAATCGCGCCATCCCGCTCGAGAAAGCTACCGGGAAGAAACGCCGGTGGGCGCTGGCTCTTGAAGCTTTTCGTCTAGGCCGGAACGCGCAGATCGTCGAAAGTCTGAACGACCTTGAAGTAGCGGGTATCGTCATCCCGGCGCGCCGAGCTGATTCCCGCCGCATGTGGGTTCGCTACCTGCCCCCGAACATGCCCCCCGTTCCGCGTATTTCGCTGAAGCAACTCCGCGATAATCCGGCGCGCGCAGGCGAGTTTCGCGACAAGGCTGTCTTTCTGGGCGTTACCGCTCAGACCGCGACGCGGGACCGCCTGATGACGCCATATTCGGGCCTTCCGATGGCCGGAGTTGAGATCCATGCACAAGCGTACGAGACCATCGCCCAGGGCCGTTTCTTCACTCCCGCGCCAGGGTGGATGGAACTTGCGTTTTGCCTTCTGCTGACCGTCGCGTCCTGGGCCGCCTTTACGTTTCTCACGGGAGTGCGCGCGTACCTCTCGGCCGCGGGTGTGCTGGCATCCGCTCATGTAGTACCCTATCTTCTGTTTCGCAACGGCACCGTATTTCCTTATGCGCCGGCTCTCGCTTCTTCCTGGCTTACACTTGTTGCCTCGGCCGCCTATCAGCATTTCATCGTTCGCCGCCGCATGGTCCGCGCCGAGTTTGATAGAGGCCGCTATCAGCAGGCCATGCACTTCGTCACGCACGAGATGCGGACGCCACTCACGGCGATACAGGGATCGAGCGAATTGATGGGCCGCTACGCCCTCACCGAAGAGAAGCGCAAGCAGATGGCTCAAATGATCAACTCCGAGTCGAAGCGCCTGGGAAGGATGATTGAGATCTTCCTCAACGTGGAGCGGCTGTCGGCGGGCGAGATCGAACTGAAACAGGAGAGTTTCAGCGCTCGGGAGTTGGTCGCGATTTGCGTGGAGCGCACCTTGCCGCTCGCGGAGCGCAAGCAGATTTTGGTGACTGTGGAGAACATTCCGGATGAAACGCTCACGGGCGATCGCGAGTTGATGGAATACGCGCTCTACAACCTTCTGACGAACGCCGTGAAGTACTCAGGCGCGCGCACGCAAGTCACGGTGCGAGGACAACGTGATGGGGACCGCCTCAGGCTCTCCGTTAAGGATCAGGGTATCGGGATGGATGAAAAAGAGACTCGCAAGATCTTTCAGAAGTTCTATCGGACCAGCGGCGCGGAGCAGTCCGGTGAAGCCGGCACGGGTATCGGACTGTCGATCGTCGAGGAGATCGTAACCAGGCATCGCGGCGCGATCGAAGTTGCCAGCAGGCCGGGTGAGGGATCGTGCTTTACACTGGTATTACCGGCTCACTCGGCTGCTCAGCAAGATGCCACGCTTACTAATAGTTGAGGACGACTCAAGCGTCCGAACCACGATCGTCACGTTTCTCGAACTCGAAGGTTACGAAGTGGATGCGGTTCCCTCCACTCAGCAGGCCATCGAACGGCTGAATGAGATCGTTTACCCGATCGTGATCACCGACGTCTACATCGACCAGCGCACCGGGCTCGACGTGCTGAACGCCGCGAAGGAAAGCAATCCGGCTTGTTGCGTGATCCTGATGTCGGCGCGCGGCACCATGGAAACGGTGATGGCGGCCACGCGCGGCGGAGCGTTCGACTACATTGCCAAACCCTTCGAACTCGACCGTATACTCGAGACCGTGAAGCGAGCCGAAGCGTCGCTCGACGCGCAGGAAGACGAAGCGGAACCTGAGGAGTTGCCGGAAAGCGAAATGATCGGCAGCTCCGCGGGCATGCTCGAGATCTACAAGACGGTGTCGCTGGTGGCTCCGAAAGATGCAACCGTTCTGATTGAAGGCGAGACAGGCACCGGCAAGGAACTGGTGGCGCGGATGATCCACCGCTACAGTCAGCGAGCCAGCGGCCCCTTCGTGGCGGTCGATTGCGGGTCGATCGCTTCCAATCTGCTCGAAAGCGAACTCTTCGGAAGCCTTCGCGGTTCCTTCACGGGCGCGGATCGCGACAGGACCGGTCTCCTCGAATCGGCACATCGCGGCACCGTGTTTCTCGATGAGATCGGCGAGGTCGAACTCGGCTTCCAACTCAAGCTTCTGCGTTTCCTGCAGGAGCGTGAGATCCGGCCCGTGGGCGCGACGCGTTCGAAGCAGGTGGACGTGCGCGTGGTAGCAGCCACCAACAAGAACCTGCAGAAGATGGTTGAAGAGGGAAAATTTCGCGAAGATCTGTGGTACCGGTTATTCGTTGTGCGCCTGAAGATGCCGCCGCTCCGCGAACGTCGCGGGGACATCCCGCTTCTCGCAAAGTTCTTCCTGCAAAAATACAACGGGCGCTACGACAGCAACGCCCGCATAACGGACTCGGGAGTGAAGGCGCTCGAAGAATACATGTGGCCAGGCAACGTGCGGCAGCTTCAGCACGTGGTGGAGCGGCTATCGATTCTCGCCCCGCAGGGGCGCATCGATGGGGAAGCTGTGAGCGATACCCTCGCCGCCGGCGAGTCGCGGGAAGCTCCGGTCGAGACTCTGGAAGAGGCCGAGATGGAGCAGATCAGGCGCGTATTGGCGGCGGTGGGAGGGAACAAGAGCCGCGCCGCGCAGGTTCTTGGCATTGAACGCAAGACGCTTTACCGTAAGCTCGAGAGGATGAACCGGACAAAACCGTGAGCGGGTCTGCGCCGCGCTACGCGTTCTTCGCGGAGAATCCGCTCGATCTTCTGCAGGCGATGGTGCTGGCAGGTGAGGCGCTCCGCGCGGGTAAGCCGCCGGTCGTTGTTACGACGCTGCCGCTGCGGGATCTGGAGCGCTACAAGTCCAGCGAGCGGCGGACGGCCTGGGAATCGGTGATTATCCGGGAAATTCGGGGGCCGCGCGCGAAACTTTCCGCCGCCATCGCCGGCATTTGCGACGCCGATGCCATCGAGTCGATCGCTGTTTTTGGGAGCGGTACGGATTGCCCCGCGGTGCAGGTTGGAGCTGTCCGGTCTCTACCCGTGACCCGCATCGGCTCTCGCGAGGCGGGACGGATACTGACGGCCGAGCTTCCGGCCCTGTTGGACGCGGCGCGCGCGGATGCCGGTCTGGGCCTGATCGAGCAGCCTCCCGAAACAAGCTACATCCTCGCCGAATTCCCCTTGTATCCGCGGCTCCGGTCGATGGGCGCCGGGCGGCTGGTTTCCACGCTCATTGAAGTCGCCGAAGCCCACGAGCTTCCCGTGGTCTGGCCTCTCACGCAGGTCGAACGGCGGAAGCTCGGCCTGACTGGGAACTTCGCTCCGCTCGAGTGCGTGGAGCGTCCTGAAATCGCTGCATGGACTCTGATGCTATCTGGCGCGCGGCTCATCATGACCCACATCACAAACGTGCAGATTGCCGCATGCGTTCTCGGGGTACCCTGCGTCTCGGCTCTTCAGAAAACCGAAGCCCCGGAGACGGTGCAGGTGGGAGCGAACCTGCTCGCCGGAGCCAATGTCGCGCAGATTCACCTCTGCGTGGGCATCATGGCGAGAAAGCTGAGCCGGTGGAACAATCCATACGAGTGAAGGTGTCACTCCACAAATGATCTGACGCGGAGTTCGCACGCATCGTATGCGACGGGCATTTGAACCTTGAGGGCCAGCAAAGGGAATCGATCTGAGTAGCTCACCGATCCGAGATGTTGGCGAAAGCAGTTCCGCGGAACTTTGGAACCCTTTCGGCAGGAATGTGATAGTCCGTGCGGCGCTTTCGCTGGCACTCAACTTCGCCGCAGACGGCCTGGCGTGGCTGGAGCTTCGAATGGCTCGAAGAGCTTCTTGCAGTAAAGGCAACGCCGCTCACCCATAACGGCGTTCGTCTCACGCCGGAGGACCGTATCCGGCTGCTGAACTTTAGAAACTACTGTAGAGCGCCTACCGCGTCGCCGCTAATAGCTCAACTACAAAACCGGCGGAACTGCGGTCGTTTCTCACCGGCGGCAACACGCGATCTTTCCCCACGATTGGCGACATTTAGAATTACCCAACAACGACAATTAGAACTCCCCACGAAACGACAACCATAAGGGACGATGCAGAGGCGCTGTGGAGCGCTCAAAAATGGTCACTGACGCACAATTGACAGGCCGGGAGGCCTATCGCACGTGGCCTTGGTATACTTCCGGCATGGGAAGTCATCGCTTCGGGTTCACCGCAACTCTCCTTTCCGCCTTCTCGCTTTCCGCGCAAACGGCGTCAATTCAGGGACTCGTCAAAGACCAGTCAGACGCCGTACTCGTATCCGCGAAGGTGACAGTCGCCAACCTCGACACCGGTTTGCGGCGCGAGGCGTCCACTAACTACGCGGGCTTGTATTCAGTTCCGACGCTGCCGGTCGGGCGCTATAAGCTTGCCGCGTCGCTCGCGGGCTTCGCGCCCGCCGAAGTGGCGGAGATCAAGCTGGACGTGGGCCAATCCGCGCGTATCGACTTCACCATGAAACCCGGCGCGGTCACGGACCGCGTTGAAGTGACGGCGACCGCGGCACTGATCGATTCCGAGACAGCCACCGTCGGGCAGGTGATCGAAAACAAGAGGATCGTCGAACTGCCGCTTAACGGCCGCAATTATCTCGAACTCGCGCGACTCACCGCCGGAACGGCACCCGCTCGCGGTTCCCGGCCGCAGAGCGAGGGAGTTTTTTCGGCCGGAGGGCAGCACGGCTATCAGGTGCAGGTCAACATCGATGGCGTTGACAACTCGACGACCTATTCGGGTGGCCCCATCGGCTTCGAAGCGCAGGCCGTGAAGCCGAGCGTGGACGCTGTGGGCGAGTTCCGTGTGGTCACGAACAACCTCTCAGCCGAATACGGCAC
>SHUI01000008.1 GCA_009697455.1 Bryobacterales bacterium
ACAGGCACGTGTCGCCCCAGCGGAAAATCGATCCGGCATCCGCACTCCGATTCGCGCAGATCGAGATGCTCCGCTCGGGCAACTGGCGCGCCGCGCCGAAATACTGGGGTGCCTATTTTGTTTTAGGCAATTATTAGCAGATAATGTTGCCGTGGAGGAAAATTTTTCGCCATCGTCTTCCGAGAATGCCGTCGAATTACGTCCGGCTGAAACGGATCAGTCCGACAAGCTCGATTGTGCCGGGCTGGTGCGGCGCATTCAGTCGGGTGAGGATTCGGGTGCCGAGGAACTCTATCGCGTATTTTCAAGAGGTGTACGCT
The DNA here is from genome assembly GCA_009697455.1 of Bryobacterales bacterium. Classification (GTDB taxonomy): domain Bacteria; phylum Acidobacteriota; class Terriglobia; order Bryobacterales; family Bryobacteraceae; genus SYKU01. The sequence goes on from SHUI01000008.1 coordinate 321, forward strand.
TTTACCTTTTCAGGCAGCTCGGCCCCCAGGATCTCGACGATAAGGTACATGACACGTTCCTGATCGTCCTCCAGGCGATCAGGCGGGGCGAACTCCGGGAACCGGAGCGGCTAATGGGATTCGTGCGGACGATTACGCACCGGCAGGTAGCCGCGCACATCCACGAGGCGGTGAAGGACCGCAACGAGATGGCGGCGCTAGACTCCGGAATGACGGTATCGGACATGCGGCACGATCCGGAAGCCGCTGTGATCGCCAGTCAGCGAGAAGAGCTGATTCTAAAGGTCTTAAATGGAGTATCGCGCCGGGACAGGGAAATTCTTACGCGTTTCTATTTGCAGGAACAGAGTCAGGAAGATATCTGCGCGGAGATGAATCTTACCGACACTCAGTTCAGGCTGCTGAAATCAAGGGCGAAAGCCAGGTTCGGCGAGTTGGGGCGAAAGCGGTTCGCGACGAAAAATGCTCGAATTGGTTTGAGAACTGCCGGAGCATGAACGCACTACACGGTTAAGGGTGGATGCGGCCCGACTGAAACACTGGGGTATTTATATGCCGTTTGGGACCGGAAATCACATCGAATCGGAGGCTCTGGAGCAGTACTCAATGGGTACACTGCCCGAGCCGCATATGGCGGATTTTGAAGAACATCTGCTTATCTGCGCTGGCTGTCAAGACCGGCTGGAAGAGACGGACGCCTATATTCGGGCGCTACGGGCCGTTGCGCCGCAATTACGAAACGCGCGGGCTCCGCTGCTCGAGAGACTCATCCCCGGAGTGATGAGTCCGCTCAGATGGCGCTTGCCGGTTTGGGCGGGCGCTGCCGCCATGGTTGCCTTGGTTGCAGTCACGGGAACGGAGTGGTCCAGGCAGCGCGGCACGCCGAGAGAGCCGGTGGTTGTAGTGCTTGAGGCTTCCCGCGGCGCGGACGCGATTTCTCCAGCCCGTGCGGCGGCGGGATCTCCGCTTGTGTTGTCTTTCGAGCTGAGTGAGTTACCCTCCTATACTTCCTATCAACTGGAAATCGTCGATTCCACGGGACGGAAGGTGTGGGGCTCGTCCGCCGAGGCCCGCAACGGCAAGCTTCTGCAGAACGTGGACCGGGTTCCCGGCAAGGGAAACTATTTCGTGCGTCTCTACGCTCCGACCCGAGAGTTGCTGCGGGAGTACGGTCTGCGCGCCGAGTAGGGGGCCGTCTTCGCTGTTTGCGAGCACCGGGCCTTCCTGATTTGATCCAAGCTGCGGCCGATCCGTGCGCGGGAGGCACTTCTTACTGTCCCTGTCTCTTGCCTAAGCCGGACCGGCCCGCCCCAGTTTCTATTTCATCCTCCGAAGATAATGTCCGATCGGTGTCTGGTCACGATGCAAGGAATGAGCGGCCAATCGGAGTAGCGCCCAGCCCGGTTCCTGGTCCGCCGCACCCCTCGCCACAGCACTTTCCCTCCGCTGATGTCGTTGTCCGGGCACAATCCCAACCGCAACACGATATGCGCCGCAGTCGGCCATTTAGACATATCCCGCGACACTTCGCTGAACAGTGGCAACACCAGTGTCATCAGCCCCGGGGATCTGCGTCAGATCCACTCCGATCAGCTTGTACGCCTCGCATCGCATGGCGAAATTCGGTTCCCCGCTCTTTTTCAAAATGTGTAAGAGGCCAGCAGAAAGAGGCATCGGCGAGAAATGTGCGTGGCATGCCTTTTCACACTGTCGGAGAATGAACGAAACGGGTGTGATAGGAGACAGTTGGGTGTACGCTGGCCGTATAAGCTCGGAATTCTGAACAGAGCCAGCGTGCACAACAACCGCGACAACCTTACCGAGGAAACAAAGCGAACGATCGCATCTCGCGTCGGAAGTGTTTGCTCGAACCCTGCTTGCGGAGCCCTTACGAGTGGTCCTCAAGAACGGCATTCTTGATGGTTTAACTACGTGACCATATATGAACCGCTCGCAGTGATATCGTAGACGAAGCATGAAGCTCCCATCACGATTCGCCGCCCTGCTCGCCGCGCTCGCGTGCGCCACGCTCGACGCGCAGACGGTCCGTCCGGATCTCACCATCCACGTCAGGACCCCGATGCCGCCTCCAGCCTGGGCTCTGCTTGAGCGCGAGGTGCTCCGCTACAACTCTATCGCCGTCGAACGCTTCGCCGCGAAGTACATCGACGAACGCGGCTACCTCGCGCACACGCCGCGGTGGGGCACGCTCGACGGTCCGGACGACGCCATTGAAACCCTCTGGAACTGGACCCTGCTGCATGCGCTCGGCGGCTCGAATTCCGTTCTCGACCTCTACAAGAAAGGCTATAACGGGCACTTGCGACAGTACGGCGAACTTCGCACCACGTTGACCAAACTTGCCGCCAATGGCGCTTACAGCAAGGAGTTCATTACTCAATCCGACTGGTTCCACACCGGCGAAGGCATGCGCTCCTTTTTCCTGCAAGGCCTCTCCGATCCCAACAACGAAATCTACCGCGAGCGCTCCCGCCGCTTCGCCAACATGTATACGGGCGACGATCCGGAAGCGCCCAACTACGATCCCGTCAATAAGGTGATCAGGAGCATCTGGAACGGCAGCAAGGGTCCGATGATGCACAAGGCGACCACCTATGATTGGGTCGGCGACCCGGTGCCCGGCACTTTCCATTTGCTCCATAGCCCGGCCGGACGCGGAAAACTCCTCGACCTTCAGGCGAATTACAAGAAGATGCTCGCGCACTGCGACGAATATCTGGACAGCGTTGGTGACCACCCGCTCAATCTTTCCTCAACCATCCTTGGACTGAACGCCTACATGCTCACCGGCGAAGAAAAATACCGCAAATGGGTTCTTGACTACGCCGGCGCGTGGAAGCAGCGCACGGCGGAAGCGGGGGGCAACATCCCGACGAACGTCGGACTCAACGGCAAGCCCGGCGGCGAATACAACGGGCAATGGTGGAAAGGCACCTACGGCTGGAACTTCACCATTTTCGACGGGGAACTGGAGCAGGTGGCACACCGCAACAGTTTCACGAGCGGCGCGTGGCCCGGATTCGGAAACGCGTTCCTTCTCAGCGGCGATCCGTCGTTTGTGCAAGTGCTGCGCCGGCAAATGGACAATCTCTACGCCCAGAAAAAGGTGGAGAATGGCCGCACTCTGCTGCCGCATGGCTATGGCGATCCGCGTGGATACAAGTACAATGGTCCGCCGAGCTGGTATCAGTATTCGCCCAATCTCTTTCTGGACCGTCTCGTCGAAATCTATCTCTGGTCGATGGACCGCAAGGACCTTGAGCGCATCCCCGTCGCCGCGTCGTTCAACTCAGCCGTGGGAGCGCGATCGGGCGGTTATGGCGAACCGGACCGCTCGCTTCCGTGGCTCGGGTTCCTCGAAGGCAAGATCCCCGACTTCCCGGAAAAGGCCTTGCAGGCGGATCTCGCCCGCATCCGCCACAGGCTGGATGATATTCGCAACGACGCAACCACAGCCGACTCCCGTCTTGCCGATTACCTCCTCGATTTCAATCCCGCTACGACGGACGTGCTGGCGCACCTCACGCTCGGCGCGTACATGTCTCCTGCGCGGATCTGGGTTCTGCACAGCCGCTTCCGCTACTTCGACCCCGTAAAGCGTCGCGCGGGCCTGCCGGAAGACGTCAGCGCGCTGGTGGAGAAACTCGGACCGGATTCAGCCACTCTGACTCTGGTCAACACCAACCCCGCGGAGCCGCGCGAGATTTCGGTGCAGGCCGGCGGATACGGCGAGCATCGCTTTGACGCCATCACCATCGGCGGGAAGGCCACCGTGTTTAACGGGCCGGTCTTCACGGTCCGTCTCGACCCCGGCGCGGGCTCGCGTTTGGAATTCAAGATGACCCGCTACGCGAACCTTCCCACGCTCGCGTTTCCGTGGGACCGTGGCTGGTATCCGGCGAAGTAGTCCAGGTGCCCCAATGGATACCGTTCAACTGAAAGCCCGAAGTCACGAAGGCGTTTACCGCGGCAATTGGGGCAGCGCAGAATGGGAGTCGCGCGGAATTACTCTGGCCTTAATCGTAGCACTGCGCCGCTCGCGGAATAACCCTGTTGTGCCTATGCTAATTGCCTTCTCTCTCCTGTTTCCGATCGCCGCCGCGGCAGCCGATTCCCACAACTGGCCCATGTTCCGCGGCGACTCCGCGCTCGGCGTGGCCGATGGTTCAGCCCCGCTCTCCTGGAACGCTGACCCCGATTCAGGTCCGCTGCGGAACATCAAATGGAAGACGCCTATTCCGGGCCTCGGCCACTCAAGTCCGGCGATCTGGGGGAATCGGCTTTTCGTCGCCACGGCGTTGAGTGCCGCTGGAACCGCTCCGCTGCGCGTCGGCCTCTACGGCGATGGAGGTTCCGCCAACGATAACGGGGAACAGAGTTGGAATCTCTACTGCCTCGACAAACGCACGGGAAAGATTCTGTGGGAACGCACCGCATATAAGGGCGTTCCCCGTTCGAAGCGCCACACGAAGGGTACTCACGCGAATACAACGGTCGCGGTGGACAGCAAGCGCGTAATCGCTTTCTTTGGCTCTGAAGGTCTCCATGCCTACGATCTCGACGGCAAGCAACTCTGGAGCAAGGATCTCGGCGTCATCGATCAAGGCCCCAAAGGCTACGACCTTTCCTGGGGCTTTTCGAGTTCCCCGGTGTTGTTCGAGGACAAAGTGATCGTGCAATGCGACGACCGCAATCAGCCCTTCGCCGCCGCGCTCTCGGCGGCAGACGGCAAAGAACTGTGGCGCACGTCGCGCGCGGGCGTCTCGAATCACGGCTGGGCGACGCCCGGAGTCGTGCGTGCCGGCGGCCGTGGGCTCGCGGTATTTAACGCATGGCCTTTCATCGCGGCTTACGAACTCGCAACAGGCAAAGAGCGATGGCGCTTGCGGTCCGAAGGCGACATCCCGGTGCCGACGCCGATCCTTGCGCACGGCCTGATTTTCGTGACGAACGCGCACGGCGGACCCGCGCCGCTCTACGCGATCAAACCGGATGCGGAAGGCGACATTACACCCGCGGCTGGCTCACGGACAAGCGCCGGCGTCGTCTGGAGCGTACCGAGGAACGGAGCGTATATGCAGACGCCTCTTGTGGCGGGAGATCTCCTCTATAGCTGCTCAGACCGCGGCGTGTTGAAGGTGTATGACGCCGCGACCGGCAAGTTGCACTACGAGCAGAGGCTCGGCTCGGGCACCACGGGCTTCTCGGCATCGCCGGTCGCCGCCGGCGGGCGAGTCTACTTCACAAGTGAAGAGGGCGAGGTCTACGTCATCAAAATGGGACGGCAATTCGAATTACTGGCGGAAAACAGGATGGGCGAGATCTCGATGGCGTCACCGGCTGTGTCCGAAGGCGTGCTCTTCTTCCGTACGCGCGGACACATGGTCGCAATCGCCGAAACGAAATAGGTGGGCCGGGCCATCGCCTTTTGTGGCCTGCCGGGTGTCCGCCACGACTTAAGATTCGCCGAACACTCCACTGGCAGTCCCGTAGAGAACTTGACGCTTGTCCTCATCCGGAATGTCGAGCGTCAGCACCTTTCCGATCTCGATTCCGGCGCTTTCCGGCAGGTCCGATCCAATCATGAGACGGCTGGGCGCGACGTGCCCAAGCACCTCAAGTACGTGATGCGGCATCAGGCTCGATAACTCCAGCATAATGTTCGAACAGAAGGTCGCGGCGACAATTGCATCGTGCACGAAGAGGCCGCCGCCGCAATGCGCGACGACAATAGTAAGATTCGGAAATTCGCGCGCGGGCATCATGCAGAGCGATGGCAGCGAGAAGGGCAGTCCGGCACCCGTGTGACAGATTACAGCCATGCGGTTCTCGAGCGCTGTTTCGAAGAAGAAGTTGCTCGAATTCAGGGACGGATTTAGCCCGTGATACTGCGGCTGGAGCTTGAGCGCGCGGAAACCAAACTCTTCGCGACAGCGCCGCACCTCGTCCTTGAACTCTCCCAGTGGCATGTAAGGATCGAGGCAAGCGGCGCCCACGAAGCGGTTCGGATGGTCCTTCACCGCCTTGCCGATGAGGTTGTGCTCGCGGCGATGATCGGTCACCACGGGATACGGGATAACGACGGAGCGCTCGACTCCGTGGCGGTCCATGCTTCGCAGCAGGTCATCGGCTGCGACGACACGGCCGTTGTGCCGCGCCGTGCCCATGTGAGTATGCGTGTCGAAAATCTGGAATCCGTCTCTCACGCCCCGGTCACTTCCTTCACCTTCGAGAAAAATTCCCGCTTGCGTTCCGTATTGATTCCCCAGTTGACCGGCGGGCACTGGTACCCATCGGAGTAGTCGCTCTTGCCCGGGTCGAAATACCCCCACGAGACATACTCGGAGAGCGCCGTATTCATGTGGTTGTCCGCATCGCCGAAACGGAAATGGTCGTCTTCATTGATCACTACGGGCATCGGCCTCCACGTTTCGACCTTACGCGAGGTTTGGATCATCCGGCGAATCCGCGCGGGATCGTCGGGACCGTTGCCGTGCAGCAGCAGGAAATCCGACGCCTTCACAACATTCGCCTCAGCCGGCGCTCCGCCGCCGTAGCTTGTGCCAACCAGCATTCGCCTTCCCTCACGCTTCAATCCCTTGGCAATTTCGATCAACTCGTGCACGCGCGCTGGCTTCAGGATGTCGTGGTCGAACGCTTTGACGTTGCACTCGTTGTCGATCTCGACCAGCACATTGCGATATTCGCGTTCGAGCAGCCAGTTCGTCGCGTTGACCGCTCCGCGGATTACAGCGGTCTCGCTCTTGACCCGCTGATCCTGCCCGAAATAGAAATATCCGATGATCGCGGCCATTCCCAATTCGTCAGCCCGGTCGAGAATGCGTTCGAGGCGTTTCATGTAGGCCTCGCGCAGGTTGCCGTCCGGATCGATCGCGGAATTTTCCCAGGGCTGCGCCTTCGAATATCCCTCAGGGCTGCCGCCCTGCAGGTTGATCGTGAAAGCGAGCACCCCGTGACGCCTCCATTCCGGCATGGCGGCGATAAACTCGCGGGAATTGCGTTCGGGGTCCCACTGTTTCGTGTCCGGGTACGCCCATTTTCCGCGGGTCTCGGGATTGAGATCGTCGAAAATGCCCTGCACTACCCGGATGTTCATGAGCAGCCCTTCGATCTTCTGGCTCTTGTAGGACCGGCCCGCGTAGGTGGGCTTGCCGTTGATGAAGAACTGTTCTCCGCGAATGGAGATTTCGGTGTGGCGCGCCTGCGCTAAAGCGCGCGAGGCGGGCACCGCGCCCGCCATTGCCAGTAAGGTTCGACGGTTCATCGCGAGATCCTCTCAGTCACCGTAACTCCTTCGAGTCCGGCGGAATTGAGCCAGTTGCTCATCGTCAGGGGAGGGCTGTCCGAGTAATCAATATCGGAATCGCCGCCGGCCGCCTTCCGCTTCGCGATCCGGGAAAGGACAGCCTTCTGCATCCTATCCGGCGGCTTGCTGAATATGGATTCGGATCTCAAGCTTATTACGTTCGCGGGCCGAGAAGATGCGGATAGTTTTTTCACCATGCGGTTATACGAACCTCGTTAGCGTTGCTGCCGGACGTCAAGACGGTGCTACAGTAGCCCGACAATAGCCGAATTGGTTTTCCGGTAACCATTCTTACCATTACCACGTTTCCAGCGGCAAACCCGGCACGATCTGAAAGCGCTGGTCCCTGGTCACGAGTTTGAGATTCCAACGCAAACCAATTGACGCTAGTGTAGTGTCCGACAAATAACTGGACACGCGCCCCCCCTTCAGGTGTACGCTGGGATATGGCGTTATCCACCGGTCTTTCCGCTTCCGAGCGGCAGCAGATTCAGCAGTGGGTAGCGGCCCATGGCACCCTCAGCAGGTCGCCCTGCGGTGCCAGATTGTGCTGGCCGCTGCGGACGGACAGTCCGACGGGGCTATCGCGCAGCAGTTGTCCATCAACCGTAAGACCGTCATGCTGTGGCGCCAACGCTTCGCCGAACAGCGCTTGGACGGACTGTGGGAGATTGCTCCAGGGCGAGGACGCAAACCCCACTACGACAGCGACAAGATCGCCGCCATTGTGGATGCGACGCTGCAAACCAAGCCCGAAGGCATGACCCATTGGAGTTGCCGCACGATGGCCAAGAGTCAGGGCGTGAGTAAGTCTACCATCAACAATATCTGGCAGGCCCACCAACTGAAGCCTCACCGGGTGAAGACGTTCAAGCTGTCGCGCGAGCCGAAGTTCCTCGAGAAAATGACCGACGTGATCGGGTTGTACTTGAATCCGCCCGAGCAGGCCATCGTATTGTGTGTGGATGAGAAGAGTCAAATCCAGGCGCTGGATCGCACCCAGCCTGGCTTGCCGCTCAAGAAGGGCCGCTGTGGGACCATGACCCACGACTACAAGCGCAACGGGACCACGACGCTATTCGCCCCCCTGGAGGTCTTACAAGGTAAGGTGATCGGCCAATGCCACCAGCGCCACCGCCATCAGGAGTTCCTCAAGTTCCTACGAACTCTGGACCAGGAGTTCCCTGGCGAGGTCCCGCTCCATCTGGTCATGGACAACTATGGAACCCACAAGCATGAGAAGGTGCGCAACTGGCTGAAACGTCACCCTCGCTTCGCGCTCCATTTTGTCCCCACCAGTTCCAGTTGGCTGAACCTGGTGGAGCGGTGGTTTGGACACTTGGATGAAAAGGCGATCCGGCGGGGCGTGTTCCGAAGCGTGGAGGATCTGAAGGCGTCCATCGGCGCATTCCTCACGGCGTGGAACAAAGATCCAAAGCCGTTCGTTTGGACCGCCATGGTAGAATCCATTACACAGAAACTCTCCCGTTGCCGGCAGACGTTGGAACAGATCCAACCCGGCTGCACCAGCCCCCGGAGTCGGAAACGAAAGAAATAGCTGTCCAGTTATTTTGTGGACACTACACTAGGATCCAAACCAGGATTCCTTCGGCGCAATGAATCGGCCTGACGACTGCTGGGACGAGTTGCTTGATGCACCCCGCCGGTGATGCGCCCTACAGTCGATGCGCGAGCCCTAATCGGCGCGCAAGGCTTCGATCGGGTCCACCGAAGCCACCCGGCGTGCCGGCAGCCAACTGGCCAGTAAAGCCGCAACCGCAACGAGGGCCGGCATCGCCGTGTACGTCGCCAGGTCGACGGGGCTCACGCCGAGCAGAAGCGATTGCATGAGCCGGGTCGCGCCGAAGGACGCAAGCAATCCCAGCACCGCGCCCGTCCCCGCCAGAGTCATTCCCTGCCGCACGAACATCCTCGTCAAGGCTTGCAGAGACGATCCCAACGCGATCCGAATTCCGATCTCTTTCCGGCGCTGCGCGACCGAGTAGGCGATCACCCCGTAAATCCCCACAGCTCCGAGAATCAACGCCATCGACCCCGCCACGGCTAACAGAACCAATATGAATGAAGTGCGCGCCATCGATTTCCTATAGATCGCCCCCAATGTCCGCACATTGGCCAGAGGCAGGTTCGCATTCACTCCCTGCAACGCCTGCCGCAACTCCTGAACGAATTGCGCCGAACCCGCTCTCGGACTCCGAATGACGAGATCCACGTTTCGCGGCACGCCGAAGGCCCCCGTGGGCCCCTTCTGCAGCAGGGGCCAGTAGACGATTGTGGGCGCGCTCCGGGCGACCCCATCGTCGCGCATGTCCGCGACCACGCCGATCACTTCCCGCCACTGTTGATTCAGCGAAGCGCGAATTCGTTTGCCTAACGCGGCTTTCGGCTCTCCCCACAATTCGCGCGCCATGTTTTCGGATATAAGGGCTACTGGCGAGCCGTTGTACAACTCGTTCCAAGTCATATCTCTTCCGGCAAGAAAGCGGCTCCCCGTAGCCTTGAAGAATTCCGGCGACACGTAGCGCGTGCGTCTCACCGGAGCAATCTTCCCCGGACCCGGGTCGTGATCGGCGGAGTATACCGGGTTGCTGCTGCCTCCCTCCATCGGAGCCGCCGTCGTGATGGCAACGGCGGAGACCCCTGCGATACCCGAAAACTTCCGCAGTATTGCTTCCTCCAGGCGCATCACTTGTACTGGATCCGCTACTTGCGATGGAACCGAGACGCGCACAATCTGTACTTCCCAGGGATCTCTAAACCCGGGATCCACGCTCCGCAGGACCTGGAACGTCCGTAACATCAACCCCGAGCCGACCATCAGCACCATCGCAAGCGCGACCTGCAAAACCAGCAGCGTGCGCTGGGCCGCGTTCCGCTCCCGGCTCTGGCTCATGGATCGCCCGCTACCGCGGAGAGCGCCTTCGGTCTTGCGGCTCGCGCACCTCCAGACGGGAACCAATCCAAATAGAATGCCCGCCGAGATCGAAGTTGCCAGAGTGAAGGCCAGAGTTCTGGCGTCGATCGAAATGTTCGTTGGGCGCGGCAGAGAGCTCAGGCCGGAATAGGTCACCCATTCCAAGGCACAGAAGCAGAATGCCAAACCAAAGACGCCGGCCACAACGCCCAACAACACGCTTTCGCCAAGCAGATCCCGCACGATGCGCCCCCACCCGGCGCCGAGGGCCTCGCGAAGCGCTAACTCGTGCTGTCTTCCCTCGGCCCGCACTAGCAGGAGGCTCGCGACATTCGCGCAGGCGATGAGCAGCAGGATGCCCACGGCCCCCATCAGAATCCAAAGGGATTTGCCGGTATCGCCCACCAGATGATCCTTGAGCGAGCGTAGACTCGGGCTGATGCGAGCGTCCGTGAACGCATTCGCGGCAAAGCCGCTATTGAGCGGGAACTTCGCCGGTGCCATGGGCAGGCAACGGGCGATATCCGCGTTCGCCTGCTCCAAGGTGACGCCAGGCTTCAGCCTGGCGATTCCGTCCTCGCTGAATTCAATCAGGCGAACCTCCTCCGGCCGTAACCGCCGGGGAATGAGCAAAGACACCTTCTCATCGAGAAATTCGAAGGCGGCGGGCAGCACTCCGATAATCTCGTGCGCGTTCCCGTCGATCAGAATCCTTCGTCCAAGTACGGTCCTGGAAGCCTCAAATCGCTGCTTCCAGTAAGCGTCCGATATCAGCGCCGTGCGCGCGCCCTGCTAATCCGCGTCGGCCTCGGTAAACCCGCGGCCCATGGCCGGTTGCACTCCCAGCACGTTCAGGAACCGGTGTGTCGCGAAAATCGTTGGCACTTCCTCCGGGTCGCCCAAGCCTGTCACTGTCGACCGGTTCCCGTTCCACATCGCGATCTCCTCAAATACGCGGCTCTCCTCGCGATACGTAAAGTAGAGCGATGGCGACATCCTGAGGTCTTTGATGTTGATTCCCGGCGCGGTGTGCCGGAGTGCGATCAACCGTTCCGCGTCCGGATAGGGCAGCGGCTTCAGCAGCACGCCATCGGTCACGGCGAAGATCGCTGCAGCCGCCCCGATTCCCAAGGCCAGTGTGAGGATGGCCGCGGCTGCGAACCCAGGGCTTCGTCCGAGCCGACGGGCCGCGTACCGGCAATCGTCGATGATCCCGGACGCCCAATTCTCCCAGCCCGCATCCCGCACCTGTTCGCGCAGAGCGAGCGAACTGCCGGTCTCCATGCGGGCGGCCCGCTCGGCTGCGTCGCGGGAAAGTCCTTTGGCTTCAAATGAAACGGTGAGTTCTTCGAAGTAGTGACCAGCTTCCTCCTCCACTTCGCGGTCCGCGGCGGCCCGGTTGGTCAGAACCCTCAAGCCGTGCCGGAGATGCCTCCACAAGGACATGGATCAGGCCTCCGCCTGCAAGAGCCGTCCGATCGCCGCGGCTCGGCGGTTCCAGTTCGCGGTCTCGACATCGAGTTGTTTCCTGCCCCCGCTCGTAAGCCGGTAGTACTTAGCCCGGCGCGAGTTGCCGGTCTGGCTCCATTCCGAATCCAGCCATCCTTCGCGTTCCAGTCGCTGAAATGCCGTCAGAAGCGACCCTGGATTCATTTTGAATACTCCACCGGACACCTGCTCGATGCGGCGCGCAATACCGAAGCCGTGCAGCGGCTCCAGGCTGAGAGTCTTCAGGATGAGCATGTCGAGAGTGCCTTGAATCACGCCGGTATTGGGTTCTTCCACTGCCATATGTCAGCCAGAATAACGTTCTTCCATATGATTGTCAAGATGTGAGCGTCAGGAGTGCGCGGCATGAATAGTGATAGATTCAGGGAAGCATTGGTCAAACGATCAAAGCCTTGCGTAGGGATACGTTAAAATTAAACTGAGCCGCGACTGTGAAGAGCGGTACGGCACGCCCACTATGATATAAGGTACTTCATTACTTTCGCTTGCTATGGGGCGCATCTTCACGGCGATGAATCCGGTGCTGTCGGGCAGGCCGCTGTCTGGTCAACGCCATATGACAAGAGGCGGCAACGCTATAGCGCGAGCCTAACCGGCTATTGCGAAGCCGCACTGTTTCAGGCAGATAACAATATCGCGACTCTCAAGTCCCCTAAACGCGCTCAACCTGACACATCTATTTGGTAACATTGTAGTTACATGACCTTTCCTTGACAGCGTGGTGTACGCTGGTTATAGAGGGTGTCCTGCGTGACTTCTCAACAAATACTACTGGCGTGCGGTGCCAACAGCGCGCTCGCCCTGGGACGTATGACCCCCGCCGGAACCGCGCGCTCCGCTCAAAACGCCCTCCGCCGCGGCCTCTGCACCCAGTCCGGGCTGCTCACCGGCGAATCCTCGGTACCCTGTCTTGAATTGCCAAGCCAGTTTTCCCGCTTCCTTGGCGTTGATGTGGCCGAGGAGCTAATGATCGGCGAAACGACGCTGTTCTCGTGGCGGATTCGCCAGGCGACAGCTATCGAGCACGGCACCATGCGGTCGGCGCGGGAATCTGCCGGGGAAACGGTACCGGACGCTGACGCCGCCGCCGGTATCGCCGCCACGTTCGTTTCGCCCGACGTCACGCAGAGCGTCAATCTTGCCAACCGTTGCGAAGGTCGCTTCCAACGTGAATTCCAGCGGGCGTTGAACAGTTTCCTGGTGCCGCGAGAGAAAAATCGGCGGAACGACCCTAACTCCACCTCAGAACCTGCCGTCGGCCCTGATCTCTCTAGCGTACGCAAGAACCGCCTACAGATGCTTAGGCGCGATCTGACCGCTCTGACCGCCGCTAATCGGAAGGCTCAGGCTCATCTTGTATCAGAATAGACTGCCGTGAGACCATCTAAGACGTGATCATGAAGCTTGGTCTCCGTGTGGCGCTCGCGCTGGCCGTGGCTAGCCTTCTTCTTGCGCAAGCGCCTGCTGGACCGGTGGATTTCTACAAGACCCGCGTACAGCCCCTGTTGGCATCGAAATGCTATGCCTGCCACACTCAGCAGGCACTGGGCGGGCTCCGGCTGGACACCCGCCAATCCGTCGCCAAGGGCGGCAATTCAGGACCGGCGATCATTTCCGGGCGCGCCGCCGACAGCCTCCTGATTCAGGCCGTGACCCATACGCATCCAAGGATCAAGATGCCTCCGAACGGCCGGTTGAGCGATCCCGAGATTCAAGACCTGCGTCTGTGGATTGAGTCCGGCGCGCATTTTGACGCCGCTGAAACGCCCTCCGCCGCGGAAGCCGGCATCGCCAAGCGGCGTAGTTTCTGGTCATTTCAGCGCCCACAAAAGTTCGCACCGCCTTCTGTAAAGAACGAATCCTGGGCGCGCACACCCATCGACCGGTTCGTCCTTGCCGGTCTCGAAGGGAAGGGACTCGCGCCTGCGCCTCCCGCCGGACGAGCCACGCTCCTTCGCAGAGTCACGCTTGATCTCACAGGCCTTCCGCCCACGCCGGAGCAATACCGCGCTTTCGTCATGGACTCCTCGCCTGATGCATTCGCCAAGATCGTCGACCGCCTGCTCGCGTCCGAACAATACGGCGAACGATGGGCTCGCCACTGGCTCGATGTCGCGCGCTACGCCGATGCCGATGGGATCAGTCTGGCGCCGGAACCTTTCGTGAATGCGTGGCGATACCGTGACTGGGTCATTCAGGCATTCAATTCCGACATGCCGTTCGACCTGTTCGCCAAGGCCCAAATCGCCGGGGACATGTTGGACAAGCCGGGAGAAAAGCGCCTGACGCCTGGTCTCGGCTATTTGGCGCTCGGCCCCTGGTACTACACGATCGTCGAACCGCCCAAGGCACGCGCCGACGAACTTCAAGACCGGATCGACGTCATCACGCGAGGATTACTCGGCCTCACGGTCGCTTGCGCCCGCTGCCACGATCACAAGTACGATCCCATTCCGACCCTGGATTATTACGCTTTGGGCGGCGTCCTTACTTCGACGGAAGCGAAGGAGGACCCGCTTGCCCCACGAGCCGTAGTCGAATCCTATCGCGCTGCCGAGAAACGGATCAGCGGCCTCGAACAGCAGATCAAGGAGTTGCTCGACACGGAGCGAAAGCGTCTGGGCGAGAAACTCGCGCGCGATTCCGGACGCTACCTGTTCGCGGCCTGGGAGCGGAGGCGGGCGCCGCGCGAAGTGGGCCACGGACTCGATCCACGGATTCTCGATCGCTGGTCGGGATATCTCGATCAAACGCACGATCACTCGTTTCTCCGATTTTGGCCCGCCCTCTCCGCGTCCGGCACCCATGAGAAGGCCGAGGCTGCGGCCCACGATTTCCAACGAACAGTCGACGCGCTGATCGAAGAGCACCGCGACTTGACCGCGTATAACGAGCGCGTTATCGAGGCGTCAAAGAAGTCCACCGACCCCTATGACATCTACTGCAAAGGCTGCCGCGCGGAAACGCGATCGCTCACCCGCGACAAGTATGTCTTCTGGGGCGATCTGTTCGACGCCAAACGCAAGACGGATGGCGAATCGCGCCCATCCGGCGTCCTCTACTTTGACGATAAGGAAATCCCGCCATATCTCGATGCCGCGGCCGGTTTCCGCCTCGAACAACTCCGCAAGGAACTGGACATCGCGAAGGCGGCTCTGCCGGAACGCTATCCTTTCCTGCACGTCTTGTCCGACATCAGGGAACCGCGCGATATGCCGCTTCATAAACGCGGCGACCCTTACAGCCTGGGCGATCTCGTTCCCCGCCGTTTTCTTTCCGTGCTTGGCGATCCCGAGCCCGCGCCGCTCACTACCGGAAGCGGCCGCCTTGATTTGGCCAACCAGATTGCAAGCCCCGCCAATCCGTTGACCGCGCGCGTGATCGTGAACCGCATCTGGAGCCAGCACTTCGGCGGGGGCATCGTGCGCAGCCTGAGCAATTTTGGCGCGGCGGGTGACCGCCCCAGCCACCCGGAGTTGCTCGACTATCTGGCGGTCCAGTTCATGGAAAACGGCTGGTCCATCAAGACGCTTCAGCGCCAGATCTTACTTTCCTCGGCGTACGCGATGAGCAGCCACGGATCAGCCGAGGCCTTGGCTGCCGACCCCGATAACCGCCTGCTTTCGCGTTTCAACCGCAGGCGCCTCGATGTCGAGGCGCTGCGCGATTCCATGCTCTTCGTGTCGGGTCAACTCCAACTCGCCTCGGGCGGGCCGCCCGTTAAGTGGGACAAGGATTTTCGGAAACGAACTATCTATGGAGAAGTGAGCCGCTTTCGGACTGAACGGTTGCTGACCCTCTTCGATTTCCCGGACCCGTCCATTCACGCCGAGAAGCGTGTCGCCACGAATACGTCCGTTCAGAGGCTCTTTTTTCTTAACAGCGAATTCATCAAGAAGCAGTCGTCAAGTCTTGCGGAGCGCATTCGAGCGGGAGCGCCGGGCGGCGTTGAAGAACGAGTGCGCGCCTGCTACGAAACGCTTTTCGGACGCCCGCCCGAGCCGCGTGAATTGGCGGCCGCTTTGCGTTTCCTGGCAGACCCCGCCGAAGACGCCTGGCTCGAATTCTCACAAGCGCTTCTCAGCTCGAACGAGTTCAGTTTCGTGGATTGAACATGCAACCCTTCGTCAAACCCTCCCGCCGCCGACTGCTCGGCAGTCTTGGAGCGGGGTTCGGCCTCCTAGGCCTCAGAGATCTCTTCGCCTCAACGGTGAATCCCTTTGCGCCCAAAGAGCCGCATTTCGCCCCGAAGGTGAAGCGCGTCATTTTCCTGTTCATGAATGGCGGCATGTCCCAGGTGGATACGTGGGACCACAAGCCCATGCTCGACCGCCACCACGGACAGCCCGTGCCCGGCGGCAATCCGCAAACCGAGCGCAAGACCGGCAACCTGATGCGTTCGCCATTTGAGTTTCGCCGCTGCGGACAGAGTGGAATCGAAGTCAGCGAAATCTTTCCTGGCATAGGCGATCGCATCGACGACATCTGCGTCATCCGGTCCATGTACTCCGACATCCCAAACCATGAGCCGTCGCTGCAGATGATGAACTGCGGCGAGAATCTGCAAAGCCGCCCCTCGATGGGATCGTGGCTTCTCTATGGCCTTGGCACCGAGAATCAGAACCTTCCCGGCTACATCGTCATGTGCCCGGGGATGCCCGTTGTCGGCACTCCGCTGTGGAATTCGAGCTTTCTGCCCGCCGTCTTTCAGGGTGTCCACATTCCAAACAACGTGAAGGATCCGCTGGAAATGATCCAGTACCTTCGCGACGCCGGCCGCGCGCCCGCTTCGAAGCGCCGCGAACTGGACCTGCTCGCCGAACTGAACCGCTTCCATGCTGAAACCCGCCGTGAAGACACGCAGCTTGAGGCCGCGATTGAGTCCATGGAAGTCGCCTTCCGCATGCAGACTGAAGCGCCGGAAGCGTTCGACATCGCACGAGAGCCCGAGGCTACGCGTGCCCGCTATGGCGATTCCGATTTCGGCCGCGGCTGCCTGCACGCGCTGCGACTCGCGGAGCGTGGAGTTCGCATGGTACAACTTTACTTCGGCAACGGACAGCCCTGGGATAACCACGACGACATTATGATTCACAAGAGGCTTGCGGGTCAGGTAGACAAGCCCGTGGCCGCGCTGCTCGACGACTTGAAATCGCGCGGCCTGTTCAAAGACACGCTCGTCATCTTCGGCAGCGAGTTCGGACGCACGCCTTCGGTTGAAACCAGTTCCCGCGTCAAGGTGCAGAATGGCCGTGATCACAACCCATTCGGTTTCTCAGTCTGGCTCGCCGGCGGCGGAATCAAAGGCGGCACTGCCTACGGCGCAACCGACGACTTCGGCTTCAAGGCGGAACAGAACCGCGTGCATGTCCACGACCTCCACGCGACGGTGCTTCATCTTCTGGGGCTCGATCACACGCGCCTGACCTACGCCTACAGCGGCCGCGAGTTCCGGCTGACGGACGTCCACGGCAAGGTAATTCGCGAGATCTTGAGTTAGAGGAAACGCAGCCATGAGTGAAACCCAGATTCACACCGATATCGACTTCAGCCAGCCGCACGGCAAACAGTGCGGCCACCTGGCGATTCCCTATTCGCACAATCTGGGCGGATGGGCCAATCTGCGAATCCCACTTTGTTTGATCCGCGGCGGCCCGGGTCCAGCCGTTCTCCTGATGGCGGGCAATCATGGCGACGAGTATCCCGGGCAGGTCGCGATTCTCAAGTTGTGGCGTGAATTGACCCCGGAAGACGTGATGGGTACGCTGATTCTCATCCCGTGCCTTAATCCGCCTGCGTCGAAAGCAGCCACGCGCCTTTCGCCGCTCGACGGGCGCAATTTCAACCGCTGCTTTCCGGGCAATCCAAACGGCACGGTGAGCGAGATGCTGGCGCATTACCTCTCGACGGTCCTGTTTCCGATGGCAGAGTACGTAATCGACCTGCATACCGGCGGGCGGAGCATGGGCTTTCTCCCGTGCGCGCACATGCACTTGGTGCCAGACCTGACGCAGAGGGCGCGGATGCTGGCTGCCACGGAGGCTTTCCTCACCGAAACGGCTTTTCTCTACGCCGACGTAGCGGGCGCGGGGTTGCTGCCGACCGATGCGGAACGCCAGGGCAAGATCGTGATCACGACGGAGATGGGCGGGGGCGAAACAGTTCCCGCTGCTATTCACCGCCAATGCCAGGCGGGCTTGCACAACGTGCTGATCCATTGCGGCGTGCTTCGTGGCAAGGAGAAAACGCGCGCGGAGGCGGGTCTCGGGCCCGCGCGCTGGGTGCAGGCGCTTGACCGCGCTGACTACCGCTTCGCTCCCGAGTCGGGGTTGTACGAGAATTGCGTGGAACTGGGCGAGCCGATCAGGAAAGGCGATCTACTCGGCCAGGTCCACTTCATCGAGCAGCCGGACCGCGAACCAATTCGCGTCGAGGCTCATGCGGATGGCTTAGTCGTTGCGAATCGAGGGCCGTCGATGGTGGGGCAGGGAGACTGCGTCGCCTGCGTCGCGCACGACGTTGACCCGCGCGAGTTACCGTGAGAAGCTGCCCATGTGGGACAGGCCTCCCGGCCTCATGGACGTTAGACACCAAACCGTCGCCTTTTCCGATCGCTGACTGAAGGCAGACCATATTCTCATTCGAAGATGAGCCTGGAGGAAGGGAGCGAAGCGATCCGCCCGCCAAGCCTCCTTTTCTTGATTTACATGCGTGTTCTGATCCTTCCCACCCGGCGTACAACTCCCGGGGCCGACCAGCGGAAAGCGGGATACTCTACCGCCGCCCGGTGTATTTGGTTTTTCTTTCATAGAAAGGTCTTGGTCCTCTATGTTCACAGCGCTCTGCCTATTCCAGACCGGATCGAACAATTTCTCCTTGGCCGCCTGCATTTGTGTTGCCGACTCCATGTCGCTCTTCGCTCCAGCCTCCCTCTCCAACTGCTCCATCGTCACATCTTCCTTTAGATACCGTGCCAGATCCCGCAACTGCCGCAGGATCTCATACGGCGTCGCCACCACAGGTTCACTCGCTTCTCCTTCCCTTTCCCGGTAGAACTCACCACTTCATCCGCCTGCGACGCCTCGAAATACCCGTACCTCATATGCTCCCTCACCAGCCGGTGCTTTCATTTCGATGATCATGTCCCAGCTTGACCGGCCGCTTCTCCCCAGGCTCTCCTTGCGTGAGAAACCGGCCTTTCCTCCAGGCGCATCTTCCTTGAGACAATTCTGGCGGTTGCAATTAAAGTCCGTATCGGAGACACTGATAGGTTTTCGGCGTCTCGAGCATTTCATGCGGATACGAGTCTTCTACCACGATCACTGTTTCGACGGCGCCGCCTCGGCCGCGTTCTTTAGCCGTTTCATTGAAGGCGCCTACCATCCCGGTGCCGAGTTCGTTTTTACCGGCTTGGCTCATAAGGCGTCGCAACTGTTCGAGGACGAACTCTTTGACGGCGACGTGAACGCCATCGTCGACTTTAAATATTCGAATAACCCCAGGCTCACCTGGTGGTTTGATCACCACCAGAGCGCGTTCCTGACCCGGGAAGACGCGGAGCATTTCCGCCGCGATACAAGCGGGCGCAAGTTGTATGACCCGAGTTTCAAGTCGTGCACGCTATTCATCAGTAAAGTCGCGCAACAGAAGTTCGGGTTCGAGGCTCCCGATCTCGCGGATCTTGTAAAATGGGCCAACATTATTGACGGGGCCCAGTATGCGGACGCAAAAACCGCGGTTGAGCTTGGCGCGCCGGCCATGAAACTGACGCTGGTTATCGAAGGTTCAAAGGGATCTGACACCGTTCTGAAGATCATCCGCTGGATGCGCCACGAACCGCTCGACGCGATCATCGCGAAGCCGGAAATCCAAGCGCTTTATGAGCCACTCTACCAGCGTCACCTGGCGTCGATCGGCATTATCAAAGAGCGCGCGACAATGGAGGGGGGCGTGATTTTCTTCGATCTCATTGGATGCGATATCGAGGGATACAACAAATTCATTCCCTATTACCTGTTTCCGGACAGCACCTACACGGTGTCGGTCAGCGCGTCAAGTTTCCGGACGAAAATCTCGGTGGGGTCAAACCCCTGGCCGCCCGTCGAGCCAGTGCACAACCTTGCGTCGATCTGCGAGCGCTACGGGGGCGGCGGTCACGCAAGAGTGGGCGCAATCAGTCTCGAGCCCAACGAAGTTGAGAAGGCGCGGTCGGTAGCGGCGGAGATTGCGGCGGAATTGCGACGTTCGTAAAGGCGCCCGTTCCGCCTTCTAATTTCCTGCCACTGCCCTGAAGAACCGCAGGCCCAGCCCGAAAGGCAAGCTTGCAACGCGAAGCCCGAGGAGAAACGCGATGCTTACCGCCGCCATCCCGGCGGCCAACGCCCCAGCCGTTGCGTCCACCAGACCGGAATCAGGGGTCCGCGACTGCGACTGCGGAGGGGCCGCTGTAACGGCCACGGCCGGCTGGGGTTCCGTCCTGTACACCCAGCCCGCCTGAGACGACGAGAGGACCTCTTCCGGAACGCTAAACGACGGCTTCCGCCTTACGGGTGATTTCTTGTGTTGATCCATATGCCTCCACGAAATCGATAAACCGAGTGTAATCTTCCGCAGCCCGGCTGCGGGGCGCATACTCCCATATCGTCTGTCCCTGCGAAGTTGCGTAGTTTAAATCTATGCATTGGCGGATGCCAGCGCGATACAGGCTCCGGCTGAGCTGCGCGTCGGCTTCAAGCGCCTCTAGCGCCGCCCGTGTCGCATTTGTTTGGGTGTTAGCGAACGTCGGGATCACAGCCATCAATTCGATCGGACGGTCCGGCCACAACTCCCGCACTTCAGCAACGCCGTTAAGAGTTTGGCGGGCGCCGATGATCGCCATCAGATCCATTGCCACCGGTACGATGACCTGGTCCGCGTAGAGCAGGGCGTTGTACGTCAGCAGATTCATCGCTGGGGAGCTGTCGATAATCACCGCGTCGTAGCCGTTCGCGGAGCGCAGCCTGCGAGCGAGAATCGTCTCCCGTTGCGTTTCGCCGGCCAAACGCCGCTCAAGCGAAAACGCGGATGTCGAGGATGCAATCACGTCGAGTCCCGGGCGCACGCCGCGCACGATCGCCTCTTCCACGGGGGCCTCGCCCATCATCACTTCCTGCATCGTGTGACTCGCTCGAACCCGAAGTGCGTGGCCTACGTTTCCCTGCGGGTCGGTATCGATGAGCAGCACTTTTCTGCCCCTCATGGCGAGGCCCGCCGCCAGATGGATAGCGGTCGTCGTCTTTCCGACTCCGCCCTTCATGTTGGCCACCGCGATTTTTCGCATAAACCTGATTTTTCCGGTCTGCGCCAATTATGGCACAATACGAGAAGATGATCGAACACCTTCGCCCGGGCGCCTCGGCTGAGCGCGCCCGGGTCGTTCTTTTCGACTTTGACGGCACAATTTCCCTGATTCGCTCCGGCTGGATGGAAGTGATGGTCCCCATGATGGTGGACCTTCTTCTCGAAACCAAGACCGGTGAAAGCGAAGCGGATTTACGCGCCATCGTCGAAGAGTTTGTCGGACAACTCACCGGCAAGCAGACCATGTATCAGATGATCGAACTAGCGGACCAGATACGGTCGCGCGGCGGCACTCCGCTCGAACCGCTGGTATACAAGACCATGTATCTCGACCGCCTGCATGAAAAGATCAAAGACCGCCTCGACGATCTGGAATCGGGACGCGTTTCGAAGGAACATTATATGGTTCCGGGGGCGCGGGCGTTGCTCGAAGCGCTGCGGGCACGCCGTTTGAAGCTCTACCTCGCGAGCGGCACGGACCACGTTTACATGAAGCGCGAGGCGGACCTGCTCGACGTCTCACAATACTTCGACGGCGGCGTCTATGGCGCTCTCGACGACTACAAGAGCTTCTCGAAGAAGATTCTCGTGCAGCAGGTGATCGCGAAGTCGGAATGCCGCGGCGAGGAGTTTCTCGGCTTTGGCGACGGCTACGTCGAAATCGAAAACGTGAAAGAAGTGGGGGGCATTGCCGTCGGCGTGGCAACCGAGGAGCCCGATTGCCTGAAGGTCGACGAATGGAAACGAAAGCGGCTTGCCGGAGTGGGAGCGGACTTTATTATTCCCCATTTTGGCTGCCACGATGAGCTAATTCAGGCGCTTTTTCCGCGCAATGGGCAGTAAATACGAAACGTTCGACCGCTCGCGGCTGCTGATAAAGCCTCTTGCCGAACGAACGCACGACTTGCAACTCGATCGCTGGCTCGCGCTCGACGATCCAACCCCGGCCTTCGAGCATCCTCAATTGACGGATCTGGCGCGGCGTCTCGGCGGCGCACGCGAGCATGGCGCGGCGCGGATTCTCATGATGGGCGCCCACGTGTTGCGCGCGGGCATCAACAGGCACCTCATCGATCTGCTGGAGCGCGGCGTCATCGCGCACCTCGCGATGAACGGCGCGGGTGCGATTCACGATTACGAAATCGCGCGCATTGGGGCCACCACAGAAAGTGTCGCGCGCTACATCAAGAGCGGCGAATTCGGGCTGTGGCGCGAAACGGGCGAACTCAACGATTGGATTCACCAGGCCGCGGATCTGTCGCTTGGGCTTGGAGAGAACGTGGGACGCCGCATCGAGGAGAGCGATTTCCCGTACCGGGACTTGAGCGTGTTCGCCGCCGCCTACCGGCTGGGCGTGCCCGTGACGGTGCACGTTGGCGTCGGCTACGACATCCTCCACGAGCATCCGAACTGCGACGGCGCGGCGCTCGGAGCGGCGAGCTACCGCGATTTCCTCATCTTCGCCCGCGGCGTCGAGAATCTGGAGGGAGGCGTGATGCTCAGCTTCGGCTCTGCCATCATGGCTCCGGAAGTGTATCTGAAGGCGCTTGCCATGTCTCGCAATGTCGCCCACCAGGAGGGCCGCGAAATCCGCCGGTTCACGACAGCCGTTTTCGATGTCGTGCCCATCGCCGGCGATATTCACCACGAGCTGCCGAAGTCCGACCCGGGCTATTACTTCCGCCCCCACAAGACCATCCTCGCGCGCACCGTAGCCGACGGCGGGGAGAGCTATTACTTTTGCGGCGATCATCGCGCCACGCTTCCCGCGCTACGGAAGGCGATGCTCGAACTGGCATGACGGCGGCCGCGATCCTCTCCGCGATTCCGAAGCTTTCCGCGCTTGTGGTGGGCGATATTTGTCTCGACCGCTGGTGCACATACGATCCTTCGGAAGCCGAACCCTCGCGTGAGACGGGCATTCCGCGCATCGCCGTTACCGCGGTCGAAGTAACGCCCGGCGCGGGTGGCACGGTTGCAAGCAATCTTGCGGCGCTCGGCGCGTCGCGGGTGGCTGTGCTCGGTGCGGCCGGAGACGACGGCTTCGGATATGAGCTGGAGCGCGCTCTGGCGGCTCGCGGGATCTCCGCGGAACTGCTCGTAAAAGCGCCCGGAATGCGGACCTTCACGTACACAAAGGTCATCAACGGCCTAACCGGCGGCGAAGACTGCCCGCGCCTGGACTTCATCAATAACGTTCCGCTCGCGCCGGCGGTGGAGCGCCGGCTTCTCGATCGCTTGCAATCGGCAGTGGAACAGTTCGACGTGATTCTGGTTTCCGATCAAGCCGAGACCGGCCGTGGCGGAGTGATTACGCCGGCCATTCGCGATCTGCTCGCGGACCTGGCCGCGGCTTACCGCGAGAAAGTCTTCTTTGCCGACTCGCGCAGCCGCATGGAACTGTTCCGCGGCGTCATCGTAAAGGGAAACGAACAAGAGGCAGGTGAGGCGTGCGCGAGGATCGGCGCCGCGGACGCACAAGCTCTGTTTGAGACGCTTGGAGCGCCGCTTCTCATCGTCACGCGCGGGCCTAAAGGGGTCTCGCTTCACGAACGGTTAGGAGAAGTGTGGGTCGCTGCGAGCCCGGTGGAGCATCCGGTCGATATCTGTGGGGCGGGCGACAGCTTTTCGGCGGGTGCCGCGCTGGCTTTGGCCGCGGGTGCGAACCCTCTGCACTCGGCGCGCTTCGGAAACCTGATCGCGTCCATCACGATCATGAAGAAGGGTACGGGTACCGCTTCTCCGGAGGAAGTCCTTGCGAACGCTTGCGATTGACATCGGCGGGTCTAAGTTCTCGATGGCCGTATTCGAAGGCGGCCGAATGGCGCGCCGCGAAAGCCGCGAAACCGACAAGGAAGGCGGCCGGGAGTGGATGTTAAAGCAAATCATTCCCTTGGCACGCGCGTGGCGGGACGAAGCCGCGTTCGACCGCTGCGGGATAGGATTCGGCGGCCCGGTGCGGTATCCGGAGCAGCGGATCGCGCTTTCGACGCACGTCGGCGGCTGGCGGGACTTCCCGCTCGCGGCATACGTCGAGAAAAATCTCGGTGTCCCGGCCATCATGGACAACGACGCGAATGTGGGCGCGCTTGGCGAAGGATTCCATGGAGCCGGGAAGTCCCTATCTCCTTTCTTCTACATGACCCTTTCGACGGGAATTGGTGGAGGCATTCTCGATAACGGAGCGATTTGGCGCGGAGCGGACTCCTATGGCGGCGAGATCGGTCATCTCACCATCCGTCCCGATGGCCCTGAGTGCCTCTGCGGGGCGCGAGGATGCTTCGAGCGGATGTGCTCCGGGCTTTGGCTTGAGCGCGACTACGGCAAGCCCGCGAAGGAGTTGCTTGAAGATCCGGCGTTCGTGGATCGGTACGTGGTGGATCTCGCCCTTGGTCTTAAGGCGTGTATCATGTTGTTGAATCCGGCACGAATCGCCGTAGGCGGCGGCATTGGAAAGGCGGGCGAGCGCTTGTTCGTCCCTCTACGGGCCGAGCTTCGGCGACAGATTACGGCGTGGTCCGGCGCGCGCATTGATGTGGTACCCGCCGCTCTTGGCGACGACAGCGTGCTCTGGGGCGCGCTTGCGCTTGCGGAAGCGTTGTGAGCTCGAATGCCCGCCCCGGGAACCGTCACGCCGCTTGGATCTCCACGGCTTCGGCCACCGTCCCCGGCTCGGGCAGTTCCTCACGCCGTCGCATTCCTGCGATGTGAGACGCAGGCTCCTCAATCAGCCGGCGCGTTTCCTCAAGGGACGGGCCCGTCGTCACACACTCAGGAAGGTCTGGCACGCAGGCCGCCCAGTTGTGATCCGCCCGAGTTCCGGCCGGCAGGTCTGAACGAGTTTCGGGTAATGCCGCGACCTTGCGTAGAAGCACGTGGAACAGTTGCTTCTACGATCATTGGGCTCGTTCAGTAATATCCGCCTCAATCAAGACATGGCGAGGGCTGCGGGAGTTGAGATTTCGCCTTCGCGCTTCAGCTCAAGGCCGCGCGGATCAACTGCCCGTGGACGTCCGTCAGCCGGAAGTCCCTGCCGCCGAACCGGAACGTCAGCCGCTCGTGATCCACTCCGAGCAGGTGCAGAACGGTGGCGTGCAGATCGTGTATGGTGAACGGACTCTCCACGGTTCGATATCCGTATTCGTCCGTCGCGCCGATGATGCTTCCGCCCTTCACCCCGCCGCCCGCCAGCCACAGACTGAAGCCGTATGGATTGTGGTCGCGCCCGTCCTTGCCCTGAGCGAAAGGCGCGCGCCCGAACTCGCCGGACCATATCACCAGCGTCTTTTCGAACAGGCCGCGCGCCTTCAGATCTTTGATGAGGCCCGCAATAGGCTGGTCCACGTGGAACGCATTCGCCTCGTGCCCTTCCTTGAGTTTGTCGTGCTGATCCCACGAATTGCCGCCGCCCAATCCCTTTGGCGGAACGATGGTCAACTCCACGAATCGAACGCCGCGTTCAATCAGCCGCCGCGCCATCAGGCACTGCCGCGCATAGGCGGCTTTGCCGGCATTGTCCGAATCGAGCCCGTAGAGTTTCTTCGTCGCGTCGCTCTCGCCGCGCAGGTCCACCAACTCCGGCACGGCTGCCTGCATGCGGTAGGCAATCTCGTAGTTGCGAATCGCCGCGTCCACTTGCGTGTCGCGGCCGGTCGATTCCAGAAACTCACGGTCCAACTTGCCGATAAACCCCAACCGCCGCCGCTGTTTCTCGTCCGTCTCTTTCGGGGTCACGTTTTCGAGCGGCTCGCCGCGCTCCGGGTAGAGGAACGATCCCTGATGGATAGCCGGCAGAAAGCCGTTTCCAAACACGTTGATGCCCCCGAGCGGGATCTCGCCGCTACCCAGCACTACGTATCCTGGCAGGTTCTTTGACGGACTACCCAGCCCGTAGGTGATCCACGCGCCCATGCTGGGAAAGCCCGCGAACGGCTGCCCCGAGTGATAGTAGAAATTCGCCTGCGCGTGCTCCATGAACTTCACCGTCATCGAGCGGATGACGCATAGATCGTCCACGCAGGAGCCCATATGGGGAAACAGCGCGCTGACGGGGATGCCGCTCTGGCCGTAGTTCTTGAACTCCCACGGGCTCGGAAAAATCGCCCCGTTCTGGTTGAACATCGTGCGGTCGACCGGCACCGGCATAGGCTGCCCGGCCTCTTTGGCCAGACGCGGCTTCGGGTCGAACGAATCGATGTGCGATACGCCGCCCGACATGAAGCAGAAGATCACGTGCTCAATTTTCGGCGCGTGATGCGGCTTTCCTTCCTGAGCAAGGAGACTGGAGAATGCCATGTTCCCGAAGCCCATGGACGCGGTCGCAAGCAACTCCCGCCGCGACAAAAACCTCCTACCGGACATACAGGAACTCCTTCAGGCTGAAAATCGCCTGCGCCAGATCGCCGCGGTTTGACCCGGCGAGCCCAGACGCAGCGAGGTAAGACGCAGCTTCATCCCGCTCCCGCGTCGTAGCCTTGCGCCCAAGGGCGCGGAGAAACATCGCATCCACGTCCTCTCCGCGCTCTCCCCATTTCGCCGCCTGCTCGATCACGAACGCGCTGTTCATCAGGGCGAGCGATTGCGCGGGCACATTTGTTACGTCCCGCTGGCCGCGCGTCGTGGAAGGCTTGGGGGCGTCGAAGACTTCGAGAAATGGATTCGTGGCGTTGCGGCGGATCTCGAGATACAACGTGCGACGCCTGTTCCCGTCAAGCGGTCCCTTCGGTTTGTCGCCCTTGGTCTTGCCCGTTTCGTGGGAGTAGTAAACCGGCACGGATGGACCGTACATCGCGGGATCGAGTTGCCCCGAAACGGCGAGAATCGCGTCGCGAATTTCTTCGGCTTCCAGGCGCCGCATGGGCATCTCTTCGCTTGCCGCCATGCGGTAGGCGCGGGAAGTAGCAAGCATTCGCACGAGCTTCTTGATCGACCACCCGTCGTCCACGAACCGCGCGGCGAGCCAATCGAGCAGTTCCGGGTCCGAGGGCCGTTCTCCCAGTTTTCCAAAGTTATCCACGGTCCGCACTATTCCTTTGCGGAACAGGTTTTGCCAGATGCGGTTCACCATCACACGCGCCGTCAACGGATTTGCCGGGCTCGCGACTTCATCGGCCAGCCGCAGCCGCATATGCGCGGGGTCCGTGTATGGATGGCTGCCGAGCGCGGTCAAGTACCGGCGCGGCACGGGATCCCCGGGTCTCTTGAAGTCCCCGCGAACAAGAAGCGCCTGATCGCCGCCCGCTTCTTCGAGCACCCCCGGAGCTCGGCGCGGAACGGGAACCTCTCTCTCGAGTCTTCGGTACTCCGCCAGGAGCGCCGCCACCCCCTGTACGGATTCCTCGTTGTTGGGAAGCGCTCCGTCGCGCACCAGATGATCGAGCAGCGCCGCCTGTTCATCCGACGCGCGCCCAAACCGCCAGGCTTCAACGGCCTGCGCAACGGTCGTGCTGGCCACGCGGGGCTCTGCTTTCGGCGTCGCTTCGTCATTGTGAAACACAACCTCCCGCGCGCCGAACCACGACCGTCCATTGCGAAGCGGTTTCGCGTCCTTCCCGTCGGCCTGGAAATGGGTAACGTCATCCATGGTCGCGAACTCGATATAGCCGGTGAAGCCTTTCCAGAACTTCGCATCCCAGCGAAACCAGTCGAGCGAGTCCTTCTTGGGGCTGAAACGGAGGTTGTAAATTCCGCCCCGAGGCACGGCGTAATTCTCGATGATGAGCTGCGCAAAGCTGAAATTTGCGCCTGCCATCCGCACGCTGATGAAGTCCGTATCGATCTTGAATCGCGGTGAAGTCGCAACGCCGCTGTGCTTGCTTGAAAGCAGATGCGTGTAGACGGCGGCGGGATAGAGACCGCCGATGACGCGCTTGCCTTCGGTTTCAACGGCAAATTCGCCAGGCGCGGAAGGCCCCTGGGCGAGACCTGCGCCGTGTACCCGCCAGTTCTTCCACTCCGCCGCCAGATCCCATCCGCCGCGAACGCTCGAAGCGGCGAATTTCCAATCGGGCGCGGCCGTTGTTCTTGCGGCGTTCGCCCAGGCTGACGCGAGACGTTCTTTGATCTGCCCTTTTAAGCGGGCGAGTTCCGCCCTGTTGGTGTTCAGATAGGCGTCGTCGTCGATGGCGGTCTGCGTGGGCCGCGCGTTCGCGAAGATGCCGAAGAGCGCGTAGAAATCGTTCTGGCTGATGGCGTCGAACTTGTGGTCGTGACAGCGCGCGCAGGAAACCGTCAGTCCCTGGAAAGCCTTGGAGAAAACGTCGATCTGATTGTCCGTCCACTTGATGCGGTCTTCCCATGGATCCACGGGCTGAAATCCGTGCTCGACCATGCGAAGGTTGGCGACGCCAATTCTGGATTCATTGATGTGCTCGGCGGCATTGATGCGGGGCTTCGGGAGTAGGTCGCCCGCAAGGTGCTCGCGGATTAGCTGGTCGTACGGAAGGTCCGTGTTGAAAGCGCGGACCAGATAGTCGCGATAGCGCCAGGCCTCTGGAATGTCGGGGTCTCCCTCGCTCCCGTGAGATTCGGCGAAGCGCACCAGATCCATCCACCGGCGCGCCCAGCGCTCCCCGAAACGCGGTGAGGCAAGGAGACGATCCACCACGCTCTCATAGGCGCCACTTTCCCGCGCATCGCTTTCAAACGCGGTGATCTCCGCTGGCGTGGGCGGCATTCCAGTAAGGTCGAAGGTAACCCGGCGAAGCCAGGCCGAACGCGTGGCCGGAGCGGCGGGCATCGCCCCTCGAGATTCCATGCGAGCAAGAACAAAGACATCGGTGGGTTGAAGGGGCCAACGGGCGTCGCGAACCGCTGGCGGCTTTACCGGGCGCACGGGCTGCCACGCCCAATGCTCGCGCTTGCGCTCTTCCAGGTTGAAAGCCGACAGCGTGGCTGGCGCCGTTTCCTCCGGCCACGGCGCGCCCATCTCGACCCACTTCGCAAGCGCCGAGATTTGATCCTCTCCCAGTTTGCCCGAGGGCGGCATCTGCTTGGGAAGTTCGCCCCGCAGCGCCCGTATCAGTTTACTCTCCGAGGGCCGTCCGTTCACGACAACCGGTCCGGCATCACTGCCCTTGATAACGCCGTCGCGGCTGTCGAGACGTAATCCAGCAAACGCCGCTTTCACGCGGCTGCTGTGACAGGCATAGCAGTGCCGGGCGAGAACTGGCCGTACCTGCCGCTCAAAGAAATCGACCTGCTCGGCGGTCGGATCCGCGACGAGAATCCCGCCTGCCGAAAGCGTCAGCGCCATCAACCACGACGATTGCATCGAACCTCTCGCGGCCATGCGTGCCGCCAAATCATGACAAGCGGCTTCAGAATACGACTGCCGGATCATGCAGCCTTCGTACTTGCCGTCGCACGGTCCGCACCATTGCGCTTCAAAACTCACTGAGCTGAGCCGCGATAGCCGTCATTATACAACGCCGCGATCGGCCCTTCGAGGCAAATGAGTCGGCCCGGCAGGCCAGGCCAGCCAAGCGCCCCGCGGCATGATCGGAATTCTGAAACAAGTGAATGGGCCTCTCATTCACAAATAATTCTGGCCGAAAACCACCGCGTTGGTGGCGATGCACCGGCTACTCACAAGCCAGATGCTTGCGTTTCAATCATTTAGCGATGGCATTGGACTTGCTTCTTCCACGTCGAAGGGAGTGAACCAAATGACCTTATACAGAAAATCAATATACAGAAAATCAATCGCAGCGGGGGCGATCGTGGGCTTCCTGAGTGCGGCCTTACCCCTTTTCGCCCAGGAGACCGCCGCCGAACCGCAACCGCAACCCTCTGGCGGTTGGCGCAAGTTCAGCGAACCGCGCCAGGAAGCGCACCCGCTGCCTCAAATTGTTATGCCTGCCGGCACGTGGATCACGATCAGGGTGAACCAGACGTTGTCGAGCGATCACAGCCAGCCAGGCCAGGTTTTCACAGCCACGCTTACCGAACCGTTGGTAGCGAACGGCGTCGTGGTCGCCAGGCGCGGACAGACTGTCGAAGGGCGGATCTCCGAAGTCTAGAAAGCGGGACGAGTTAAGGGAACCTCGCGACTCGGTATTGAACTCACGGAGATTGGCTTGGTCGATGGTCAGCAGATGCCCGTGCGGACCCAGTTGATGGAATACGCGGGCGGTACGTCGAACGGTAGAGACGCGACGGCCGTCGGCACTTCGGCGGGCCTCGGCGCAGCCGTTGGCGCGGCCGCGGCTGGAGGGTTCGGAGCCGGGGTGGGAGCGTTGGCGGGAGCTGCGGCCTCGACCGTCGGAGTTCTGGTCACGCGCGGACGGGCCACGGAAGTTTATCCGGAGACTCCGGTGACTTTCCGAACGCTCGCGCCGATCACGATTTCGACCGAGCGCTCTGAGCAGGCCTTCCAACCGGTTGGACGCGAGGACTACCAGCAGACGGAGTTAAAGCGCCGCGCAAGCGCGCCTTCGCTCGAACGGAGGACGCCCTATCTCGGTTTTGGTTATCCGTTTTACTCGCCGTACTTTTACGGTCCGAGCTTCTTCTACTATTCCGGGCCCCGATACTACGGCGGCGGAAGCTTCTACGGTGGAAGGGGATTTTTCGGCGGACGGGGCCATTACGGACGCCGCCGGTAAACGGACTGTCCCGCTGCCGCCTTTGACCTGGTCATTCGCTGCAATCGACGCCAACACTTCGGCGCAGCATCCCTGACTCATCAAGAGTCCTACCGGCACTTACACACTCTGGGAGATGTGGAAAGTCAAGCCGAGGTCGGGCTTAGGTTGCATGGCGTTCTCCGTTGCTCTTTCCGCTCCCGAGCGGCAGCAGATTCAGCAATGGGTGGCGTCCCATGGCACTCCTCAACAGGTCGCCCTTCGGTGCCGGATTGTGCTGGCCACCGTGGACGGGCAGTCCGACGTGGCCATCGCCCAGCAGTTGTCCGTCAACCGCAAGACCGTCATCTCGTCGCGCCAACGCTTCTCCGAACAGCGCCTGGACGGATTATGGGAGATTGCGCCAGGACGCGGACGCAAACCGAACTACGACAGCGATAAGATCCCCTCCATTGTGGATGCAACCCTGCAGGCCAAGCCCGAAGGCAGGGCGTGGAACAACGATCCGAAGCCGTTCGTCTGGACCGCGACGGTAGAATCCATCATTGAGAAATCTCCCGTTGCCGACGGACGCTGGAGAAGATCCAGCCCGGCTGCACCAGCCCCCGGAGCCGAAAACGAAAGAAATAGTTGTCCATCTATTTCGTGCACACTACACTAGATCACTAGCGAGGGGCTCAGTCTTCTTCTCCAGTCAGCCCACTTGTCGTCTTCCGGGATGGGCGATCTCATTTCGCTCGCTCCAGGATCGCGGAGATCTCGCGGTTCGCCTTCTCCATCGCTTGGGCCGCGCCAAGCTTGCCCGCGTTCGCCTGCGAAAGATAAACGCCAAACGCATTCTCGATTTCGTTCCACAGCGCCGTTCGCGGACGGGGACGCGCGGTTTCGAGAGACGCCAGTTGCGCCGGAAAGGCGCGGTACCGCTTGCGGAGGTCTTCGTCGAGAAAGACGCTGCGCCGCGTCGGTGGATTGCCGAGCAGCGCGGCCGCCCGCATCTGCTTCGCGTCCGTAGCCCACACAATGAACTCCCGCGCGAGTTCCGCATGGCGCGAAGCCCTCGGTATCGCCAGCAGCCACGCGCCGAGGCTCGCCACTCCGGGCCGCTTGGCGGAAGGCATCGCGGTGAACTCGATCTTGCCAACGATCTTCGATTTCGCGGGGTCGTCCATCGCCGAGATCCACGACGGCCAGTTGATGCTCATCACGCCGGAGGATTGAAGAAGATGCGCGGCCACTTCGTCGGCATTGAAACCCGCGTAGCCCGGCGGCGTGTACTTGCCCAGTTCCAGCATGAAGCGCAACGCTTCCGCGCCCTCTGCGCTCGCGACCGTCGGCGCGCTATCGGGAGAGAACATCTCCGCACCGAACGCCCAGAACAGCGCCATGAAATCGGTGACAGCGGCATTCCCCGGAGCGGCGCGCATCACATATCCGAACATCCCCTCGGCCGAGCCGATTTTCCGGGCGGCGTCGAGAACATCCTGCCATGTACGTGGCGCGGGAAGCAAATGCTTCTTGAACAGGTCCCCGCGATAGAAATACAACTGCGAATTTCCCACGTACGGCAGAGCGTAGTAAGGGCCCGTGCGGTAGGGTTCGCGGCAAACGTCGAGGCAGCTTTCGAGGAAATCCGGATCGGGCGTCTGGTCTAGCGGCAGCAGGTTGCCATTCCCGGCGAGCCGGGGGAACCAGGGATCGTCGATCATCACTACGTCGTAAGCGCCGGTGCGGCTGGTGAGATCGAGCAGCAGTTTCTCGAAGAGGCTGGTGTAAGGCAGTTCGACCAGCTCGACGGGCACGGCGCGCAACGCGGCCCACTCCCGCGCCGCCGATTTTAGAGCATCACCCTCGACGCCGGAGTTGATGGCGATGGTGAGTGAAGGCACGTGGCGCGATGGCGTACAACTGAGCAGGGCCGCGAGACTCAGAACGGCGAAACACGTGCGCAAGCCACGGACAGGCGCTTGTGGGAACGCGTTGCAGGCCTCTGACGAGGCCTTCGACGGGCAGGGAAGCCCGTCACGCAGACAAGGAACGCGGGATCCCGCATTCAACGCTTCGCCGGCGCCAGGATCTCGATGCCGCGATAGTAGACTTCCAGGTTGTCGCGCGGATTGATCTGCAAAGCCAACTTGCCTTTCAGGCGGCCCGGATCGTCCTTGATCTCCCACGTTTTCACCCCGTTTACCTGAACCGCTATGCGCTGGCCGTGCGCGGAGATGGTCATCCGGTTCCAGTCACGCGGCTTGTAGATCGACTCGTGATCCTTCGGTTCGGTGTGTTTGAGCCAGCCGCGCTTGCCCGGTTCCTGCATGCCACCGGCGTCGCGCGCCGGGTCTACTTCCACCTCGAAGCCCATGATGCCGGGTTCGCGGTTGACGGGATCGCCCATGCGGAAGAACACGCCGCTGTTGCCCTCCAGCGCTTTGTAATCCAGGCGAACGGTGAAGTCGTCGAGGTCGCGATCGGCGATGAGGAACCCGCGCTCGGCCGGTTTGTTGATGCCCCTGAGCGCGCCGTCAATGACAGTCCATTCGCCGCCGCCCCATTTCGTCCAGCCCGCCAGCGTCTTGCCATCCGTTAGGGGCTTCCATTCGTGCCTGCCCATGTCTTGCAAGCGGATGTTCCGCCAGCGAACCTGGCGCGGTTTCTCACCCTTGTACTGATGGACCTGAAGAGCGATGAAGCCGGTGAGGTCCATCGAATCGACCAGGTCGGCGACGGGCATTCCGTTGATCCAGGTCTTGATGGAATCGCCTGAAGCAACGACGCGGTACTTGTTCCATTCGTTGTCGCGCAGGGCTGTAGTCCGCGGGTTGTCTATCCAGCCGCGGCGGGCTTCGTCGTAGATACCGCCCGAAACGCCGCTCGCCGCGGTGGCGATCTCCACCTGGTACCCGTGAACGCGGCCGGCCTCGTGCTTCCGTTTCGCGAGGCCACGATTCTCCGTGAGCACTTCGGTCTCGCGCTCGTAGCGGTGGCTGCGAATCTGAACGCCCGAGTTCAGTTCGGGATCGTGTTTCTCCTCAAACTCAAGGATGAAATCGCCGTACTGCTTCTTCGTGCAGAGAAAGGAATTCGGACTGCCCTCGACGGTGGTACCGACGATGACGCCCCCTTTCTCGACCGCATACTTCGCCGTGCCGTTACATTGCTCCCATCCGTTGAGGGTCTTGCCGTCAAAGATAGGGCGCAGGCGTTCCGCGCCTGACGCCTGCCCCACCAAAAAGGCAAGAACACAACAGAGGCGCGGCATCAGAATCAGAAAATGAAGCGACCGCCGAGCTGGATCTGGCGCGGATTCCCAACGGTTGACGTAATAGTGCCGACGCCACCCGCGCCAATGGTCGCGGCCGGTTGGCCGAACTGCGGGTGGTTGAAGAGATTGAAGATCTCGGCCCGGAACTCAAACCTCATCTTCTCCGAGAAGTTGAAGTTCTTGAACAGCGACGAGTCGTAATTCCAACGGCCTGGCCCGTACAGAGTATTGCGGCCGACGTTGCCGAAGGTGTAAATGGCCGGGGTGTTGAAGGCAGTTGTATCGAACCAGCGGGAAAGCGAGCGCTGGTCGGAGGGCAGCGTGGCCCCGCGCAGATAGTCCGGCCGGCTGCCGCCGGCTCCGCCCGTGTTGGCTCCGGCGTGGCCGACGGTAAAGGGGAGTCCGCTTTGAATCGTAAGGATACCGTTGGTCTGCCAGCCGCCGATCAGAAGATCCGCGGCTCGGCTGGAGAGGTTGATCGCGCGGCCCTTACCGATAGGCAGATCGTAGAGGAAGCTGACGGTCATGCGGTGGCGGATGTCGAAGGACGAATTACCGCGGTCGGCGCGGCGGTTTCGGATATCCTGCGGCGTTCCGGTACCGCCGCCGAACTCGGTTCCGACGTCGTCGATGCCGTGGGCAAGGGTGTAGCCGAGCATGAACTGCAGGCCACGGGACATGCGCTTCTCAACGGAAAGCTGGCCGGAGTAATAAGCGCTCAAGCCGTCGGAAACAGCATAGCTGATGCCTGCGAGTCCCGGACGAGCGGCGAAGAAGGCGCGCCGCGGGTTGACCGCGCCCGCGCCGGGGAGCGGCTGGTTCAGGTCGATGGTGGTGCCCAGGCGCCGGCCGAGGTTCCCCACGAGGGCCAGCTTGACCACGATCTGCTCGGGCAGTTCGTGCTGAATGCCGAGGTTGAATTGCTGGGCGTAAGAACTGCGGTATCCGGGGAAGACGCCGACGACACCGCCGGAGGGGTTCTTCACCGAGTCGAAATTCACGCTGGGAGCGGCGGGGAACCCGGCGCTCACCCGAGTGCCGAGGGTGGTATCGGGGTTTGTCTGGTTGTAGATGGGCCCAAAGGGAACGTGACGCTGGAGGCGCAGGAGCGCGCCACCATTTCCGTTGGGGTTATAGAATAGTCCGAAGCCGCCGCGGACGACCGTTCTCTGGCCCATTTGGTAAGCGAAGCCAAAGCGGGGCGCCCAATTGCGGAAATCGCGGCTGACACCGGCACGGCTGTCGACGCCATCGCGGCCGGCAACCTTCACGGTATCGGAATCGAAGTTTGCCCAGCGGTTGGCCACTTCGCTGAAGGGGCTGTAGTAATCCCAGCGCATGCCGATGTTCAAAGTGAGCTTGCGATTGACGCGCCAATCGTCGGCTACATAAAGACCGGACTCGATTCCGCGCGCGCCAACCCACGCCAGGGTGAAATCCTGTTCAACGAGGCTGGCATAACCCAGAAGGAAGCTGGCAAGCTCGTTTCCGGTTGCGGCCCCGGAGCCGATCTCGGTGGTAAAGCCGCGGCCGAAATTGAAGCGGCCGTTGCCGCGGTTGGTCTGATATTCGGTAATTTGGCGGCGGCGGAGGTCGCCTCCGAACTTCAGGGTGTGCGAACCACGCACCCAGCTAACGTTATCGATGTACTGAAATGTATTGCTGCGGCGGAAAATGGGCAGCGACCGCGAATGGCCCACGCCCGTATAGGTGCCGAGGTTGAAGATGGGCAGCACGCCGTGCAACGGGTGAGCATTCGAGTTGGGGATACCGAGGAGGTTACCGAGATTCGGGCCGCCAGGCAGGAAGCCATCGCTGGTGTAATCGAGAACGAAGCGGTTGAAGCCGACCCGGAAATCGTTCACGAGCGCGGGGGTGATCACCTTGGTGTAGCTGACGACGGCGTGCTGGACGGGGTTGAAGGCGGGTCCGGCGAAAGAATCTTCGTTACCGGTGCCGACGGGCTTGGGGAGGCCGTCAATGGTCGCGAGCGGAAACGTGTGGGGCGCGGTCGTGGTGGTGTGTTGGATCGACCAGCGGGCGAAAATGTTGTCGTTGGGCGTGATCTGGTGATCCACGCGTACGTCGCCCTGATCCCAATTTTGAGTTAGGCTCAGGTTGGCGAGGTAGTTGTTCACGCGACCGGTGTTGGTGGGGAGCGGGAACGCGGTCAGCAAGCGCGAAGTAGGCAGATCCCAGCGGCTGCGCGGGATGATGTTGCCCGGGAACTGCGTGCGGCGGACTCCGGTAGCGCTGGTTGTGTCCGCGCGCTGGGTCAGCGGGTCGAAGATGGCCTGTTCATCGGAGAAGTCGCCGGTTCGGATCTTGGGAGTGGCGACTGTCCGCACCGAACTCTGGATCTGATTGCGGCGGTACCCTTCGAAATCGACGAAGAAGAAGGTCTTGTTGCGACCGTTGTATTTTGGTAGCACGACCGGACCGCCTAAGGAAAAGCCGTATTGATTGAAGCGGAAGGGAGGGAAGGTGGTGCCTTTAGGGCTGAAGAAGTTGCGGGCGTCCATGGCCGAGTTGCGGTGGTACTCGAACAGGCTGCCGTGCAATTCGTTGGTGCCGGACTTGGTGACGACGTCGACGACCGCGCCCGAATTGCGGCCGAGATCGGCGCTGAACATGTTGGTCTGCACCTTGAATTCGCGGATGGACTCGATGGCCGGGCGAAGCACGATGAGCTGAATGAGGCGCTCGTTGTTATCGGTTCCGTCGTAGAGGAAATTGTTTGATCCTTCGCGGTTGCCGTTCGAGAAGATTTCAGTGCCGGGGCGGCGGTCGTCGGGGCGGGCACCGCTCTGGATGGTGCCACCGACGGAGAAGCCTGCGCCGTTGACGCCGGGCGACAGGATGGCGAGTTGGACGAAGTTGCGGCCGTTCAGGGGAAGCTCGCTGACATATTGCTGGCTGACGACCGCGCCGAGCGAAGAAGACTGGCTTTCGAGTTGAGTGGCTACGGCCGTGACTTCGACGGTGTCGCTGACTTGGCCCACCTGCATGGCGAGATCGACCTTAGCACGCTGGTTGGTCTGGAGTTCGAGACCGCTTTGCACCAGTTTGCGGAAGCCCGAAGCTTCGACGCTTATAACGTAAGTGCCCGGTTGCAGCAGGGTAATGACGTAGCTGCCGTCGGGCAAAGTGGCGACTTCGCGAGCCAAGACATTGGTCGCGGTGTTGGTGACGGTAACTTTGGCTTGCGGAATTCCGGCGCCGCTCTGATCCGTGACGAGGCCGACGAGTTCGGCTGTAGCGACTTGGGCGGAAACGGGCAGCGCTGCGAACGCAAGCGCGGAAACGAGAAAAAGGCGAGAAACGAGCAACATAGCGGTAAAACTCCCTCTAACTTACCATATCATGACGGCACGCCTTGTATCCAATACAAGATGATCCTGAAAGGAGAATGGATTCCAATACAAGATGATCCTGAAAACGGAGAGGCAAGGCGGTCTGCGGCCGGGTGCAAATACAAATGCGGAACGCCGAAGGGCTAAACGAGAAGCAGATCCAGGAATTTCTGGA
>SHUI01000241.1 GCA_009697455.1 Bryobacterales bacterium
CATCTCGGGTTCGCGTGTGAGGTCCGTTTCCTTGTCCCTCACTGGGCGGTTGCCGATTTCCGGCTGGAAATTGCTCCCAAACTTGATCCCATACGGCGGGTCCATATAGATCATCTGGACCTTGCCCGCGAGATCTTCTCGCCGGGCCAGCGATGACATTACCTGGAGGCTGTCCCCGAGGATCAAGCGGTTCGACCAATCCACGTCGTGCTTGTAGAACTGGACCGCCTCGTTGTACTCCTGCTCCGGGTCCGCGAACAGCCAGCGGTTCACGTCCTCGCGCGCCGCCACTTTCAGGATTGCCTGCGCGCTTACCCGTTCGTGAATATGAAGCGCGACCGGGTCAACGGCGAACGACTTGGCCTCGCGCTTTCCGGCCCACTCCAGCCACGGCTCGTGAACGCGCAGAGACTCAGCC
This sequence comes from Bryobacterales bacterium, assembly GCA_009697455.1. Taxonomy (GTDB): domain Bacteria; phylum Acidobacteriota; class Terriglobia; order Bryobacterales; family Bryobacteraceae; genus SYKU01. Next base: position 419 of record SHUI01000241.1, read on the forward strand.
AGCGCCCACGCTTCGGCCCCGGTCAACTTCTGCTTCGTGGCCTTGGCCAGCAACTCCGGCAACTCGTCGGCGCGGCCCGTCGGATCGAAACGGAGTTCCGGCGGGCGGCGCGGACTGTACAAGTACTCGGCCTTCGGAATCATCGGAACGTAGCCCTCGGCTGCGATCTTCGCGGGCGGGTTATTCTTCCGCGTCGCTTCGGGAAAGCGGTAGTCACTGACGTTCTTCAGCGCGTCACGGGTGGACGCAACCGTCGGCTTCTGCTTTTTGGCCATAGTCGTGAAACAGTCTCTACGATTGTATGCCGTTGCCTGTCCGTTGTCCGCAGGCGGGTGGACGTCAGTCCCCCCTCGTCTCGCCGTCTTTCAGGACGAAGTGTCAGGTGGTGGGAGCTGAACTCCTTAAATGGGCCTTCGGGTCTACAATACTCTCAACGGCGCACAGCTCGCGCGAAAGGAAGAGATCCGTGAGAAACAGCGCGTGATGCACTTCGGGTGGTTGCAGAGGCGTGCCCGAGCCGAAGCGTGGTGAAGTGCGGGTAAGAGTGTTGACTGGTGTCTCCCCGTTCGAAATAATAGCGCGCGCGGGCGTTCATCCCGCCCCCCCGCCGGAGAGATCTCGAAGGATGCACTGTTGGCGGCCAACTCCTGAATCCGGCGAACCCGGGATTCGTGGCGCACTGCTGCAAGACGCCGAGGGAGTACACAAAGGCGAAGGAGGCAATGTTCTTCTATACCGATACGGCCGACGCGCCGTGGACGGTCATCAAGTCCGACTGCAAGAAACCCGCCCGGTTGAACGCGATGCGCTACATCCTGCACAAGTTACCCAATACCAGCAAGAGCCCGGAACACATCGGACGGCTTGATTCGCTGTTGGTTGGCCGGGCGCAGGTCGTCTACGAACGCGGTGAACAGAACATTCCGGTACCCTAACCCGGACAGCCGCAGGCATGACGCCAGGAGGATATCAGCAGCCGGTGATCCCCGCGTGACGGTTTCGTAGATGAGGGGCTAAGATATTCAACGGCACACCCGGGGAGAATGCCCTCGATGGAACGATCTATCGGAGCATGGAGGAAGCACGGTCAGCGGCGGGCACCGGCGAAGCTCTGCCCTATTTCTGGCCGCCGAAGGCCGCGAAACATCCGTTCTTATGCAGCACGTCCACCTGCCGGAATCCCGCCTCGCGCAGCATATCCAATTGGAACACGAGCGGCTTCGGAGTATCCTCGGCGTCGATATAGGCAAACACCGTCTGCCTGTACGCTTCGTCGCGCAGCCCCGCCAGATACGCCCCGTATCGATCCCACATCAGTTCATGCACGCGGGGAATTGAGTGCTCCACCATGTCCGCGATCCAGAACGACCCGCCGGGCTTCAGACTCGTGTACACCGCGCCGAACACCGCCCGCCACTCTTCGTCCGTCCGCAAATGATGCATCACCGCCGCGGCCACGGCCAGATCGAAGCGCTCCTCGCCGAGCGCCACCTCTCGCACGTCGCCCTGAATCGTCTCGACACGCGCCCTTCCCGCCGTTCGCGCCTTCGCCCGCTCAAGCATCGGCAAGCTCAGGTCGATCAGCGCCGCCTCGCGGATGGACGGCAAGGCGTCGAGCAGCTTCAGCGTGTAATTGCCCGCGCCGCAGCCGATGTCAAGGATGCTGGTTGCGCCCCGATTCAGCGCCGCGGCCGCGCGGGAAATCAGATCGAGCATAAGAGGCGAGTCCATCGCCGCCGTCTGCCCCGTCTCTAGGTTCGAAAACCGCTCGACATCCTTGTCGAAGCGCTCACGGATCTGTTCTACGGTAGATTTCATCGGCGGTCAGGAACAACGGTTCGATATCGGTGGGAAGGTCCTTTAGCTTTTCAAATGCCGCCGCCAGCTCAGGACGCACGACCGCCAGCCGGTCAAGCATGCTCTTTGCCGCGGCGTAGTCGCCGGTGGCTTCAATGGTCAGCAAGTCTCGCACAAGATCCCGCACCGCCGGCTTGAACTTTGTGAAATCGGCCGAAAACGTCCCATCAGCCGCCGCCACGATCGCGCCTTTGTCGAGCAAGTAGTTGAACTGCACCGCCATTCCTTTGCCGTGCGCTTCATGCAGGCCGAACCGCAGCGTACGGAACGCGGAGGCCACGAACGTGGTGTACGTCGCCTTCTCCTGGAATCGCGGAAGATGGCCCCGGTCGGCCAGCAGTTGCAGCATGAACAGGCCGGTTGCATCCGCCTTCGCTTCCTCGATCGCGCTGTAGAGTTCCTTCAATTCCTGACGTGGCGTGGTCGTCCGGCCCCCGGACTGGATCTGATGCGGCCCGATTCCGTGGCTCAATTCATGCGCCAGAATGTGGGTAAAGAAAGCGTCGAAACTGAGCAGTTCACGCGCGTTCGCGGCCAGCATGCGGCCGGCGATAGGAATCAGCGTGCTCCGGAACTTCGCTTCCTGGACGTTCTTGAGCATCACGCGCTTCGCGCCTTTTTCCCGCACCACGCGCTCGTCGTTCGGCAGATTGTATGCTGCCGTGCGGACGCCATGATCACCGTCGCCCGAGGCGAGAATCTCGTTCACCACGCGGATGGGAGCCGACGCCGCGAGCTTTGGATTGCGGTACTTCGCGTCGATGGGCAGGTTGTCTTCCACTTCCTGAAGATGATCCGCAAAGAACCGCAGCTTGTCGCTTTCCTTCTCGTCGCGAAGATTGACGTAGGCTTCAAAACCGGCCTTGTAGCCGAAGATCTCGTCGTTGTAGGTCTCGTAGGGGCCGATGGTGATATCGAGCGCCGCGTCGAGATCCATCCACGCGACGTCGCTCGCATAATAATCGTCGCTCAGAAACGCTTCGGCGCGCAGAGTGAGAAATTTCCTAAGGGAAGCATTGCGAGTCAACGCGGCCGCTTCGCGCAGAAGCTTCGCGGCGCGTCGAAGGTCCGCGCCATATTCGCGGCTGTACGGAATCGTCTTCAGGCCGCGCGTTTTCGGATCGCGGCGGATGACGTGAAAGAATCCCTCCGCTTTCTCTCGCTCCGCCTTTGGCAACGTTTTCGCCCACGTCTCGAACTCCTCCCGGGTCATGTCTTCGGGGTAGAAGTTCGCGCCAGGCAACTTCTTCACCGGAACGCCCGGAAGGAACGCGGCGTGTTCGTCGAGATCCGACCATGGTCCCTTGTTGAGACGGAAATAGTGAAGGCGTGCCTTCCCGGTTTCGCTCGAATCGGCGCGCAAGCGCTTCAACAGATCGCGGTTGCCGCTCCAGAGTTGAACGAGGAAGATACCGTCGATCACGTGCGCGGCTTCGATCAGCTTCGCGAGTGCGGCGCGGTCGCCCGCCTCAAGGGCGCCTGTGTCAACGCGAATTTCGCTTGGCGCGAATCGCGCGGACATGCTGCGCAAACGGGTGATTTCAGTAGAGTCGGGCGGTGCGGCGGTGAGCGAAGCCATCACCATCCAGAATAGCGGGATCTTTTTCCCGGCGGCGCTCAAGAAATCCACGAGCCTTTAGTTACTCCCGGGCGGAGGTGGCGGGGGTGGAGGCGGAGGTGGTGGTGGTGCGTCGGCGCCGGTATCGCCTGGCAGCGGAGCGGCGCCGCCACCGGTCGAGGTGGGGAGAGAGCCTCCTCCCCCACTGCCGCCGCCCGGCCGCGACGTCTCCGCGTTCCGGTATAGAATCCCGTACAGAACGTCGCCCGCGACCCGCATCGCTCCCTGCAGGACGCCTCCGCGATCCGTCTGTTTCGCCGCGAGCGGCTGCCGCTTATACACCCTGATCCAGTCGCCCGCGCCCAAGAGCTTGCCGTCGCCGGCCGGCATCAGGACATGCTGCACGTTCACGGCACCCTCTTCCACCAGCACCAGCGTCGTGGCGTCGTCGTCTTCCACGGCCACGTCGAAAATCGTGCCTCGGACGGAAATCACCGCGGTCGGCGTGCGCACGCGATTGTGATTCGGCAGTCCGCCCAGCTTTTCTATATGGACCTTCACGCGTCCGATCAGGACTTCGAGCAGATCCTTCCAGGAACCTGGATTGTCGCGAAATATGACGCGTGAATTCGGGTAGACCTCAAACGTGCTCCGGTCCGCCAAACCAAACACGGCGAAACCATCCGGTCCCGTCAGGATCATCTGACGCGGCTGCACGGCATCGCCCACGTTCAGTGCCCACGGGGTCGAATCCCGCATCACCGAAACCTGCCCGGCGAGCGAAATCACTTTCGCGGCGCCCTCGCCGGCCGGGATCGACGGAACCTGACCCAGGCACACCACCGTCCAAATGGCTATGACGAACGCCAACGTCGCGGCGCGATATGGAAGCGTCTTCAACATGCTATCCGCTAGATCCGAGTCTAGCACTAAACTTGCAGTGCAAGAATAGAACCGGAATCCCATGGGTACCACGCCTTTAATTTCAACACTATCGGAAAATGCCGGCGCCGCCGATAGGTTAATATGGTACTCAGGTATGTGTCGAAGTGACACAATGCGAGCATTAATTCTGTCGATCGCCGTCGCTGGTCTGTGGACTGCGTTAGCGCAGGAGCGTTCGCTTGCCCCAAAGCCGGAGTGGCGCCGCGTTGGAAGTTCGTCGGTTGATTTGTCCCTGGCGGGACCGGCGACCGGGCCCGCGGATTCGGTCTGGTACTCTCCGGACGGCGCAAAGCTTTACGCCAGAACGCGTTCCGGTCGTATCTGGGAGACTTCGGATTTCGAGACCTGGAGCGCTTCGTCATCCACTGAACCTCCGGTCCGCGCCGGACGTCTGCGCTACAACCCCTCGGAAACGAGCCGTCTCTTCCTTTTCGGTTCAAACGTCTATCGCAGCGAGGATGGCGGGCGCGTGTGGACGAATCTCACGGCATACCGGGACCGGCCGATCATCGGGGGGCCGCAGAACGATCTGGCCATTTCGCCGGCATCCGTCGAACAAGTAGCGGTAGCGAACGACTTCGGTGTCTGGCGCTCGGCGGACGCCGGGCTGTCCTGGACAAGCCTGAACCAGACGCTGCCCAATCTTCCCGTCCGCCGGATCCTCTCTACTCCCGGCCGCGGATCGGGAGCGCGAATCCTGATAGATGGCATCGGCCCAGCGGAGTGGCAGCCGGGCGGATCGAAAGACTGGGTCGCCGTTAGCGATTCCCTTGCCAGCCTCGAGGAGGAGGAGCGGGCGGCGTTTTCGTCTTCGCTTGGCGTTTCGCTCAGCGCCATTGGAGGCAACGGCGACTTCCGGTTTGCCGGTGGGCCGGATGGCCGCATCTGGAGTTCTCTGGACTCCGGGCGATCCTGGCGTCTGTCGCGCGCGGCGGGAGGCGGCCCGGTGGAGAGCATCTTCGTGGACGCCCGTGAGCCGCGAATCGCGGTCGCCGCACTCGGTGGACGCGGGCCGCACATTCTCCGCACGGTGAACGGTGGACTCTACTGGGACGATTTGTCGGCTAACCTTTCCGAGATACCCGCGTACGCCGTCGCGGCAGACCGTTCAGATAGCGCCGATGCGGCCATTTATGCCGCGACGGAACGCGGCGTGTTTCTGATGCGCGCGAGTCTGACTGCCGCCGGTCCTTCCGGTACATGGACGAGCCTCAGCGACGGTCTTCCGCCGGGCCGCGCGACCGACGTGAGACTCGACCAGACGGGTAATCAACTATACGTAGCGATCGATGGCTACGGACTTTTCGCCGCCGCATCCCCTCACCGGGCGCGCACACTCCGCATTGTGAACGCAGCCGATTTCAGTGTTCGTGCAGCCGCGCCAGGTTCTCTGTTGAGTGTGCTCGGTGGACGTGTGGAACGCGCCCAATCCGGCCAACTCAAGTTTCCCATCCTGGCTTCTTCCGCCAGCGAATCGCAGATCCAGGTTCCGTTCGAAGCCACCGCGTCGTCACTGCCGCTCGCAATCGAGGCCGGGGGACGAGGTGTTACCCTGCCGCTCCAACTGGAAAGGGTGGCTCCGGCGATCTTTGTCGATCGGGACGGCGCGCCGATGCTCCTCGATGCCGATAGCGGCCTGGTACTGGACGCGGGCCGGGCGGCTCACTCTGGAGCAAGAATCCAGGTTCTCGCGACCGGCTTGGGCCTTACCCGCCCAGCTTGGCCGAGCGGGCTGGCCGCGCCGCTCGAAAGCCCGCCGCAAGTCGCTGTTCCTGTTGAGGTATGGCTGGATCGTGTGCCCCTGCGCGTAACACGCGCCACGCTCGCACCAGGGTACATCGGGTATTATCTGGTCGAAGCCGAACTCCCGGCGCTCGTCAACGCCGGTCCCGCCGAGCTTTACGTCGCAGCCGAAGGACGGGAAAGCAACCGCGTACGCGTGTACCTGGAACCGTAACTCGCGTCTCCTCTCGATGTCCAGACAATCGCGCGTACCAGCCGCTGACGCGGCGGCTCGGATCGGCTGCTGCGCGATGTTAGAAACTCACGACTGCCACCGAGCCTGCCGAGGGAGCGTGAAATCTCAGGCTACGGCCATTTCACCTTCACCTCTGCCAAGCCCGCGCAGCGCAGAGCATATTCTCATGCGAAGGAGCGCCGAGACGAGTCTCGGCTCGGCAGACACGAGTGCCGTCGCCACATCCTGAATCGACGCGCGTATCTTAACGCCCATGGCGGGTTTGGGGGACAGCCCGGCGGAGGTGCCGGGTCATAGCCGGTTGATCAAACTCGCTACGTAGCCTGCTCCGAAGCCATTGTCGATGTTCACCACCGTCACATTGCTTGCGCAGCTATTGAGCATGCCGAGCAGGGCGGCGAGCCCGTGAAAACTCGCGCCGTAACCCACGCTCGTCGGGACCGCGATTACCGGGCAGGATACCAGTCCGCCGACAACACTCGGGAGCGCGCCTTCCATCCCCGCGCACACCACGATCACGCGCGCCTCGGTCAGACGCTGCCGGTTGTTCATCAGGCGGTGAATCCCCGCCACGCCGATGTCGTAAATGGTGTCGACCTCGTTGCCCATCGTCTCGGCCGTCACCTGCGCCTCTTCGGCGACCGGAATGTCGCTTGTGCCCGCGCAGACCACGGCGATCTTGCCTTTCCCCAGGATCGTCCGGTCCTC
>SHUI01000242.1 GCA_009697455.1 Bryobacterales bacterium
CGATCTCTACGCAAGCGATCCGAACTGGAAGGATGGCACCGGGCAGATTTGGTTCATCGATCGAAATGGCCGAGTGAAGCGGGTGGCTCCAGCCATGGGCACCACGAACGGAATCGACGTCAGTCCCGACGGCAAAAAACTCTACGTCAATGAGTCCGTGCAGCGGAACGTGTGGGAGTTTCAGATCCAGAAGGACGGCAGCCTCAGCGGCAAACGTCTACTGATTCAGTTCCCCGACTTCGGATTTGACGGAATGCGTTGCGACGTGGACGGCAATCTCTATATCACGCGTCACGGCAAGGGCGTGGTGGCAAAGGTGTCGCCCGAGGGGAAATTGATTCGCGAAATTCCCGTACTTGGTTCGAAACCCAGCAATATTTGCTTTGGCGGACCCGACGGGCGCACCGCTTACGTGACTGAGATGGAGCACGGGAGACTGGTGCAGTTTCGGGTGGACCGTCCTGGACTCGAGTGGACCCGCTGGAAACGTTAGCCTAACGCCGCGAGTTCCGCCAGGTCCAGACGTCCCGTGTAAATCGCCATGCCAAGCGCGGCATGGACGTTCATGCGCTGGAGTTCACGAACGTCATCGAGCGTAGTAATTCCACCGGCTGCCGTCAATTCCAGGTGTGTTGCGGCCCGCAGCCTGCGGAACCAGTCGAGGTCCGTCCCCTGCATCATCCCTTCCTTGTCTACATAGGTGCAGAGTAGCCCCGCGCAGTAGGGCTCGAGCGAACCAACCACCTGCTCCGCGGTCAGATCGAGCGATTCCCGCCAGCCCTTCACCACGATCTTGCCGCCCTTGGAATCGACCGCGACAATCAGCTTTTCCCTTCCGACCGCTCGCGCAAGCAGTTCGAGAAGCGGCGCGTTGACACCGTCCCGGTAAAACGCGGCCGTTCCGACGATGATCTTTCGCGCGCCCTGACCGGCGAGGGCCTCCGCGCGCTCCACCGTCCGCACTCCACCGCCCACGCGCGTCACGGCGTGAGCGGCAAGGTAGCGCACCAGATCGTCATTCGTACCTGTGCCGATCGCGGCATCGAGATCGATGACCTGAATTTCCGGGAACGCCGAGAAACGGTCCAGCATTTCACGCGGAGTTCCGCCCTCAAGCGCCTTCTCGCGCCCCTGCACGAGTTGGACGACCTTTCCCCCCATGAGGTCGATGCACGGGATAATCAATCGGCTTTCCTCACGGGAACGCCGTATTTTTCGAGGTGCTCTTTCAGATCGTTTACCGTGTACGTGCCGAAGTGGAACACGGAGGCGGCGAGCGCGGCGTCCGCTTCGCCATCCGTCAGGACCCGGACGAAATCATCCGGTTTTCCCGCCCCTCCGCTCGCGATCACCGGGATATGTGTGGCCCGCGATACGGCGCGAGTCAGGTCGCAGTCGAAACCTTCCCGCACTCCGTCGGTGTCCATCGAAGTAAGCAGGATTTCGCCTGCTCCCAGGGACTCGCCGCGCGCGGCCCATTCCACCACGTCGATTCCCTCGTCGTTACGCCCCCCGCGCGTGTAGACGTTCCATTCGCCAGGCGCGCGGCGGCGGGCGTCGATCGCGAGCACGACCGCTTGAGCGCCGAATTCGGCGCTCAGTTCCGAGATCAATTCTGGACGATGGACGGCTGCGGTATTGACGGAAACCTTATCCGCGCCAGAGAGCAGGATGTTCCGCGCGTTGGCGACCGATCGAATGCCGCCGCCCACCGCGAGCGGGATAAACACCCGCCGCGCCGTGCGCGCAACTACATCCGCCATGGTACTCCGGCCGTCGCTCGACGCCGTGATGTCAAGGAAAACGATCTCGTCCGCGCCGTCGCGATTGTAGCGGTCCGCAAGTTCCACGGGATCGCCTGCATCGCGAAGATTGACGAAGTTGACGCCCTTGACCACACGGCCGCCGGTGACGTCAAGGCAGGGGATAATTCGTTTTGCGAGCATTCAAGCGATTCTTCATTCTATCGCTTTAAGTATTTGCGTACCGATTTTCCTTCGCCGTCCACAAGGTACAGCCGGCCTTGCTTGTCAGCCGTCATGGAACGGGGACCCGATGCGCCGGGCGCGATCCTGATCTCCCCATGCACGTCGTTCTTGACCGCGGCTCTCATGTCGAGTTGCAGGATTCTGTTCGCCCCCGCGTCGGACACCAGCAGATGCTCCCCCACCACAAGTAGCCCAAACGGATTCCCAAGACCGGGCCATTCGCCGACCCGCTTCCCTTCCGGTGTAAAGACATGGACGCGGTAGTGGCCGCCGTCGGCGACGTAGATGCGCTCGCGCGCGTCGATGGCCACGCTCGACGCCGTCCCCAACTGGCCGCGTCCGAACTCGGCTGAAAAAGCGCCGTCGCGCAACAGCCGCACTACACGGGAATTACCGGCGTCGGCGACGTACACCCGGCCGAGCCCCCCGACCGCCATATCCCGCGGATCGCGGAAGTGCCCTTCGCCGTCGCCTGGAACGCCGACCTCTCCGTAGGTCCGGATGAGGCTGCCGTCGGGAGCGAACTTGCGGACTACATGATTTCCGCTGTCGGCGGTCCAGATGTTTCCCAACAAGTCGACGCGCATCCCCTGCGGCGTCACGAACAGTCCGCGGCCCCACCCCTTGATGTAGCGGCCCTCGGAGTTGAAAACCAGAATCGGAACTTCGCCGCGGTTGAACACGTAGATCCGGTCCTTGAGACCCGCGGCGACGGCGGCGATTGGTCCCGCGGTTTCCGGCAGGTCAAGCGGCCCGGCGTCCACGTAGGGGGTGTCTGAGGCGGATGCAACCGAAGCCAGACACAAGAACAAGATTTTCATTCAGCCGTTGAGTATTGTACCGCGTGGCGCGATCCCCCCGTCATGGGGGCGCGGCGTGTCCGGTTCATTCCGGTCATTGCCCAGCCGCGCATCGCACAGCGAAGCTAGCCGACACGTGCGTGCCGTTGCCCTGATGTTCGTTTTGTTCCACCACTGCGTCCGCGGACCCCTTGCGAACTCTCTGTTCCATCACCGGCCCGAAGAATCCCACAAACCCGCCAGCAAGATTGAAACCGCCTGCTACAAGGCTGATCGCGCTATCCAGGACGTGCTTGATCAACTCGCAGCATGACCGCTAAGGAATTCTGAGAGATGAATTCTCAGCTTTGCGACGCTAGAAATTAACCGCCCGCCGCTTTAGCGTAACAAGAGTGCAAGCCCAAAACCGGCCGGACGATCATCCTCCACCCCAACGCCGCGCCGGAGCGCGGGTATACTTAGACATGAAGAATTCACTTCTATTGTTCGCCGCTTTCCTGGCTCCCTGCTTCGCCGAAACTCTGACCCACGGCGAGCGGGACCGCCTCATGAGCGATATGCACGCTACCCGAAAACGCTTCCTCGATTCGATCGCGGGGCTTTCCGAAAAGCAATGGAATTTCAAGCCCGACGATACGACATGGTCTGTTGCGGAGTGCGCCGAACATATCACACTTTCTGAGAACTACATCTTTGACGTTGTGACGCAAAAGTTGATGCAAACTCCCGCGGCGCCGGAGAAAAGGGACCTTGTAAAGGGAAAGGACGAGTTCATGATGACGGCCATCCGGGACCGTTCCGCGAAATTTCAGGCGCCGGAACCGCTCAAGCCCGCGACGAAGCAATGGCCCACAATTGACAGTGCCTCAAAGGAATTCCGCGCCCGGCGTGACGCCCACATCGCCTATGTGCAAACCACCCAGGATAACCTGAGAAACCACTTTCTGGATCATCCAGCGGCGAAGACGGCCGACGGGTATCAATGGCTGATCCTTTTGTCCGCCCACAGCGACCGCCACGTGTCCCAGATCCTCGAAGTGAAGGCGCGGCCGGATTTCCCGAAGTAGTCGGCGAGTTCAATCATGCCGTCGCGCCCCAGTCGGGTCCGCGACGCTTTCGATGGCATCGAACAGCTCGGCCGGGTTCAGCGGTTTTGCGACGTAGCCGTCCATTCCCGCTTCGAGGCTCAGTTCCCGGTCGCCGGCCATAGCATTTGCGGTCAACGCGATGATCGGGAGATGCCCGCCATGTTCTTTCTCGCGGTTTCGAATCGCCCGCGTCGCTTCGAGTCCACTCATCTCGGGCATCTGAACATCCATCAGCACCAGGTCGAATGGTTCCCGTTCGACCGCAGTGAGAGCGGCTCGGCCGTCGTCAACTACGACGACTCTGTGGCCGTATCTCTCAACCACTCGCGCAACAAGCTTCTGGCTGACCGGGTTATCGTCCGCCACGAGAATCTTCAGGCTTCGCGAAGCTCGCCTGGGTTGGGTGTCCTCGGCCGGACCTAGTTGCGCCTCTTCCCCCGCCAAATCGAATAAGGCGGTAAAGTGGAACGAACTCCCCTTTCCAGGCTCGCTCTCCGCCCAAATTTTGCCCGACGCCAGCTTTGCGAGTTCCGCGCAGATGGCGAGTCCCAGTCCACTTCCGCCGTACTTTCGTGTCGTCGAGCCGTCGGCCTGCGAAAAGGCTTCGAAGATCACCTGAAGTTTCTCCCTTTCGATTCCGATACCGGTATCTGTCACGGTAAAATGAAGGCAGGCGGACGAGCTGCCCGGCGGATCCGACAGTCTCACGCTTAATGCAATCGACCCGCTCGGCGTAAACTTCAAGGCATTGCCGATCAGATTGACGAGGATCTGCCGCAGCCGTCCGGGATCCCCGATCAGCGCATGTGGTACTTCGGGCGCGATTGCCGCTTCGATCGTCAGCCCCCTTCGGCCGGCTTCCACTTTCGCGGTGCGCGAAAGCTGGTTCACTATTTCACGAAGATTGAACGGAACGGCCTCAATGGTCATCTTTCCGGCTTCGATCTTCGAAAGGTCCAATAGTTCGTTGAGCAGGTGGAGAAGGGAATCGGCCGAATGCTTGACCAAGCTTAGATATTCCCTCTGCTCGCTGTTGAGTGGAGTGTCGAGCGTCAGCGCCGTCATGCCGATGATCCCGTTCATCGGCGTGCGCAGTTCGTGGCTGATGTTCGTGAGAAACTCGCTCTTCGCGCGGCTCGCGGCCTGGGCCGCGACCGAAGCGGCCTCGAGTTCGGTGGCACGAACCGAGAGCAAAGCGTTATTTTGGATCCCGCTCCAGTACTGGTGGTGCAAGTTGCGGCCCTGAATCAGCAGGTAGAGTAGATAGAGGCTGCTTACCCCGGCGAGCGCATAGCTTTCCGCGACTCCGCGCGCCGCGGCAACCGCAATCTCCGGAAGCAGCATGCAAAGCGCGTGCGCGCGCAACAGCCGTAGATTGGGGGCAAGGGCGGTAATTCCGGCGGCGCTGGTACCCGCGGTACAGGTCAGAATCAGCAGGCTGGTTGCGCTCCCTAACCCGTAGAAATACAGGGTCACCGCTGTGAAAAGGCCCCATGACACGCCAGCTGTCACGGAGCAAATACTCTGAAGCCGCCGCCGCGCTGCCCGCGAGAGATCCAGAGGGAGCGCCAAAGGCAACCTAAGTAGAGTGAAAACCAAAGTGACCGCCGCAAGCGCGGCAAAAACCACAGGGTAGTCTCGCCAGTAACTTGAGGCCAGGAAAATAATTACGACGAAGGCCGGGTAGGTCCAGATGGCCGGGCGCGTCGACTTCTGCAGATCGCGTTCCGCCTGCATCGAAAGTCGTGAAAGATCGACGAGCGAATCAGGGGACGGCACTTCCGTCGCGTTGCTCACATTACCTCGATCCCAGGTTCTTCATCACGTCCGCAACATAATGCAGCGTTTCCGGAATTAGCGGAACCGCGCCATGCAGATCCACTCGCGAGGTCCCTGCGTTATAGGCACCGAGCGCGAGCGCCAAATCGCCAGTATAGCGCTCCAGAAGACGCTTCAACAGGCGAGCTCCCGCATTCACGTTCTCTTTCGGATTAAACGGATCGGTCACGCCGAACTGCCGCTGAGTGGCCGGCATCAGTTGCATCAGACCTTGCGCGCCTTTTCTCGAAACCGCGCATGGCCGGTTCGCGGATTCTTTGCTGATAACCGCGCGTAACAGGTCTGGTGTGAGGCCCTCGCGAGCGGCCGCGGCCTCGATGGTTTCTTCGAGGTCTTCTTGTGACATAGGATCGCAACTTGCGGCGACGGCGCCCGGTTGCGCGTCTGAGGCGGTGCCCTCCCCAGAGGCGCGCAGCGGGCGGAACGGAGCCGGGAAGAAGTTGCCGGCTTCCACGGCGTTCGCAGTTTGCGTGCGAACTGACTTCTTCTGCTGCTCGATAGAAGCCTCCTGCGCCCTGCGAATCGCCTCGTATGGGTCCAGTTGCTGGCCGTGCATGATCCACGACAGCATGCACAGCACACCGGCGACCGGAGAGCGACTCATGTATTTTAGATCGGCGGAATAAGAGATAAACTTGAGCTCGAAAAGCGTGGAACTACTGTGCCACAAGCTCGTACTCTTGTCCTTGAATCTTTCCCGTACAGCGGTCGCCGTGCTGGCCGCTTCGGGGTGCAATCCAGCCTGATTGCTGGCCAGGCAAGGTGGACACTGGTGGACGCCCAGTCCTGGTTTTCTGGCCTCATTCCGCCAACCCATCCGACCGCGCTTTCGTAGGGACGGAAGGACCTTTTAGGGAAGGCCGTTGGCCATTTTGGTGGGTGTCACTGCCCGCGGCCGATTGAATTTGAAGCTGGCGTAGCCTTGTGACTGGCAGTCCTTCCTGGAAGTGGTACAGTCCGGTGCGGTCAACCCTGGCACTCGCCATGGTAACGCTCGCTATGCCCTCTCTGGTCCGCTGTTCGGCGAGGCCCTGCTAAGGGTGGAACGAACGGATTCTTCGGGTTCATATTGTATTTTTGTATTTGAAGGACCGGAAAAAGCGGAGAAAGACTCAGGGTTGCCGCGCGCTTCTGGCAATGGTAGGATGGATTCCCACGGCCCGAGAGAGGCCGGAGGCAAGATAGCGGAGGAGATTACAATGCGAGTTGGCGTAAAGTCGGCTTTGACGGGGCTTTTCTTGGCGGGTCTTGGCGGTGTGGCGCCGACTGAGGCTACAGCCGATCCATCGAAAGTTCCCTTTACGTTTGTAACCGTCGATGTTCCGGTGAAGGGAGCGGCTTCGACGACGATCGTTGGGATTAATAACCTCGGAGACCTGGTCGGCTTCTATAACTTCATACCAGGAGGGGCGGAGTTCGGCCTCCCCGCGGCTTTTCTTGGCAAGGCGTTTGTATGGACCAGGAACGGCAGGTTCAAGAACGGTAGGTTCAGCACGATCGATGGTCCGGGACCAGTCCGCCCCGAGTTGTGCCAGCCACCACAGTCCTTTGCAAATTGCTATTACATCGAGGCCAGGGGGATCAACGACTTTGGGGATGTGGTTGGCACGTATTCACAGGATGTACTTGGCCAGCCGGGCGGCAACCTTCGTGCGTTCGTCCAGAAGGCGTATGGTCCATTCACCAGCTACCTCTTCCCCGGGCACACCAATAC
>SHUI01000243.1 GCA_009697455.1 Bryobacterales bacterium
ACGAATCAACCGAATCAACGATGAAACTGCCGCTTTGTCTATGCGCGGTCTCGCTGTACGCCGCCGGTACTACACCGAGGCCGGACGCCGCCGGGTATCCGGCGCATTCCGCATCGATAGGCGCGGAGTATCTTGTTCACAGTGTTTTTGCCGGCGGGCGGTCTTTTGTAGCGCCGGATTACCTCGTATTCGAAGTCGCGATCTATCCGCCGAAGGGCGAATCGACGGTCGTTTCAAGCGGCGATTTCACGCTTCGAATTAACGGAGCCAAGCATCCGATCTTCCCGCAGCCGCCCGGTTTTGTCGCGGCATCGTTGAAATATGACGACTGGACCCGAAGGCCGGCGGTCGTGGGCACTGCTGGGACGGGAGACGTGGGCGTCATCATCGGACGCGATCGCCGGAGCGACCGTTTTCCAGGCGACGGTACACAGCGGACTCGGCTGCCCGCCCCTCCGCGCGCGCCCGAATCGGAAAATCGAAGCGGCCAGGACAATGCGCCATCGATCGGTCCGGAGGAAGCCGTGAGCGAGTACGCTCTTCCGGAGGGACCCTCAAACGGCGCGGTGAGCGGTTACCTCTATTTCGCCTTCAAGGGAAAACTGAAGTCCATCCGGACGCTCGAATTGATCTACAAGAGCAAGCTGGATAGCGTGACACTCCCGCTTATGCAACAGTAGAAATGCCGCAAAGGCAACTCGCGGATGTGTTTCGCAGCACGCAGATTCGACGCCCGAATGTTCAGGTGCAACACGTCAGCCCGAAGGCGGCAAGGTCGAATTTCCCGCCGCCGCCCGGAAAGCCGCTGGACGAAACGATACGAACGTTGTCTTATCTCACCGGGGTGAGACTAGCGTCGGTGAACGTCGGTTTCGGGCGCGTCGTTCATGCAGCGCTTCGCACCAGCGTTACAATCGCCTGCGCCTCCGCCGACCTGCCCTCGCCGACCGGCCCCACTTTCTCCGCCGTCTTGAACTTCACCGACGTCCGGTCCAAGGTGAGGCTCAGAGCTGCTGCCAGACTCTCACGGATCGCCAGACGGTAATCCTTCAGCTTCGGGCGCTCCAGGATTACAGTGGAATCGACGTTCACAATCTCAAACCCGGCCGCGCGAACCAGGGCGTGCGCGTGCCGCAGAAACTGGAGGCTGTCAGCGCCCTTCCAGCGGGCGTCGGTGTCGGGAAAGTGCATGCCGATATCGCCCAGAGCCGCCGCGCCAAGGAGCGCATCCGTGACGGCGTGAGCCAGTACATCCGCGTCGGAATGGCCCTCCAGACCGAATTCGGAAGGAATCGTCACGCCTGCGAGGATCAGCGGAAGCCCCGCTCGAATCCGATGCACGTCCCATCCGAGTCCCGTGCGGTACTCGGAAATCAAGCCCGCGACTCCTCTTTCAGGAAGAGCCGGGCTAACTCCATATCGGTGGGCCTCGTAATCTTGATATTGCGGTCGCTTCCCATGACAACGCTAACTTCCACTTCATCAAGACGTTCCACAAGGCTCGACTCATCGGTGCCCGTGAAGCCGTCGGCGCGCGCCTCCGCGAAGGCGCGTTTCAGCAGGTCGTAACGGAAGACCTGAGGAGTCTGCGCCAGAACCAGCCGGTCGCGCGGAATGGTGGCGCTGATTTTCCCGCGGTTCTGGGCGCGGTTCACCCGCTTCACTGTGTCGACGGGAACAATCCCAACGATGGCAGCGCCCGTGGTCGCCGCCTCTTCAATCACTCTGGCAATGGTGTCGACATCGATGAAAGGCCGCACAGCGTCATGCACAGCGACCAAGTCGGTTTCCGCATCGATGGTTTGCAGCGCGTTCTCGACGGATTCCTGGCGGGTGCCACCGCCCTCAACGACGCGCGCGGGCTTGTTGGTAATTTCCCTTCGTAGAAGATCGCCGGCCCATTCAAGGTCGGCCGCCGGGAGTGCGACTACAATCTCAGTAACCAGAGGCGAAGCGGCGAACTTGCGAACCGTGTGAAGCAGGATGGGCGAACCTTCGAGCAGCATGAACTGCTTGCGGCTGGTGCCTGCCTTTTCGGCTGCCGCCTTACCCATGCGAGTGCCAAGCCCGGCGGCGGGCAGAATCGCTGCGACTCTCACGAAGTTTCCCCAACGGCCTGTTCAGTTTGCTTCTTCGCGGGACGTTCGGAGCCGGATGCGCCGTGCGACCGGTCTTCATATTTTCCGAAGATCATCTTGCCGGCCGTAGTCTGAAGGACGCTCGTGACGGAGACGTCAACCGTCTTCGAGATCATGCGCTTGGCGTTGTCCACCACGACCATCGTGCCATCGTCCAAATAGGCGACGCCCTGATTGAACTCCTTGCCTTCTTTCAGGATGAAGACGCGCATGATTTCGCCGGGCAGCACGATGGGCTTGAGGGAGTTGGCGAGTTCGTTGATATTCAGGACCACGACGCCGCGCAACTGGGCGACCTTGTTCAGATTGAAGTCGTTGGTGACGATTTTGCAATCGTAGATCTTTGCGAGTTCGATGAGCTTCATGTCGACTTCGCGAACGGTGGGGAAGTCCTCCTCGACGATCTGAATATTGAGGTGCGGCATCTTCTGGATGCGCTGGAGAATATCCAGACCGCAGCGGCCGCGGGCTCGCTTCATGGAGTCGGAAGAATCGGCCACCATCTGCAACTCATGCAAGACGAACTGGGGGATGACGAGGACGCCATCGAGAAAGCCGGTTTCGGCGATGTCGGCGATGCGGCCATCAATAATGACGCTTGTGTCGAGGATCTTAAACGCTTTCTTTGGCCCTTTCTCGCCGCCGAAAAAGCCGCCAAAGGCCGCCAGATTAAGGGTGTCTCCCTTACTTGCGCCCACGACGAGCCCGACGTACATCATCCAAAGCAGCAGTGCGACCTGAAGGAAGGCACTGTCGGGTACGGCACGTCCAACAACAAGCGAGACGAGATAGGCGCCAATGATTCCGAGAACGGATCCGAATGCAGCGCCAATCAACCGCCTCATGCTCACGGTCTTTACACGGATCTCAAAGAAAATAATGGAAACTCCAAGTGCGATCCCTACCGCGACCGCGAGGATGGGGCTCCAAGTTGCCGGGCGGAGCGAATAGGCGCAGCCGCCCAGAACAATTATGAAAACGGCACGTATGATAATGAGGTCGGCCATGGGCCACTCCCCTTTCGGCGACTTACATTATAGTCTTTTATTGCGTCCAAAAGTTAAGCGGCGGGGCTTGAGAGGACTTGAGCGACTTGAGAGTAACAAGCATTCCGGAAGATTCAATCCTGATATACTACTCGACGGGTAAAATCAGCACCGCTCCAAGCGCGTGGCGTACAGATCGAGGGGCTGAGGGGGACACATGGCCAAAATCGCCTTCTTGTTTCTTGCCGCCGCCGTATTCGCGTTCAGCCAGCCCACCACGGGTGAAATGTTCGGCGTCGTCACGGATCCGACGGGGGCGACCGTGCCGGGCGCGGAAGTTGCCATCACCAACCGCGATACGGGGCAGAGGAAAACGGTTCTCTCCGGAACGGGAGGCGACTACATTGTGCCGTTATTGCCCGTCGGCACCTACTCCGCCGAGGTGCGGAAATCGGGGTTCCGCAGCGTGCGGCGAACAGGACTGCAACTCCAGACGGTCCAAAGCCTGCGAGTCGATTTTTCGCTGCCAATCGGGGACGTAACCGAGACGGTGGCGGTGACTGCGGAAGCGCCCCAGGTGGACACGCGCTCGACCACGCTGGGGATGGTGGTGGATGACCGCAGAGTGCGGGACCTCCCGCTGAATGGACGGAATACGCTCAATCTGGCGACGCTGGTGCCGGGCGTGACCAGTGTGAGCACGACGATCCGGCCGGACTTCAATCAGCAGCAGTTACGGATGAACGGGGGGCGGAGCGCGATGATCACGTTCCTGATGGACGGCGGTGGAATCAACCACTTTCATCGGGGACAGGGATTGGGATTGCCGCCGCCCGATGCGGTGCAGGAGTTCAAGCTGATCACCACCGGAGTGACGGCTGAGTATGGCCGAGGGTTTGGCGTGATGAGCGCGGTAACGAAATCGGGAACGAATTCGTTGCACGGAAGCGTGTGGGAGTTTCTGCGGAACAACTCGCTCGACGCGAGATCGTTCTTCTCCTCAACCGTGCCGAAACTGCGATTCAACCAGTACGGGACGACAGCCGGCGGCCCGATCGTACGGGATAGAACCTTCTTCTTCGCATCGTATCAGGGCCTGCGAATCCGAGAGGAGGTCGTTCAATCGGGCGCTTTTCCGCCGGCAGCGGCGCAGCGCAGCGGTGATTTTTCGGCCTTGAACACACCTGTCGTCGACCCGGCGACTCGGCAGCCGTTTCCGGGAAACCGAATTCCGGCGTCGCGCATCGATCCGGTTTCCGCGACCATTTTAGAGCGGTTCGTGAAGCTGCCGAATCGGCCGGACGGGCGGTATGTGGTGCAAGCCGGCACGCCGACCGACGGCAATCAGGTGCTCGGACGCATCGATCACACGGTGTCGCAAAAGAACCAGTTGATGTTCCGGTTCTACTACGATCGCAACGGACGACTGAACCCGATCGCCGGCTCGTTCGACGGCTACAGCCCGCTGAATCAATCGGTGCGGCAGCAAACCTATACGGTGCAGGACACGCATGCGTTCAGCCCGATCCTGCTGAATACGTTCCGGGCCACATACAACCGGTTCAATTATCTGGAGGCCCAGCTCGTCAACACCATTTCGTTGAAAGAGCTGGGGGCGACGGATTTCGTTCACGGCGGCGGGCCGGGGCTGTCGCTGCCCCGCATGGTGATCAACGGCTCCTTCACGCTAGACCCGGGCCGGCAGCGCCAACGGCTGACGCAGAGCCGCGACGTTTCGGAAAACTTGAGCTGGACCAAGGGCAAGCATCAGTTCAAGTTCGGCGTGGATTCGCAGCAGAACGGATTCGTTCACATCGACAACCGCCAGACCGGGGGCGAATGGACCTTCGATGGAACGCAAAGCGGCTCATCTATCGCCGACTTTGTGCTTGGACGAGCGCGAGTCTTCAGCCAGGCATCGCCATTCGGAACGGACCAGCGATACACGGTGCTCGGGTTTTTCGCACAGGATAGCTTCCGAATTCATCCTCGAGTGACTCTGAACCTGGGGCTTCGATATGAAGTGTTCCCGGTTTTCAAGGAGCGGCACGGCCGCGTGGACAGCTTCCTGGCCGGCGCCAGATCGACGTTCGTTCCGAGCGCTCCGGCAGGCGTGGTATTTCAGGAAGACGCATCGTTCCCGTACAAGAGGGACGCGATTAATTTCGGCCCGCGGCTGGGAATCGCATGGGACGTTTTCGGTACAGGGCGGACATCCGTTCGCACCGGCTTCGGGGTTTCTTACGTGCCGTTCACGGCAGAGCAGGTGGGCGGCGTGCTACTGCCCCCACCCTTCGGCGTGACTACCCAGATCAACGCACCGCCACCAGTGAGTTCCCCCTACCGGGGAATCGCGAATCCATTTCCGTTCGCATTCGACCCTAAACTTCCGAAATTCGTCTTGCCGGTCTGGTTGCCGAAATCTTTCGATCCGGGGCTCAGGAACGGTTATACGGAGAACTACAACTTCACCATCCAGCATCAACTGCAGAAGAACCTCATGGTCTCGGTAGGCTACGTCGGGAACGTAGGCCGCAAGCTGCCCTACATCACGGAGGGTAACGCCGCGGTGTACCGTCCCGGGGCAACGACTGCCAATACCGACCAGCGGCGGCCCTATTCCCCCGACATCGGCAGCGTGGGCCAGCTTGTGTCGGCGGCCAGCTCGAGCTACAACAGCCTGCAGGTGGAAGTGAACCGGCGCTTCCGCCAAGGCCTGACTTTCACAATCGCCTATACGCACTCCAAGGCGATTGACGAAGTGACTACGGACGGGATCATGGCGCAGAATGGGGCGGAATTCAGCGGCCCGCAGGATCCCAACAACCGGAAGCTCGACCGCAGTCTCGGCGATTTCGACGTGAGGAATCGCTGGGTTTCCTCGGTGCTTTACGAACTACCATTCGGGAAGGGCAATAGAAAATGGCAACGCTGGGTGGCGGGAGGTTGGGAAGTGGGCGCCATCATCGATCTGGAGAACGGAACGCCCTTCTCGGTGATCTCGGGACGCGACAATTCCCTCACGGCAGTCGCCCACGATCGCCCCGACCTCATCGGTAATCCGAGGCTGTCTACGAGCCGGTCCCGGGACGAACAGATCCGCATGTACTTCAACCCGGCTGCCTTCAGAGCGAATGCCCCCGGCACGTATGGTAACGCAGGACGGAACATACTCACCGGCCCCGGAACGATCAACGTGGATGTATCCGCCACGAAATCCTTCCCAGTGCGGGAAGGCCATCGCCTGGAGGCGCGACTCGACACATTCAACCTCGCCAACCGGCCGAACTTCGGCAACCCACAGGCCTCTCTGACCAGCGCCGCCGTCGGACGGATCGGCGGCACGGGACCGGGGCGCATTCTGCAGGTGTCGCTGAAGTACGTTTTCTAAGAGCTGTTTGCCCCTGGCAATGCGCCCATATCTATTCCTGATTTCTGGATTGACTTCCCGTTTAACTCTTCGGCGTTCCGCGTCCGTATTTGCATCCGGCCGCGGATCGCCTTCCTTCTCCATTTTCAGGATCATCTTGTATTGGTATCACTTCTCCCTTCAGGATCAACTTGTTTTCGACAATTCTATTACCCGGCGCAATACCGAAGTGTGATACGTTAGTTTCTGATACCGACTGGAGGCAACATGGAAGCTTTGGGCCTTATTGAGACGAAGGGTTTAGTGGGCGCGATTGAAGCGGCGGATGCGATGGTAAAGACCGCGAATGTCGTGCTGACCGGCAGGGAATTTATCGGAGCCGGTTACGTCACAGTCACCGTCCGCGGCGACGTCGGCGCCGTGAAAGCGGCCACCGACGCCGGTGCCGCAGCCGCACGGCGCGTCGGCGAACTGGTAAGCGTTCACGTGATTCCACGGCCTCACGAAGAAGTCGAAAAGGTTCTGCCCGGCGCCAACAGCAAAGGTACGAAGTCCGCCGGATAGCGGTTCATGGCTCAGGGGACTCAGGACCGGGTCACCGACAGGGACCTGGTTTCGATTCAGGAAGTCCGCACCAAAGTCGACAAGGCCTACGCGGCCTGGCTAAAATACCGTTCCTTCGGGCAGGAACGGATCGATGCCATCGTCGAACACATGGCGGAAACGGCGCGAGCGCACGCGCAACGGCTTGCGGAAATGGCCGTCGAGGAGACGGGTTACGGCAACGCCCGCGACAAGCTTGCGAAAAATTTGTTGTGTGCCGACCTGCTTCCCCGACGCCTGCGCGGAATGAAGACGGTCGGCATTTTGCGGGAACTGCCGGAAGAGCGC
>SHUI01000244.1 GCA_009697455.1 Bryobacterales bacterium
GTAGTGTTTCAGCCGCCGCGAATCCTCCACGCCGTAGTCGATTCGGAACACCACGATCACGTACGGCGCGATCTCCAGATGTTCCTTGTGCCCGTCCGTTTCGAATGGTTCGAGCGTGCGCAGCCACTCGTCAGGAAAACGGCGCTCGTAGTTTTCTCTCTCTTCCGCTTCCGCCCCTTCACGGATACGCCGCTTGACGTCCGGGTCCGCGACCACGACAAACCGCCACGGCTGCTGGTTCGCGCCGCTCGGTGCGCTCGCCGCACACCGCACGGCGTCTTCAATCAGTTCGATGGGCGCGGGCTCCGGGGAAAAGTGACGGACCGTGCGCCGCGTCCTCATCCGCTCGCGAAACTCCGCCGATGCCTTCCGCTGATCGGCGTCGCTCATGCGATGGAATGCGAGCAACTCAGTCATGGGAGATTCTCCCACGCGAATGGCGGTTGGCGGCTGACGGGGCCCGCACGCTATCAACCTGCGCTGGCCGCGCTTCGCACAGCAGGCAGACGACGAAATGGGATCGTCCGCCCCACTTGGGTCCAAGAAGCTCAGTCATCAGAGTATCCGCTTCCCAAGAGCCGATGTGATGAGACCCACGGCGAGATCGGCCGTGCGATTGGCGTCGTCAAGCACCGGATTCACCTCGACAACATCCATCGACCGCATACCTTCGGAATCGCAAATCATCTCCATCGCGAGATGCGCCTCCCGATAGGTGCCGCCGCCCCGGACCGGCGTTCCCACACCCGGAGCTTCGCGCGGGTCGAGATAATCCATGTCCAACGACAGGTGAAAGCCGGCCGTCCCCTCGGACACCACGCGCAATGCATCCTGCATCACCGCGCGCAAGCCCCTTTCGTCGATATCACGCATGGTAAACACAGCCATGCCGGATCCACGGACGTTCAGGCGCTCCAGTTCGTCCACATCTCGAACGCCCACGAGCGCAACGCTCGACGCGTTTACCTTCGGTGAGAACCCGCGGATCGTGACAAGCTGCGGAGGCCCGAGCCCGATGCAGCAGGCGAGCGGCATGCCGTGCACGTTGCCGCTGGGACTCGATTCCGGCGTGTTCATGTCCGCGTGCGCGTCGATCCAGAGCAGGCCAATCTTCTCGCTTTTTCGGCGATAGAACGATGCGACCCCGGCCACTGTACCCACCGCCACGGAATGATCGCCACCCAGAATGACCGGCGCCTTCCCGTTGTTGAGCGCGGATTCAACCAGCTCGGCCAAACGCAGACAGGATGCGGCTATCTGCGGCAGGTACTTGGCGCGGATGGGGCCCTGCGGCGCGCTCTCCGCCTGCTCCGCCGGCACATTGCCAAGGTCTTCCACCAGATAGCCAAGCGCAGCCACGCGCTTGTTGAGGCCCGCGACTCGCATGGCGGAAGGACCCATATCGACGCCACGGCGGTCCTGGCCCAGATCGAGCGGTGCGCCGATTATCGCGATGTTCGAGTTGCGCATCTCTCCCCAGCCTCCTCAGGGGCGGATGCGATACAGCATGCGCGGGAAAGCGATTGTCTCGCGGATATGCTCGAGGCCGCACAGCCATGCCACGCAACGTTCGATGCCCATACCGAATCCTCCATGCGGAACGGAGCCGTACTTTCGAAGATCGAGATACCAGTCGAAAGCTTCCTTTGGAAGGTGGTGCTCTTCGATACGCCGCAGAAGCAAATCGAGATCGTGGATGCGCTGGCCGCCTCCGATGATTTCGCCGTAGCCTTCGGGCGCAAGGACGTCGACTCCGAGCGCGACTTCCGGACGCCCGGGATCGGGCGCCATGTAGAAAGCCTTGATCGCGGTCGGGTAGCGATCCACCATCAGGGGCTTGTCGTAATCCTGGACAAGGAGCGTTTCGTCGGTGCCACCGAAATCGCCTCCCCACTCGATAGGGCTGCCTTTAGCGTTGAGAATCTTGACGGCCTCGTCGTACTGAATCCGCGGAAACGGCGCCTGAATCCCCTCGAGTTTCGCGATGTCGCGTTCCAGCGTCTTGAGCTCCGCGCGCCTGTTTTCAAGCACACGATGCACAACGAACATAATCATCTCTTCGGCGACCCGCTTGACGTCTTCAAGATCGGCGTAGGCCATCTCCGGTTCCACCATCCAGAACTCGGTGAGGTGCCTTCGTGTTTTCGATTTCTCCGCGCGAAAAGTGGGCCCGAAACAATACACCTTGCCGAACGCCATGGCGGTTGCTTCGCTATAGAGTTGGCCGGACTGCGTGAGATAAGCTTTCTCGTCCTCGAAGTAATTTACTTCGAAAAGAGACGTTGTCCCTTCACAAGCCGCCGGCGTGAAAATCGGAGTGTCGACCAGGGTAAACCCGTTCGAATCGAAGTAATCCCGCACCGCCTTAACGATTTCGTGCCGTACGCGCAGTACGGCATGCTGGCGCTGACTTCTGAGCCACAGATGGCGGCGGTCCATCAGAAAATCGATGCCGTGGTCCTTTGGGGTGATCGGATAGGGATCCGATTCGGGCACACGCTGAATCACTGCGAGATCTTCGAGATCCAGTTCGTAACCGCCGGCCGCGCGCGCGTCGGCGCGGACTTTCCCGGTGACCACGATCGACGATTCCTGCGTCAGGCCCGTTACAGTTTCAAACAGCGTTTCCGGCAGCGCGCTCTTCACAGCCACGCACTGGATGATGCCCGTCCCGTCACGCAGGAGGGGAAAGGCGATCTTTCCCGACTTGCGCATGTTATAGAGCCACCCTGGAATCCTTACCGTCTCGCCCACATGAGCGCCGGCCTGCGCGATCGTCACCCGTGGTGCCGTGTTGTTATTCGTCATTCCGCAGGTTCTCCAGACGGTCAAAGACTTCATCCGCCCGATCGAGCAAGTTGGCCGCGCCGGCCGGTTCTTTCAACTCAAGCAGCAGCGGATACTGGCCTTCACGGCTGCGAAACGCGGACATCATGCGCTTCCAGTCGATGGTTCCGCCCTCCGCCACCAGCGGAAACAGGTGAGAGTCGGCCGTGCCGTCGTTATCATGCACGTGGGTCGAACGAACGCGTTCCTTCATGATTTCGAATTCGCCTTCCGCGCTTCCGCGCAGGTTCGCGTGTCCGGTGTCGAAAACAAACTTCAGATCCAGGTGCGTCACGCCGACGAAATACATGAGCCGCTCCGCGCTCGATAAGCCGTTCGGAATGTTCTCCAGTAGAATTTCGACGCCGCGCTGGCCCGCGAAGATGGATAATTCTTCGAGAGCCGAGAAGGCGGCATCGAGTTTTCCCTCGTCGAACGCCTCGCCGCCCACTCCGATGTGCTGGATCAGATAACGGAAGGGGACGGTCTCCGCAACCTCGATGGCTCGCTTGATCTCATCCACCATAGGAAAGCGCTTCGACCTAACCGGCTCGGTAATCGTGATCACCGACTGCGGACCCGAGCGGCCCCAGATTTCGTCGGTGAACATCGGAGAGTGCAGCGAGTGCAGCTTCAATTCCGAATCCCGGAACCAGTGCCCGAGCTCATCCACCTGGGCCGAGTTCCGGTAATCGAGATGCTGGCGCGCGCAGAAGACTTCGACCGCGGGAATGCCGGCGCGTTGAATCCGGTCGAGCATGGCCACCGTGAGCCGGTGATTGACGAATAGATGCGTGGAGAGAACCCGGTTCATCTAATATCCTTTGGCGACAGCTTCCACCCGCCCGTCCGCCGCGCCCTGGAGCCACCCGCCGTCGATCAGGATCGCGGCAACTTCACCGATAAACGGAACGTTTCGAATCTCGTGACAGCGGGACTTGAGCAGTGCGACCGTGTCGGGCGAGAAACCCTTCTCCATCACGATCGCGTCAGGCAGCCACTGATGATGAATGCGCGGCTGGTCCACGGCCTCCTGCACGTTCATGCCGAAATCGAGCACGTTGACGATGGTCTGAAGCACCGTGTTGATGATAGTGGGGCCGCCGGGCGATCCGGTTACGAGGTACGGCTTGCCCTCGCGCAAGACGAGTGTGGGAACCATGGACGACAGCGGCCTCTTGCGCGGCTGAATCGCGTTCTTCTCGCCTTGCACAAGACCAAAGAGGTTCGGCTCGCCCGGTTTCGCCGAGAAATCGTCCATTTCGTTGTTCAGGAGAAAGCCGAGTTTGTTCAGAGTCACGCCGTTGCCGAAACCGCCATTCAGGGTGTAAGTCACGGCCGCGACGTTACCCTGGGAATCGACGATCGAGTAGTGCGTCGTCTCGGTGCTTTCGTAAGTGGCAACCTCTCCCGGACGCACCTGCGCGCTGGGCGTGGCGCGCTCCGCGTCGATGGAGGCTCCGAGTGACGCGATGTACTTCTTGTTCAGCAGCGCGCTTACGGGCACCTTTACGAAATCGGGATCGCCTACGTGTTCACTGCGATCCGCGAAGTAGCGCCGCATGGCCTCGGCCAGCATGTGAGTGGAAGCCGCCGAACCAGCGCCCGATTTCTCGTACCCCGAACCTTCGAGCACGCCGAGCATCTGAAGGACGCCGATGCCGCCCGAACTGGGAGGCGGCGCGGTGACGATCGAGTAGCCCTTGTAACTCCCGGTGAGCGGCGTGCGCTCCGCAACGGTGTAGCTCTTAAGGTCCTCCAGCGTGATTTCGCCGCCGTTCGCCTTCATGTCCGCGGCGAACAATCGCGCCGTCTCGCCTTCGTAGAAATCCTTCGAGCCGAGATCGCGGATACGCTGGAGGGTCCTCGCGAGTTCAGGCTGAACCAGAACGTCTCCGGGTTCGTAATAATTGCCGTCGCGTTGGAAGATGCGCTTCGATTCCGCGAACCGTGGCAGGAGCTTGTTCGACTTGAGCGACTGCGAGAGCGCCCAGGAGACGGGGAATCCCTTAGCCGCCAGTTGAACGGCGGGATCGAGCAACTCCCTCCAGGTCCGGCTTCCATACTTCCGGTGAGCCAATTCGAGGCCGCGCACTGTGCCTGGAACGCCGGCCGCGCGGTAACCAACCTTGCTGTCTTCGGTGAGCTTACCTCCGGTGTCCAGGTACATGTTGCGCGAGGCCTGTTCCGGGGCGCGCTCACGAAAGTCGAGGAATGTGGTTTTGCCATCGGCGAAGCGCGCGAGCAGGAATCCTCCTCCGCCGAGATTGCCCGCCGAAGGGTGCGTCACGGCGAGGGCGAAGCCCACGGCGACCGCCGCGTCGATTGCGTTGCCCCCACTCTTCAGGATGGCCACGCCAACATCGGTCGCATTAACCTGGCGCGTGACGACCATGCCGTTCCGGGCGCGCACGGGCTGCCGGGCGGATAAGCCTGGCGCGCAGAGCAGCGCGGCGAGAATGGGAAATAGTCTCGTGTACATATAGAACTGGATTATCTCAGCCTCGCGCTCTACGCCGCCACTCGAACAGCGCGACACCGGCAGCCACGGAAACGTTCAGCGAGGCGATATTGCCGCTCATGGGAATCCGCAGCACCGCGTCGCAATGCTTCCTGACCAGTTCGTGCAGGCCCTTTCCTTCGCCGCCCAGAACGAAGGCGGCCGGCGAAGCGTACTCGACGCGGTCGTAATCCTCAACGCCGCGCTCATCGAAGCCGTAGATCCAAAACCCTCGTTCCTTCAGTTGTTCGAGCGTACGGTTGATGTTCGTCACGCGAGCGACAGGGAGGTGCTCAAGTGCGCCGGCGGCGGCCTTTCCAACCGTTTCCGTGAGACCTGCCGCACGCCGTTCGGGGACGATGACGGCATCCGCGCCGGCCGCGTGGGCGGTGCGAACGATTGCACCCAGGTTGTGCGGATCCTCGACGCCATCGAGCACGACAAGCATCTTCGCGCCGTTCGCGACGCCTTCAAGATCGGCGTACTTATGTGCCGAGCCCAAGGCCACAACGCCTTGATGCGTAGCCATGCCAGCAATGCGGTCGAGCGCGGGCCGGGGCTCGAAGCGCACGGCAATGCCGTTCGTCCGCGCCAGATCGACCACCTCCTGAATGCGCGCGCCACCCGCGCCTTTGGCTATCAGGATGCGGTCAAGCGGACGTCCGGCGCGCAGAGCTTCGACGACCGGATGAACGCCAGTGAGAATCGCCATTCGCCCGCCGGCTATTCGGGCATGACGCCGAGCCCGTTGTTAAAGCGATTCGTGAAGTTAGCCATGGCGGCGATGAGCGTGATTTCGACGATCTGTTCCGCGCTGAAATGCGCTGGAAGGCCGTCGCCCGAAGTTTGGCCATTCGCGGAGCGCGTCAGTTCGCGGGCGTACGAGATCGCTGCCTGCTCGGATGGCGAGAAGCCCTCGTTGCGAGCTTCGCGGATGGCGGTCATTTCGTCTTCCGTAACACCGGCTTTCCTGCCGCTCGCCAGGTGGGCGCTCAGGCAGTAGGCACACTGGTTCGCGAAGGAGCAGGTGAGATAGACAAGTTCTTTGGTGCGGCGCTCGACGACGCCGGGTCCCATGATCGCGCCGTAAAGCGGCACGAAGGACTTGAGCACTTCGGGCCTATGGGCCATGGTTCGGAAAAAGTGGTTCGGGCGGCCGGATCGGCTTTCAAGCGACGCGAGGAATTCGTTGGCGGCCGGATCGGCAAAGGGTACGGATAGGGGCATTGCTCCAGTATAACGGGCGGCGGCACCGGCTGAGGGTGACGCAGAGGGTGACGCGGGGCGCGGAGAATATGTCATTTGATTTCTACGAGTTGGAAAGGGGGGTTACGCAGAGAATGAAAATACGATTCTCCCTTCCGGGGCGGGAAAGCCGCCTGCAGCGGGAATGACGCGGGCGGGTTCGATGGAGGTGAGGGATGACGGTGAGCCCTGGACCAGAAATGGCGCGTCCGGGAAGAGCGGAATGCGGGGTGGCGTAAGTCGCCGAGATATCGGAAAGGAAAGCCCATCATGTCCCGGATGCAGACGTTGCGGCCTTCCGGCACGCGGGTCGCAGTGGCATTCAACATGGGCGAGAGATCCAGGGTAGCTGGTTCGACAAGCGGAACGGACAAGCGTATCATTTCGGAATGACGAGCGGCACTGGTGGAGAATGAAGCTGACGAAGGAATATATGTCATTTAGTTTCTGCGAGTTGGAGTGGGGGTGGCGCAGAGAGTGAAAATGCGGCTTTTCCATTTGGTAAAAGCAGCTCGGGAGTGACGCGGAGGGCTTCGGTGTGGGGCGAGGCATGGAGTGTACTCCCGCACCAGTAATAGCACGCGCGGGTAGGCCGAGAAGGGCTTGGGTACGGGAAGTCGTTGAGTAAATAGGGGAAAGGGTTTCTTTAACCTGAAAACCGAAGTTTCGGTGTAGGAAGGCGGCCAAAGATTTGAGACAACTAGGGAATTGAATCAAATGCGACGGACAAAACAGTCCCGCGCGAGATCAGGGCTCTGTTGTCGGGTGAGCGGTTGATCCTGCGCGAGACCCGA
>SHUI01000009.1 GCA_009697455.1 Bryobacterales bacterium
GAGCTCTTCAGTGAGCGCGACCCGAACGTCGTTTCGCGCACCGCCAAAGCCTTCGCCTACCTCTCCCTTTCGCCCGGGCTCAACCTGGTCCACCGCTACGAAGCCCGCCTCCAGCGGAATTTCCAGCGCGCCATGGACAACCTTCTGCTCCTGCGCGAGGACGCCCGCCTCGAAGCAGCCTGCGCGGAAGAAAAGCAGCCGCCTCGAGACGTCCCGGCGTCACCCAAGTCCGTTTCAGAACGGTCCCCCGGGCCCCCCGCATCTGCGTCCCCGCCTCCCGTTGACAGCGGCAACCTGCTGAACAGTAACGATTTAATCGCCGTCGCCGTCATCCCGCTGCCCGCCCCGCTCAGCCGCCCGGTTCAGCGCGAACAAAAAATGCGAAACGACGCTAATCCCACTTCCGGACACCCCGCCGAGGCCCCTGAGAACCCCAAACTCCGCGAAGTCCCGCCCCGAGGGAGGCCGAAACCATCCGGAACCGCGCTTTTTTGATCATTCCCGGCCGCCGCCAGGGCGTCAGTCATCACGCGCTACGCCATACCCTCGTCCATCTGTTTCAGATCCTTGCCCTCGCTTCGCACACCCATCCGCCCTATCCACCGCGCAACACGCGCTACCGCCTCGACAGCGTGTATCATGGTCCCACTACCATGCAGCGTCGGCATTTTCTTCTCTCCTCGCTTTCGGCCCTCCCTCCAGTCCGCATCAACCGGATTACGCTCGCGCCAATTCAGGGCCAGTTCCATAAATTTGTCGCCATGAATGCGTACGATAAAGCGCCCAAGGGCCGCGCCTACGACGGCACGCTCGTGCGCATCGGGACGAATCAGGGCCTCGAAGGCGTCGGAACCATGTCCTATCCCGCGCCGGACGCGAAGTTCCAGCAAGCAGTTCGCGCCCTGCTCAACGCGAATCCTTTCGAAATCTACGCGATGAATGACGGTCTCGTGACCGGGCGCAAGCCTGCTTTCGCCTCTCTTCTCACTGAGTACAAGCACCTCGACGGCCCTCTGTTCGACCTCCTCGGCAAACTTCACCGCAAGCCTTGCTGGAAGCTGATGGGAGCCTCCGCTCGCGAGCGCGTCGAAACCTACGACGGCACTCTCTATTTCAGCGACGTCTGGTTCAAGGACCGCGGCGTGGCGGCCGTGGTGGACGAAGTGGAGGAGGCTCAGCGCCAAGGGTACCGCGGCGTGAAGCTCAAGCTCGGCCGCGGCTCGAAGTGGATGTCGAAGGACGAGGGACTCGCCCGCGACATCGGCGTCGTCCATGCCGTCCGCAAGGCCTCCGGCCCATCCCTCAAGATCATGGTCGACGCGAACAACGGCTATCGGGATGATTTTGAGGGGGCCTGGAAACTGCTCGCCGAGACGAAGCGCGACGAGGTTTACTGGCTTGAAGAACCATTTCCCGAAACCGTCGAAGGCTACACGCGCCTGCGGGAGCGAATGGAAAAGGCCGGAATGAAGACGCTCATCGCCGATGGCGAGAATCTCCGCGAAGCGTCCCAGTTCGAGCCGTATCTGAAGCCAAACCGCTTGATGGACGTCGTCCAACTCGATATCCGCACCGGCGGCTTTATCGAGAATCTCAAGCTTGCGAAAATGGCTGAGTCCGCGGGCGCGGTCACCGTGCCGCACAACTGGGGATCGCGGATCGGAGTCTTAATGGGTCTGCATTTTGCGAAAGTGGTTGCGAATGCGCCGATAGCCGAGGACGACCGGTCAAGCTGCGACGCCGTAATCGCCGAAGGGTATTCGTTCGCCGGTGGATCTTACACGGTTTCCGAACTCCCGGGCCTCGGCCTGCGTGTCGACGAAGAAGTCTATGCCCGCAATTATCGATCGAAGGAGACTGTCATAAGTTGATGCCGCGCCGACTCGTGTTCGCGACCTGCCTTTGCGCCGGTGCCCTCGCCCTCACTTACTGTTCGAAAAAGAACCCGCGTGCCCCCGCGCTTTCGCCCGCCGCGGCGCTGAAGAGTTTCCAGGTGAGCGAGGATTTCAGGATTGAACTCTTTGCCGCTGAACCTGACGTGGTGGACCCCGTCGAAATGGTGTTCGACGAGAATGGCCGTGTGTACGTGGCTGAGATGCTCGACTATCCGGACGACCCGCCGCCGGGCAAGCCCGCGCGCTCCCGAATCCGCATGCTCGAAGACACGGACGGCGATGGCAAGTTCGACCGAAACGTCATTTTCGCGGAGCAGGTCCTCGAAGTGAGCGGCATGTACCCTTGGAAAAGCGGTCTCATCGTCACCACCGCGCCCGACATCGTCTACATGAAGGACAACGATGGCGACGGCAAAGCCGATATCCGCAAGGTGCTCTACACGGGCTTCCCGAAGGTGAATCCGGAAGGCCGCATTACGAACCTGCGGCTTGGCGTCGACAACTGGATCTACGCCGCCAACAACGGCGCGGATGGGCGCATCACGTCGCCCGATCATCCCGAGCGGCCGGCGATCCTTGTGCGGGGCGCGGACTTCCGTTTCCGTCCGGACACCGGTCAGGCGGAGCCAGCCTCGGGGCCCACGCAATTCGGCATGAGTATCGACGATTGGGGGAACCGGTTTCTCACCCAGAACACCATTCACCTCCGTCACGCCGTGGTTCCCTATCAATACCTGCCGCGCGTGCCCATGCTTGAAGTGGGCGCGCTCTCGCGCGACATTTCCGATCACGGCAAACCCGACGTCTGCGTCTTTCCGCTGACCAAGCCGCAGGCATGGCGGGAACAGCGTACCGCGATCAGGCAGCAGCGATACACGGAGAACCAACTGAACCGCGTTGAACTGGTCGGCGGATATTTCACGGCGGCGAGCGGCGGCACCGTCTATACGGGTGACGCGTTTCCCACGGAATATTCCGGTAACGTTTTCACCGGCGACGTGAACGGAAACTTGATCCATCGCGACATACTCACGCCCGACGGTGTGTCGTTCTCCGCGCGCCGGGCCAAGGACGGCGTCGAATTTCTCGCGTCCACCGATTCCTGGTTCCGGCCCTGCAACTTCGCGAACGCGCCGGACGGCAGCCTCTATTTCACCGATATCTACCGTGAGTTCATCGAGACGCCGGAATCGATTCCGGAAGCGATCAAGAAAGACATGGACTTTTGGAACGGCGACACCATGGGGCGGATTTTCCGCATTGTTCCGAACAAGCCGAGGCGGCAGGGCAATTTGAAACCGGGACTCGGAAATGCGTCTATCGAAGAACTTGTGCGGCAGCTCGAAAACTCAAACGGGTGGCACCGGCAGACGGCTCAGCGGCTCTTGATTGAACGCGCGGACCGGTCGGCCGTGGGACCGCTTCGAGCGATGGCGGCTGCGAGCGCGAATCCGCTTTCGCGGTTGCATGCGCTTTGGATGCTCGACGGGCTCGGATCTCTTGATGCCGCGCTTGTGACGAAGGCGCTGCAGGATTCCGATCCCCGTGTGCGCGAGCATGCCTTGCGTCTAGCGGAGGCGTTTCCCAATCTGTTTGACGCAGTGCTTCCACTCGCGAAGGACGCCGCTGTCAGAACGCAATATCAGTTTGCGTTCACGGTTGGGAATTGGACCGGCAAAGATGTACGCGTACTGACTGCTCTAGCGGATCTGACCGCGCGGCATCCGGACGACGAGATGTTTCACACGGCCATCCTCACTTCGGCCGCCGGATCGGCATCGGAGCTCTACCATCTGCTGGTTTCGCGAGGCCAGCCGCTCAACGCGAAGTTCGCGGTTCGAATCGCCGGACTGATCGGCGCGAAGCATGACGTAAGGGAGATGGCGAAGTTCTTCTCCGCGCCGTTGACGGTTGCCGCGTTGAACGGTCTCGCCCGCGGCATGAAACTGACCGGCGTGAGTGGTCTCGCGGTGCCGGGCGCGGAGGCGGCGCTGCTGAAGGTCTTGAGTGGCAAGCCTGCCGCGGATCTCGAAAACTCCGCATGGGACGCCGCGCGCTATCTCGACCTGCGCCAACTGGTCGGGAAGGCGGCGCTCGACGCCGCGGACGCAAGTCTCGCGCCGGCGCGGCGCGTCACAGCCATTCGTGCACTCCGGGGAGGCAGGTATCAGGAAATCGCTCCGGCGCTGCGCAAGGTTCTCGATTCACACCCGCCGGCGGATATTCAGATTGCGTCCGTCACGTCGCTTGCCGCATTCGACGATCCCGCCGTTGGCTCCACGCTGCTGTCGTACTGGAAGAGCCTCAGCCCGGAGGCGCGCAACGTAACCATCGATGCACTCATGAACCAGAAGAATCGCGTGCCGCTGCTCATCAAAGCGATCGAGGACGGCGGTGTCGAGCCTGCCGCGCTGAACGTCGCGGCGCGCGCGCGCCTCATCGAATATCCGGACCGCGCGACTGCGGACAAAGCGCGCCGTTTGCTTGCGAACCAGTCGAGCGATCGCATGAAAGTGATTCAGAATCACCTCGACGCGCTGAAGCTTGCCAGCAATGCGGACCGGGGGAAGAAGACATTCGATGAGAACTGCGCTCGCTGCCACATGCCCCGTAAACAGGGCGGACGCGTGGGACCCGATCTTTCCGGCATCAACAACAAGACGAAGGAGGAGCTGCTCACATCGATACTGAATCCGAGCTACGCGATCGAGCCGCGGTTTACGAATTATCTGATTACGACGACGGACGGGCGGATGTTCGACGGCGTGATTGTGAGCGAGACCCCGGGGGCGATCACGCTGCGGGGCGGTTCGGAGGAAGGCGACGAAACGGTGTTGCGCCGCAAGGTGGCGGAGATTCGAGCCTCGTCGATTTCCCTGATGCCGGAGGATCTGGAAAAGTCGATGAGCAAGCAGGATCTGGCCGATGTGATTGCGTACCTGAGAGGAGGATTGTAACTTGCCTGACTGCGAGGTGCGGTGGGGCGGGCGCTTCCGCCCGGATTCACCAGCAGGCTTCCATCCGCGATGTAAGCGTTCGGCGCGCCGTGAACCCGCCCGGTGCGGTCCGTGACGGATGCCCTCGCGTCGCTGCGTTCCATTCCGCCGCCCGCGCCCGCGCCGATAATGACGGCATCCAATGGTCTCATCGCTTCGCTCTATACCAGTTAGAATAGCGGAGTGCCGCCGCTCACTTTCAACGAGGCCCGTGCCTGCGTCGTCGAGAAGGTAGGCGCGCTTTTGCGCGTCGAGGCTCTGGAGATCGAGCATGTCGATATCGAGCACGCCGCCGGCCGCGTGCTGGCCCGTTCGCTCCGCGCCGACCGCGACTATCCGGCTCTCGCGCGCAGCGTGCGCGACGGATTCGCGGTGCGCGTGTGCGATCTCCCTGGTGAATTTCGCGTCATCGGCGAAGTCAGGGCGGGCGAAATCTCCGCGCAACGAGTGGGTCCGGGCGAAGCCATTGAAATCATGACCGGCGCGCCCGTGCCCGTAGGTGCGGATGTTGTCGTCATGGTGGAGCATGTCACCCGCGACGGCGGCCGCATCCGCACGGACCGCACGGCGGTTCCGGGCGAGTTCATCAATCCCAGGGCCTCGGAGGCGCGATCGGGCGAGGCCGTCCTGCCCGCTGGAGTGCGTCTCGATTACTCGTCCATTGCGCTTGCGGCCACGTTCGGAGTTGCGAACGTGCCCGTCTTTCCCAGGCCGCGCGTTGCGATATTGGCCACGGGTGATGAGATCGTTCCTGTCCGCGAGACGCCGCGCGAGTTTCAGATTCGAAACTCGAATGCATACTCGCTCGCCGTGCAGGTCGCGCGCGCGGGCGGCATGCCGGAGATCCTGCCGGTTGCGAAAGATACCTCCGAAGACACCATGAGACTGATCGAGCGTGGGCTTGATTCGGACCTGCTTCTGCTCTCCGGTGGCGTCTCCGCGGGAAAGTACGATTTAGTGGAGACGGTGCTTGCGGATCTCGGTGCGGAATTCTTCTTCGACCGCGTAAAGATCCAGCCGGGCCAGCCGCTGGTTTTCGGCCGCGCTCGCGGCAAGTTCTTTTTTGGGCTTCCCGGAAACCCGGCGTCAACGATGGTGACTTTCGAGATCTTCGCACGCGCGGCGGTCGAGATTTTGAGCGGCATCGAACGGCCCGTGCTTCCGTTCCTGCTCGCTCCGCTGACGGCGGACTTCCGGCACAAGACCGGACTCACCCGGTTCCTGCCGGCAATGTTGAGCGGCGACGGGTCGGGCGTTACGCCCATCGCTTGGCAGGGGTCGGGCGATGTTCCCTCGATCGCCCGCTCGAACGTGTACCTTGTGGCCGCGGCCGATCGCGCGGAGTGGAAGGCGGGCGATCTGATTCAGGTATTGATGAAATGAAAAAGCTCTCGCACTACGATCGCGCCGGACGCATCAACATGGTCGACGTCTCGGCCAAGGCCGAAACCAAGCGCACCGCTCGCGCTCACGCCTTCGTGCGCATCCGGCCAGACGTGCTGGAGAAGTTGCCGTCGAATCCGAAGGGCGATCCGCTTGAGATCGCGCGCATCGCGGGGATTGCGGCCGCCAAGAAGACGTCAGATCTGATTCCGCTCTGCCATCCTCTGATGCTGACGCATGCTGATGTCTCGGTGAGCGTGGAGCCGGAGGGCGTGCGTATCGTTTCCACCGCGAGCACGACGGCCCAGACCGGTGTCGAGATGGAAGCGCTGACGGCGGCGGCGGTCGCGGCTCTGACGGTTTACGACATGACGAAGGCACTCGACAAGGGTATCGAGATTCAGGACCTCTACCTGCTTGAGAAGTCCGGAGGAAAGAGCGGCGATTTTCGGAGGAAAAAAGCTTGATCCGCGTTGCGGTAATCACGGTGAGCGATTCGACGAGCGTGGGCAGTCGCGTGGACCTTTCCGGACCCGCGGTTAAACAACGTCTTGAGCGCCTGGGCTGGCAGGTTTCGGCGATCCACGTGGTGCCGGACGAGCAGGAAGAGATCGGGAGCCTGCTCAGGACCCTTGCGGATGGCGGCGAAGTTTCGGCGATTTTCACAACCGGCGGCACCGGCCTCGCGGCGCGGGACGTAACGCCAGAGGCCACGCGGGCCATCCTGGATCGCGAAATTCCAGGCATCGGCGAGGTCATGCGCGCGAAGGGCCGTGAAGTAACGCCGCTCGCGGTGCTGTCACGCGCCGTCGCGGGAACCAGGGGCCGCGTGCTGATTGTGAATCTGCCGGGCTCTCCGAAAGGCGCGGTCGAGTCGCTCGATGCTATCGTAAACGTAGTGCCGCATATCGTGGATTTGCTGGATGGCCGGACCGGGCATCATTGCCCGCAACCGCCGGAACGTTCGTAACGTCGGAAAATCATGGCTTCCAAACGCGTACTGCCGCTCTGTCTGCTCGTCAGCTTTGCAGTCGCGCAGGAGACGGAGACTCAGACGGCGGAAGACGTGAAGTTCCGGACAACCGTGAACTTCGTGGCGGCTCCGGTTACGGTGGTCGATAAGAACGGCGCCTACGTGAACGGCCTGGAGCCAAACCAGTTCCGGCTTTGGGACAACCGCAAGGAGCAGGACATCAAGGTGGACGTCAGCTTCCAGCCGATTTCGCTCGTGGTGGCCGTCCAATCGAACTCCGCCGTGGAGTCCGTGCTGCCGCAGGTGCAAAAGATCGGCGGATTGATTCAGCCGCTGATTATCGGAGATCAGGGCCAGGCCGCGCTCATTGCGTTCGACCATCGCATCCGCGTGGTACAGGAGTTCACGTCAAACGCGGATCAGTTTACCGACGCGCTCAAGAAGATCAAGCCAGGGAGCACAAGCAGCCGGATGATCGATGCCGTGATCCTTGCTACCCGGATGCTGCGCCGGCAGCCTAGGGAGCGGCGGCGCGTGCTGCTGCTCGTGAGCGAGACTCGCGATATTTCGAGCGAAGGACGAATCAGAGACGCGCTGCTCGATTTGGAACTCGCGAACGTCAGCGTGTATACGGTGAACATTTCGCGGGCCATCACCACGCTTACGCAGCGTGCGCAGCCTCCAAGGCCCAACCCTCAACTACCGTCCGCGCGGCCGATGCCGGCCGGAGTTCCGGCCACGCCGACATCGGTGGCTCAATCCGATCCAACACAGGGCGGCGCGGGTAACGTGGTTCCGCTGCTGGTTGAAATATTTCGCGACGTCAAGGCGATTTTCCGTGACAATCCCGCCGAGGCCTTCACCAAAGGCACCGGCGGCACGGAGTTTTCCTTCGTGCGACAGAAGGGGCTGGAAGAGGCGATTTCGAAGATCGGCGAGGAATTGCATAGCCAGTACATGATTACCTACAGCCCTAACAACACCGATGAGGGCGGCTTCCACGAAATCGTGGTTTCGGTGATAGCGCGCAATGCCGTGCCGCGAACGCGCCCGGGGTACTGGCTCGCTACGGTCAAGTAAGCCGGGTGGGATAGAGGCCTCCCGTTCTGGCAAGGCGGCGCAACGCGCCGCCTTGCCACGCTTCGCAAAGCACAGCGGACGGGAAAGCTGCTACGTAACCCAACGCCGCAAAAAAAGAGTGAGAGTCTGGCAGTCCCATGAATACTATTCCCATATACAGACGTATCTGACTGAAGTCTCCGGCGGCGCTTGCTTGTTGGGCGCGTGACGGCCACCTAAAGGGGAAGACTCATGGAGCATGCAAAGAAGACGGTCGTAGTGTGCGAATCGCAACCGGTTACCGTAGAGGGCGTCCGCAGATTGCTGCATGATTGCAGCGATCTGGAAATGACCGGGTCCGCGACTTTGCTCGGCGCCGGCATGGATATTGTGCGCTCTCAGGCGCCCTCCATCGTCCTGGTAGACAAGGCGTTTGGGACGCAGGCGGTTCTCGACTGGATCGCGAGTCTGCGCATGCTGGGCCGCTCCACGTTGCCGGTCGTCTGGGGAATTACGCTTGGAGAGGCGGAAGCGCTCCGGATGTTACAGGGTGGCGCGATGGGCGTGATTCGAAAGACCGCGGCCCCGGCCCTGCTGTTGGAGTGTTTGCGAACAGTTGCTGGCGGAACAACCTGGATGGAGGAGTCGATCTTTCAGGAATCCGATCGGCCGGCGCGTTCCGGCGCATCGAATCTGACGGCCCGCGAAAGGCAGGTGGCGGAACTTGTTCGGCAGGGCCTGCGAAACAAGGATATTGCCGGACGCCTGGGAATCCAGACAGGCACGGTAAAGATTCACCTCAAGCACATCTTCGAAAAGACGGGTGTTCGGGAGCGCTATTGTCTTGCGCTGAATGGACTCAAGGAGCGCGGTGTGTTTTCGATGGCGCACGCTTGAGACGGCTCCGGACAGCGACGGAACAAACCCTCAATCCACGTAGGCGATGCAGTCGATTTGCAGCAACTGCCCCGGGCGGCGGAATCCGGTCGAACCGAAGTACGAACGGACCGGCTTGTTCTTTGTGAAAAACGTGTTGTATGCTTCGTCCATGAGTTCCCAATTCTTTTCGGGATCGACCAGCGCTACTTGGACTTTCAGCACATTGTCCAGGCTTGATCCAGCCTTTTCAAGCGATGCTTTCATGATCGTTAAAGCGTCTGCGGTCTGCTGTTTAGCGTCTCCCGGTTTGGCTCGCCGCTCAGGATACCAGCCGCCAATTCCGCTCAGGAACAAAAGGTGCCCGGAACGAATTGGGCCACCCGCCGACGCCTTTTTCGGCGTCCACGTTTCGGTGCTTTGAGCCTGGGCCATTCCACCCGCAGCCAATGCCAGCGCTGCGGACCGGATTGCTTGCCGCCTCGAATTCGGCCGTCCGTTCTCTGCCATCGAAAATGCCTCCAGAGGCAGCATACCACTGCGGAGCGTCCCCCGTCAGTTTGCCTGGAAATACGCTGTAACTCAAAGAAAAGAAGCGAGTAAGATTTGTGGTTAAATTAACGAAATACGCTTTATAATTAGATTAGTTCTGGAGGCCGTGTTGGGAAGGGATTCTTCGATAAAAATGCGCTTTGCCCATCCTGGGGAACGTCCGTCCGGACGTGGACTGGACTTGGCACGGGTTCTGCTGGTTGACGACGACGTCGCCTCCCGTCTCACGCTGCAGACCGTGCTAGAAGCCGGAGGCTACGCCGTCGACGTAGCGGCTTCGGCGGCCGAAGCCATCGGCAAGTTGGATGAAGGGCAGTACGAGCTTGTTTTGAGCGACTTAGGGATGGAATCGCCCGAGGCCGGCATGAAAGTCCTGGCGCACGCGCGCCTCAAGGATTACAAGCCCGCCACGGCCCTTGTGACTGCCTACCACAAGTCCCTGGAACTGGTGGAGGAACCGAGCCGCCAGTTGTTCATCGAGACGGAGGATGTACCAAGCCTTCTCGGGAAGGTCGCGGACCTGATCGGCTTGCGGGTGCTTCGCCGCATCGAGCGGTCGCGCCGCCTCGCCTCTTTCGCCGCGGGCGCGAACTAGGGAACGGCCGGGCACGAAGTCCCGGATCTGACCGTCGTTGCCTCTCTGAAACCGGAACTTGGCGGTCTGCTCTACTCCAGCCGGCTGATCATCGAAACCATCCTTCCCGCCCGCTCGCGGTCTCTCCGGAAGGAATGGAACGCCTCTCCGCAGACCGTGCACAGACCGGCCTGGTAGATCTGTCTCCCCGGAACGCCCGCCTGAATCAATTGCCGGCGATTTGCCTCCAGCAGATCAATGGACGTCCTTGCCCGCAAATCGCACCGCTCGGGAAACAGATCGGCGAATTGCCCGGCGACTTCCGGTCCCACTTCGAAGCAACAGTGTCCGATTCCCGGACCGATCGCCACATGCAGGTCTTCGGCGCGGCCCAGCATCCGGGCCACTTTCGCGACAATGCCCTGTATTGTACCGCGCCATCCCGCATGCACGGCCGCCACTGTGCGCTGCCGCCCGTCGGCCATCAGGATGGGCAGACAATCAGCCGTACGCACGCTCACCGGACGGCCGGGCGCGGACGCCACCAGCGCATCGCCTTCACCGAGGCACCCCCCAGCCGAAGCCGGAATGCAAACCGCCGAGTGAATCTGCTTCAGTGTGGAGATTTCCGCCCCGATGCCAAACTCCGGCGAGTGCCGTGTTCCGAAACCGTGTTCCAGCCAGTCAAACGCCATCAGCGGGCGCGCCCGGTAGACGTTATCCGAATCCAGAATAAACACAGCCGCCCAACCCCGCTAGACCGGCTGCTGCGTCTGCGCGATCATGATCTGCTTCTTGAAATCCTCGAGCATCGATTCATCGAGCCTCACTTCCGTCGGATGCTTGACGAGCGTGGTCATCTGATCGATCTTGTCCTGCAACTTGAGAAGCGCGTAGAAGAGATTTTCCGGGCGCGGCGGGCAACCTGCCACGTAGACGTCCACAGGCACGATCTTGTCGACCCCCTGAAGCACGGCGTAGGTGTTGAAAGGCCCGCCGACAGACGAACAGGCGCCCATCGAGATGCACCATTTCGGATCCGGCATCTGGTCCCAGATGCGTTTCAGCACGGGCGCCATCTTCAGGGTCACCGTGCCGGCGACGATCATGAGATCGGACTGGCGCGGACTCGGCCGAAACACTTCCGCGCCGAAACGCGCGATATCGAACCGCGACGTGGACGAAGCGATCATCTCGATCGCGCAACAGGCGAGACCGAACGTAAGCGGCCACATGGCCGATTTTCGGGCCCAGTTGAAAACATAGTCGACCGAGGTCGTGATGAAATTCTGCTCGAACTGGTTTTGAATAAAGGACACCTGTGTCTCCGGAGAATCATTGTAGCAGGGTCGGCGCTCATGCCCAATAGCCGGAGACCCAGCCGTAGGCTAATCCCACCGCGCCACCCATGACCGGAAAGACCGCCAGGGCCGCGAGGAGCCGTTTTCGCCAACTCCAGTCCGATGGCCATACGCTGACCGCGAGCTGAGGCGCGAGTATGAGTGCGAGCGCCAGAAGAAACCCCGAAGTACCATAGCTGCACCAGGGACAGTGCCGGCTTCCAGCGCGATGGATATTGCAGTGTTCGGCCGCGCCTGCCCACCAAGCTTGGCATCCGCAGCGAAACAGCGCCGCGCACAGGTTAATGATGAAGGTAACGGTGACGGCTGACGCGCCCAGAAATACGAGCGTCTTTCGAGTTGCCGAAACGGGCGGTTTGGAAGCCATCGCCCGTATTCTTGCATAATGAAACCACGTGATTGAACTTAGCGCGGCGGCTCCGGACTCGAAAAAACGACTCGACCGTTTTCTGCAAGAGAAACTCGCCGGCTTCAGCCGGTCGCGGCTTCAGGACTGGATCCGCCAGGGGCGTGTTCAGGTCAACCAGTCCGCGAGTTCACCCGCCGCTCTCCTTCGGGATGGGGACCGGGTTACCGTGGATCCGGCTGCTCCTGCGCCGTTGCGTGCCGAGGCCGAAGAGATTCCTCTGACAATCCTTTACGAGGACAGCGACTTGGTCGCGGTCAACAAGCCTGCTGGTATGGTCGTGCACGCCGGAGCGGGCGTGCATTCGGGAACGCTGGTCAACGCGCTTCTCGGCCGCTTCGAAGCGCTTTCGAGCGCTGGTGGCGAGCTTCGGCCCGGGATCGTTCACCGGCTTGACCGTTATACGAGCGGCGTCATTCTGGTGGCGAAACACGACGCGGCGCATCGCGCTCTTGCCGCCCAGTTCTCCGGACGCGGAATCTCGAAGACCTACGTGGCACTCGTGCATGGCACGGTTCCGCGCGAAAGCGGGCGAATTGAAAAGCCGATCTCGCGCGACCCGGTGCGCCGTGTTCGTATGACGGCGCGCCTCTCCGCCGGGCGGGCTGCAATCACTACTTACAACGTTCTCGAACGGCTGAAAGGCTTCACTTTTCTCGAGGTGAAGATCGCCACGGGCCGTACACACCAGATTCGAGTGCATCTTTCCGACCTGGGCCATCCTGTCGTGGGCGATCCCCTCTATGGCGCGCCCAGAGAGGTCGCGGGCATGCCTCCGCTTGGCCGCTATTTTCTGCACGCGCAGAGCATTCGCTTCCTGCATCCCGCGACGGGCCAGGAGGTTTTGGTATCCGCTGCGCTGCCCCTGGAGCTTGAGGCGTGGAAGAAAGCGATTCCATCGTAGATAATGAAAGCATGAGATTCCTCCTGCCCGCCGCTATCGGAGCGCTGCATGTGGCCCTGCTGGCGCAGCAGGTTCCCCAAAAAACCGCCGCCGCGGAGCCGACCGACACCACCATCAGCGTCGACGTTACCCGTGTGGGCCTGCTCTTCACGGTTACCGACAAGAAAGGCAAGTTCATTACCGATCTGGCCCGCGAAGACTTCCAAATCTTAGAGCGCAAGAAGGAGCAGAAGATGATCGAGTTCGCGGCCGAGTCCGATTTGCCGCTGCGCCTCGCCATCCTCATCGACACCAGCAACAGCATTCGCGACCGGTTCAAGTTTGAACAGGAGGCCGCGATTGAGTTCATCAACAGCACCGTGAGGCCCCGCCAGGACCGGGCCATGATCGTCAGTTTCGACACCGCGGCTGAGATGGTGTCGGACCTTATCGACGACTCTGAGAAGCTGGCCGCCGCGGTCCGTGGTTTGCGGCC
This sequence comes from Bryobacterales bacterium, assembly GCA_009697455.1. Taxonomy (GTDB): domain Bacteria; phylum Acidobacteriota; class Terriglobia; order Bryobacterales; family Bryobacteraceae; genus SYKU01. The sequence goes on from SHUI01000009.1 coordinate 13,455, forward strand.
GGGAGGCGGCACCGCGTTTTACGATGCCATCTATTTCGCCTGCCGCGACAAGTTGCAGCAGGACCAGCCGAAACACAAGTTCCGCCGCGCCGTGATTATCGTCAGTGATGGCGACGACAACAGCAGCCGCGTCACGCGCGACCAGGCGCTTGAGATGGCGCAGAAAGCGGACACGGTGGTCTACGCGATTTCGACCAACATTTCACGCATTGAAAGTAACGGCGACAAGGTGCTGAAGTACCTGACGTCGGAGACGGGCGGCCAGGCGTTCTTTCCTTTCAAGGTGCAGGACCTCGCGCAATCCTTCGCGAATATCGCCAACGAATTGAGGCATCAGTATAACGTGGCCTACCGCCCCGAGCCGTTGACAGCCGATGGCCTTTTCCATCCAGTGGAGTTGAAGGTGAAGGGCCGCAAGGAACTGGTGGTGCGCGCCCGCAAGGGTTATTACGCGCCCAAGCTGTAATGCGCCACTCACGGGGTATCCTAATGAGATGGAAAAACGCACCTTAAAGCGCACAGGCCTCACCGTCTCGCGCGCGTGTTTCGGCACGATGACGTTCGGCTCGCAGGTGGAAGAAGCGGACGCCATCCGCATTGTCGACTACTGTCTCGACTCCGGCATCAACTTTCTCGATACCGCGAACGTATACAACAAGGGACTCTCCGAGACCATCGTCGGCAACGCGATCAAGGGCCGTCGCGATCGCGTCATCCTCGCTTCAAAAGTTCGCGGCAAGATGGGCGATGCGCCGGACGAATCCGGCCTTTCCCGCGCCGCCATCCGTAAGGGAATCGAGGATACCCTCCGCCGCCTCCAAACCGACTACCTGGACATTTACTACCTGCATCAACCGGATTACGCCGTGCCTCTCGAGGAGTCGCTCGCGGCGGTGGACGAACTGGTGCGCGAAGGGAAAGTCCGCTACCCCGCGAGTTCCAACTACAGCGGGTGGCAGGTGTGCCAGATGCAGTGGATCGCCGCAGCGCACGGCTACAAGCCAGCGGTTATCACGCAGCCGATGTACAACCTGCTCGCGCGCGCCATCGAACCGGAATACCTTCCGATGACGAAGGAATTCGAGATCTCGACCGTCGTCTACAATCCCCTTGCTGGCGGCATGCTCACGGGAAAACAGAAGCCGGACGGGCCGACTGCAGGCACGCGCTTCGATAAGAATCAGATGTACCTCAGCCGTTACTGGCACGACGCGTACTTCAAAGCGGTGGGGGATTTACTGTCAATCGCTCAAGACGCCGGGCGCTCTCCCGTGAGCCTCGCGCTCAACTGGCTGCTGCACCACACGCCTGCCGATTGCGTCATTCTAGGCGCATCCCGCCTCTCCCAACTCGAAGAGAACGTGAAGGCGCTCGAAGATGGGCCACTTGCCGCGGATACGGCCTCCGCGTGCGACCGCGTCTGGGCAGAGGTGCGCGGCGTCACGCCGGAATATAATCGGTGAATCTCATGCGCAAAAATCCCCGTTCATCGCAGCGTTCCCCTGTAGGATGCAAAGCCTCGCGGCGCGATGCCTTCGGCTTGCTTGCCGGCGGCGGACTGGCCGCCCTGACCGCCGGAAGCGCGCAGGCGCAACCGCGGCCACCGAACATCGTCATGATCTACGCCGACGATCTTGGGTGGGCCGACGTCGGTTTCAACGGACGTAAGGAGTGGGACACGCCCAACCTCGATAGACTTGCGAGTCAGGGCACGCGCTTCACCCGCTGGTACACCGGCGCGGTGGTGTGCGCTCCGTCCCGCGGGTGCCTCCTGAGCGGCAAGTACACGATCCACAACGGCGTGTTCACCAACGGCGACGACCTGGCGAAATCCGAGGTCCTCATCCCCGCGGCCCTCAAGCGGCACGGCTACGCTACATCGCTCGTGGGCAAGTGGCATCGCGGAACTTTGCCGGATGGCGGATTTACGCATCCCATCGATCGCGGTTTCGACGAGACCTTCGGCTTCCTTGACGCCCAGCACGCCTGGGAACATTTCCCGAAGTATCTATGGAGGGGCAAGGAGAAGGAAACCGTCAGCCGATACACCGCCGACATGTTCTCGGACGAAGGGATCAAGTTCATCAACAAGAACAAATCCAGACCGTTCTTCCTTTATCTCGCCTATATCGAGTCGCACTACTACATCGAAGCGCCCGATGAGGACGTCAAACTCTACGCGGGAAAATTCGAAGAGAAGGACCCCGCGCATCCCGTTAACGCCCGCTACGCTGCGATGATTCACCGCATGGACACGGGGATCGGCCGGGTGCTGAAGGCGATTGACGATGCGGGGCTGGCCGATAACACGATCGTGGTATTCGCGAGCGACCAGGGCGCGACCTTCGAGAAGGGGAACCAGGGTTCCTCGAATTTTCATGACAGCAACCGTCCGTTCCGAGGCCAGAAGCGCAGCCTTGAAGAAGGCGGCATTCGCGTGCCGGGGCTGGTCCGCTGGCCGGGCAAAGTTCCCGCGGGCAGAGTCTCACACGATGTGATTCACATGACGGATCTGCTGCCCACGTTCGTGGCCGCCGCCGGAGGCAAGGTAGAGCCGGCGTGGAAGGTGGACGGCGTAAACGTCCTTGACTCCCTCACAGGCAAGAGCAGTCCGCCGGAAAGAACGCTCTTTTGGGAGTGGACGAACGAAGGCGGCAGGATGTACGCAGCCATGCGCGGCGATTTCAAGCTCCTCGATATCAGCGGCTCGCAGTTCCTGTACAACGTTGCAAAAGATCCGGGTGAGCGGCGCACGATCCTGCAGGAGTACCCGGAGATTCACAAACGCCTCGCCGCCGAGTTGACGGCGTGGAAAGCTACGTCGGTGAAGCGATAATCAAACCTCCATATCCCGTTTCGCCGCGTTCCACTTCATTCTTCTGCCGGATCGCAACGCCTCGATCGCCATGCACAGCACGATGGCCGTAGACTGGCCCGCTTCGACGGGTGCGTTCGGCTCCTTGCGCGTCCTGGCGCAATCGAGAAAGTTCGCGATGTGCTGCCGCGCCGCCCGCTCGAAGCTGCCGTACTCTTTCTTCTCGACCTCCGGTCTTGTTACAATTTCCCGCGACTCCGGATAGAGCGCCCCGGAATCGCGCGCCACGTCGAACCGCGCTTTCGATCCGTGAAACTGTTTCATCTGCGCCGGGCGCGCCGCGGGCGTCAAACCGAAACGGCGAAAACCACGGACTGATCTGACCAGCCGCAAACTGCAGTGCCAAGGAACCGCGCTAGGCGCCGCGTCCCAAACAGGCGAGCGAGAAATTCCAGCGGAACGACATCATCTACCCGATCAATGCCAAGCCTGATGGAAATCGCTGCGTGGAACGAGGGTCCATCCAAAATACCTAACACGCGGGGGGACAGATTGGGAAACCGTCGCGTCGATGCTCCGGCAGATCGCTGGAAATTCGAACCCACGGATTGCGACAGCTTCCCTCTGGCGGGGAAATCGCCTCGATGTTTTCGAACGCTAGAGACGGCTTTCCATTGCCGTGAGGATGCTGCACCTGGGCAGCCCCCGTGGATGCCGACGCTTTGCGTCAGCCCGGGCAGAAATTATTAGGGGAGCCGCGACTTCGGCACTCACCGCTCGAATGCTTATCTTCTTCGCACGACGCAGCCGCCGAGAATGCCGCAGGCTCGCGGGCGCTCCACAACGGAAACGTCAGAACGGCCAGAACGCTCATCAGAGGACCACTCGGCAGTCGAATGTTACACTGAATGCCGTGTGTCGAGTTGTCCAAATCCTCCACGTTTCGGATCCGCATGCCCAAACCGAAACCATGAAGCTGCTCAACTCTCTGGCAATGTCGCGACGCGATTGTGACGTTGTAGCGTTGACTGGCGATTGTGTATCGACGACCTGTCGCCAGTTACCGGAGGAATGGAACCACTGGCCGCAGGCGTTCAAGCTCTCGGTTCCAGGGAATCACGGCGACGACTCGGAGACGTTTCGTCTCCTCGATAAATTGGAAGTGCCAGACACCGTGGCAATGTCGGGTCGAAGACCTGATATTCGTGGGGGTCGATTCTAAACAGCAAAATCCGTTCGTCCATGGCAAGGCACGACGCAGGGGATGCGCAAGGCGTCGTTCTGATGTCTCACGAACCACCAAGTCAGAACCGTAGCGACTGTACCGATTCGCTCCTTTCGTTCGTCGGGAGCAGACGCTTTCTTATCCTGCAGGGCCATGACCACCGGTCGGATAGCGAATGGGACCCGTCGGCGCTCTTCGGCACAACCCAGTACTGTCGCTCAAAAGTAATCAGCTCAGGAAGTCGGCGGGGGCTGGGCCACGTGATTAGCTGGTCGGATGGCTCATTTGCCTGTCAGGTTGTCCATCCGCCACCACGAACAGGCTCGTGAATCTGCTCGTTCCGGTGAAAACCGTCATTGCCTCGCGGCGATTTGTGTGGCTGCTGGGACGCCGAGTGCGAGGGCCAGCGGCCGCAACTCAGCTCAGCATACCGTTGTGGCGTGGCACATGCTTCGGCGCCGTCAAGCGGGACGGGCCGGTCGCGCGCGGCGGCAGGGTGGCGCTTATCGCACGCCGTTAAGTTAAGGCTGCCCGTGCGAGTCCGTCACCGCTCGCAGCTGATTCACAGGGCCGCAGGACGGCTGCGCCAGTCGTGAAATGGCGGCGCGCGGTACTAACGGCGGGTGCTGAACTGCCGTGCGAGAAATTCCAGCAATTCGTCGCGATCCGCGGGCGCGACCTTCGCGCCCCAACCGGTCATCTTTGTGACTTCGCGGTCCCACTGTGCGCGCGTGAGGCGCTGGCCTTCGATGATATCGGCCTCGTGGCATCCGATACACGCGGCCTTAACCTTCTCCGGATACTCGGGCTTCGCCGTACCGGGTGCTGGAGGCGGGGCTGCGGTCGCGCTGCCCACCTCCACGCGCACCTGGTGCACCACGTTCCACTGATAGCCGGACGGGTTCCAGTCCTGCGCGAACGGCTGCGTCGCACCGCTGCCGTCGGTCGTGCGCGACATCAGAACGTAGGAGCCGGGGCCGGGCGGGGTCCAGTTGTGTTCGAAAAGCCGCCAGCCGTATCTTGCGCGCTCCGATCCAAGCCGTGCGTTCTGCCAGGTTCTGCCGCTGTCGGTTGAAACTTCGACGCGCGCAACCGGCGCGGCGCCTGCCCATGCGGCTCCCCGGATCGTAACAGGCACCCCCTGCCCGACCCGCGCTCCGGCCAGAGGCGACGCGATCACCGACTTCGGACGGATCGCTTCAAGCGGTGCGAGATCGGCCGGGTCCACCACCGCTCCCGGTGCAACGGGCCGCACCGGATAGCGGTACGCGGTCTTCATGAAAAAACCGTCGAATTCCTTGTCGCGGACTTCGATGTTCGTCAGCCACTTGACCCACGAATCGCCCGCCCATCCCGGCACGACGGCGCGGAGCGGAAAGCCGTGCGCTTCCGAAAGCGGCTCGCCGTTCATCTCGTAGGCGAGCAGCGTATTCGGGTCGAGCGACTTGCCCACGGGGACCGTGCGAACGAAATCGGGCATGGTCCCGATCGGCACGTCCGCGCCGTTGAACAGGATCTCCCTCGCCGAAGCCTTCATGCCGGCTTTCGTTAGCAGATCGGCCAATCGCACGCCCGCCCAGCGTCCGTTGCCGACCGCGCCGTGCGTCCATTGCATGCCGATGAGCCCTGGCTCGTAGAAGCTTCGGCCGTTACCGGCGCACTCGAGCACGCTCACCAATTCGGTGCGCGGGAGCTTTTTCAGATCGTCGAGCGAAAGCGAAAGCGGGGTCTCGACTTCACCTTCGATCTTCAGCCGCCACGTGGCGGCGTCGACCTTCGGAATGTACATGTGGCTGCGAACAAAGAAACGCTCAACGGGTGTGATCCAGGTGGAGAAGCCGTCGAGCGGCATTTCGAGATCGAGCGGGCGCGCCGAGCGTACGATCATGTCCTTCTTCGGACGGTCGGCGGCGTCGAGCGGGAACTTCGCTCCGGACCAGAAACCGGCGGCGGAGAGCGCCTTGAAAAACTGTCTGCGCGATGCGTTCATGATTCATCCTTCCTGTCAGGGTTCGAGCGATACCTTCAACACGGTTATACCTTCGCGAATATCCACCTGCTGCGTCTTCCGCTGGCCGTCCTTTTCCACGGTGACCGAGTAATGGCCCGGGAGCAGGGAGATCTCGGAAGGCGTGGTTTGGGGCTGGCGTTTGTCGTCGATGTAGACTACCGCACCGGCGGGCGTCGACGTAACCATGAGCGCACCGCCGGTCTTCTTCTTCATGTCGAAGAGCACGATGTCGTTCGATCCCTCGATCACCAGGATCGAGCGGATCTCGCGGGGGTAGCCCTCGAGAGACGCCGTGATTGTGTGCTTGCCCGGTGAGGCGTCGATCGCGCACGGCGTCCTGCACCCGGTCTCGGAACGTTCGTCGAGGACAATCCGCGCTCCCGGCGGATTACTGGATATGACAATCTCCTGCATGCCCGGTTTCGGCGGAGAACGGCGAAGCGGTGGTTCGACGGCCGGCACCGGCGCCGCCGGCTTCTCCTCCGCCCTAGCCGCAGGCACTGCCGCGGGCGGCGCACCTGCTTCTGTTCCGGTTTGCATTGGACTTGGCTTCAATTCCGGCGGTATGACAACGCGCGGTGCCGCGGCCGTCACGGGCAGATCCGGGGGAGGCGGCAAATCAATCCAGCGTTCGAAAGGCGACGCGGCCCAAATGAGAAAGGCGATTGCTCCCAGTAGCGCGATCCACAATGGCGCGTTGCTGTGGCTCCGCTGCCGAACTGCGCGCCCGCGAGCGCCGCCCGCCGTTCCGGCCAAAGCCGGGTCACGTCCGCCCTGCGTGGGCATCAACGACGAGGAACCGCGCGCGGAGCTCTTCCACCCCGGCGTATTGTTGAATGCCGTGGTCATCGCGCTCACGAACTTGGCGCAGTTATCGTATCGCGCTTCCGGCTTCTTCGCGAGCCCGCGGCGCAGAACCGCCTCGATTTGCGGACCGAGCGTAGGGTTGAGGCGCCCGGCCGGCGCTGCCTCTTCGCAAACGATCTTGTAGACCACGGTGGTCAATTGCTCGCCCGGAAACGGCAGTTCGCCCGTGAGCAGTTCGTAGGCGAGAACGCAGAGCGAATATTGGTCGGCGCGCCCGTCAATCGCGTGACCCTGCACCTGCTCGGGCGACATGTAGCTCGGCGTGCCGACGATGAGGCCGGCCTGCGTAAGACGGTCCGACGCCGTGATTTTCGCGATGCCGAAGTCGGTGACCTTCGTCTGCCCGTCTTCGCCGAGCATCAGATTGCCGGGTTTGATGTCGCGGTGAACGATGCCCTTGCCGTGCGCGTAATCGAGCGCCGCCGCAGTCTGTTCAAGGATGCGGATCAGCCGCGCGGGTTCAATGGGTTGGCCGGCGCCCATCACCTTTTCGAGCGAAGGGCCGGACACGTACTCCATCGCGATGTACGACAGATCGCCTTCCTGGGCCATGTCATAGATCGTGACAATACCCGGGTGGGACAGCATACCCGCCGAACGTGCCTCGCGGAACAGCCGCGCCTGGAGTTTCGCGCGCTCCTCAGGACTCGCGTCCGCAAGGCGGATGGTCTTGATCGCGACGTGGCGGCCGATGGTGGGATCGATTGCGTGGTACACGATCCCCATCGCGCCACGGCCCAGTTCCCCGACAATCTTGTACCGCCCGATACTCTCCATTCCGCGCGCTTTCCTCTAGCTTCGCATAATCCCCCGAATATGGAGTAAAGTGACGAAGAATATGCGAATGTATCGAATGCTTTGCCTCGCGGCCTTGGCGGCCAGCCTCTCCGCCGCGGCTCTTGATCAAGTTGAAGTCTTCCGCTCGGGCGACGGATACAAGAGCTTCCGCATTCCCGCGCTGATCGCGACTACGAAGGGAACGCTGCTTGCGTTCTGCGAAGGACGCTCCGCCGAGAACGACACTGCGAACATCGACCTGCTGCTTCGACGCAGCAAGGACGGCGGCAGGACGTGGCTGCCCCGGCAAACCGTGTGGGACTTCGGCGAGGACGTGGCTGGGAACCCCGCGCCGGTTGTCGATCGCAAGACAGGAACAATCTGGCTGCTGATGACGTCGAACCCCGGAACGGTTCCCGAGAAAATGATCGTCGACGGATCGGACTTGGGTACGCGAACGGTGTGGGTCACGCACAGCGATGACGACGGGGCGACCTGGGCAAAGCCGGACGAAATTACGAAGTCCGTGAAGCGCGCGGATTGGACGTGGTACGCGACCGGGCCGGGAAATGGGATTCAGTTGAAGAACGGACGGCTGGTGATTCCATGCGACCATTACGTCCGCGGCACGAAGGTAAAGCATTCGCACGTCGTCTACAGCGACGACCACGGAAAGACCTGGCAAATCGGCGGCGTGGCGGGGGATGGAACCAACGAGAGCGCCGTCGCCGAACTCGCGGATGGAAGCCTGCTCCTTAACATGCGGAGCTATCACGGCAAGCACCGGAGAGCCGTGGCCCGCAGTACGGACGGCGGCCTGAACTGGTCCGAGTTGACGTTCGATGAAGCCCTAATCGAACCTGTTTGCCAAGCCAGTCTGATCCGGGCAGGGAAGGGAAACCGGCTTCTGTTCTCGAACCCAGCGAGCGAGAAGCGCGAGAACCTGACGGTACGGCTCAGCGAGGATGGCGGGAAGACGTGGCCGCGATCGAAAGTCCTGCACGCGGGACCGGCGGCGTATTCGAATCTCGCAATGCTGCCCGGCGGCGCGGTCGGCTGCCTCTATGAACGGGGAGAGAAGAAGGCGTATGAGGTGATCACCTTCGCGCGCTTCCCGCTGAGTCTACTTCGACGCCCGTGAGGTCTGGAAACGGCCGCTTTGCCGGACTTTCGCGGCGTCCAGGTACTCAATCCAGCTCGTCATCATTTCCTCTTCGCTCTTGTCGCCCCAGCGGACGGCGGCCGAAGGGTCCGGGTTGGCCCGGTTGTTGGGGCTGTTGTCGTAGTGCGCCGTCACGATGAGCGTGCTGCCTTTTTCGGCAAGAACCGGATCGCGGTTGCGGTAGACGAGCTGCCAGTTGAAGTCGTAGCGCGGCACGGAGAGAAGCACCTCGCGTTTGCCATCGGCGCGGATCAGTTCGTAGGTGATGTCCTTTCCCCGATAGTGCATGTGCGGCGTGAACGAAAGCAGAAAGGTGTCCTTCTCAAAGGTGTAGCAGCGTTTCACTTCATGGCTCGCCGCGCCTGCTGGAATCTGCATGAAGAAGTTGCGCAGATCCATGCGGCCCAACACCACCTCGGGAGGGCCAGGCGCGAGGAAGAAGCCGACGCTGGTGCGGTCCGTCTGCGGCTTGCCCGCGACGCGTGCGTAGTGGACAACGAACTCGAGTTTCGCGCCGGGCGGAATCCACTTTGCCGTCCCGTCCGGGAAGACGTCTGGCGGCCGCCCGGGCAGGAACGCCGCGAGTCCGCCTTCCTGGAACCCGCGCAGGAACGGGAGATCGGGCGCGTTCACGGCGCAGGCGTCGTTGACCACGGGGGCGTCGGCGCGGATTCGCGTCAGCTTGCCTTCGCTCACCAGGAACTTCGGGAGCCCCGGCGCGTTGAGTGTGGAAGCGGCCTGCATGCGCGCCGGATCTTCGTGGACCAGCAGCACGTGCACGTGATGCACCACGGCGCGATTGCCTGGCTTGATCTCGGCGGCGCGAATCCAGCGGCCTTCGGTGAAATTCGTGGGTACGGTGAAATGCTCGTAGGCGTCTTCGCCCAGCGTGACGTTGTGATCGACGCCGATATCGACGACGATGTCGGGCTTGCCAAGTTGCCAGCCTTCAACGAACTTCGGCGCGGGCGGCAGATCGCGCGGGTCGCCTTCCTTCGCGCCGGCCTCGACCCAGGCGCGAACCGTATCGAGTTCTGTCTTCGAGAGCCGGGGGTCGTTCGAAAAGCTGCCGTGCGCGGGGTCGGCGAACCATGGCGGCATCTTGCGGCTGATGACGGCGTCGCGGATGGCCTTCGCCCAAGGACGCGCCGACTTGTAATCGAGCAGCGACATCGGCGCGACGCTGCCCGGCCGATGGCATTCGACGCAATGCCTGTTGAACACGGGCGCGACATCTTTGCTGAATGTGGGGGCGCTGAACGCGGCGACAGCGGCGAGTGCGCTTCCGAGAATGAGTCTGAGCGCGGTTGAACGTGCGGTCATGGCTGCGCCTATTATACGCCCGCCGGGACTCGGTCGAGGCTTCAGTGAGACGAAACCGGTTTCCACCTGGGCCCGAACAGCAACGCGACCGCCGGTTCCAGCTTCGCGCGACCGCCACGGAAGATGAACTCATCAAAGTAGCGGCGGACCGCCAAGGCGTCACCGTCACCGAATTCATCATGCGCAGTGCTTGCGAGAAGGCGGAGCAGGCGCCTGCGGACCAAACGCGCTTTGTACTCGACGAAAAGCGATGGAAAGCATTCATGGAGGCTTTGGATCGCCCCGCCAAGGATAAGCCGCGTCTTCGCCAGTTGTTCCAGGAGCGGCATGTCTGACCGCGTTCGATTGCGCCAACACAGCCCTCAACGATTGGCTCAGGAAGTTCGCTTGGACGAACCAGCAGGCGGACTCCGCCAAGACTTACGTGGCGCGCGGAAGGCAATCGGGCCGCCGGATACTACGCTCTCACCACGGGCTGCGTGCATAAGCATGATAGCCCACAACGGATAGCCAAGGGCTTGGCCAATCATACGATCGGCGTGGTACTGCTGGCAAGACTAGCCGTGGATCAATCGCTACGATTGACTCCGACGAGCCCCGAGTGTAGGCTGGGGCAAGTCGAGGCACAAAGATGCGCACGCTACGTAACGTAACCCTCTTTCTCCTGCTAGTTGCCACTGTCGTTGCCCAGCAGGACACCGGAATGATCACTGGTCAGGTGACGGATCCCTCCGGGTCACCGGTACCATCAGCGAAGATCGTTCTCGTCAACGTCGCGACCAACGCTCAAACGAGGGTGGTCACCAGCAATGACGGGCTCTTCGTCGCAACTCCGATACGGATCGGGTTCTACTCGGTTGCTGTTGAGGCCAACGGCTTCAAAAGAGCGGTACGCGACGGCATTTCCCTTCGAGTTCAAGATCGTCTGCGTGTGGACTTTCACTTGGAACTCGGCGAGGTGAGCGAATCCGTTTCCGTCACCTCCGAAGCCCCGATCCTCCAGTCCGAGACGTCGTCGCTCGGCCAGGTCATTTCCACCAAGCCCGTTTCCGAGCTTCCGCTCAACGGGCGCAACTTCATCCAGCTCATAGCGCTCACGCCGGGAGCCTACATCCCACAGCGGAACAATTCGCTGTACCAGGATTTCCTGATCGGGATCAACGGCAACCGCATTCAGAATAACAATTTTCTTCTTGACGGGATCAACAACAATACTACCGATAACAACCAGGCTCCCGTGCTGCCGAGCCCGGATGCCATAGCGGAGTTCAAGGTACAGAGCAATCTCCTGCCGGCCGAGTTCGGGCGCAGCCTGGGTGGCGCTATCAACATCAGCCTTCGATCCGGCACCAACGCATTCCATGGAACGTTGTTCCATTTCCTCCGGAACAATCGCCTCGACGCCAATAATTTCTTCAACTCCGGCAGGCCGAAGCCCGCCTTTCAGCAGAACCAGTTCGGCGGCGCCCTGGGCGGACCAGTCTATCTGCCGAAGGTTTACGACGGCCGCAATCGCACGTTCTGGTTTGCCAACTACCAAGGCACGCGTATTCGCAAGGGCCTCACGCGTCTGTTTACCGCGCCGACCGCCGCGATGCGGGGTGGCGATTTCACGGGCCTATCCACCCTCTACGACCCCGAGACAACATCCGGCAACACGCGCCAGCCATTTGCCGGCAACCGCATTCCCGCAACGCGGTTTGATCCGGTGATGCAGCGTTACTTGCCTCTTTACCCGCTGCCGAATCGAGCCGGTCTCGCCAATAACTACATTTTGAATCCCAAATACAGCGACAACAACGACCAGGGCGACGTCAAGCTCGACCACAGTTTTTCGGCGAGCGATTCGGTCATGTTCCGCTACAGCCGCGGGGACCGCGAGTTCATCGTCCCGCTAAATGTCCCCGACGTCCCGTTTAACGGATACTTCGCGGCCAACGAATTTCTGCCACAAGTAATCAACAATCGCGGTGCGGTGCTCAGCCACACGCACACCTTTTCGCCGAGAGTGATCAACGAGGCGCGGGTTGGCTTTAACCGCCTGTACGCTACCGTGACTCCGCGCAGCCAGGGCAAGAATCTCGCCACCGAATTCGGCGTCCGCGGTGTGCCGGATGACCGCCAGTCGAATGGGCTCACTCAGGTCGGCATTACCGGCTTCTCCGCGCTCGGCGACAGCTTCGACACGCGGCGCGGGCAGAACGTCTTCCAGGTTCTGGACAACCTGACGTTGATCTCAGGACGCCACTCATTCAAGATGGGCTTCGACCATCGGCGGACTCAGTTCAACCTCGGGCAAGGAAGTTCGCCTCGCGGTTCTTTCAGCTACAGCGGAGTGTTCTCGCAGAATCCGGCCGGACGCACTGGTACCGGGAACCCATTCGCGGACTTTCTCATGGGCTATCCGGATGGCGCCTCCATTGGCACCAACGTCCGCGCAGGCATTCGAGTTCGCAACTATAGCTCCTTCATCCAGGACGATTGGAAAGCCACATCGCGGCTGACGCTAAACATCGGGCTGCGGTACGAGTACACGACTCCGGTGACGGAAGTGGCCGATCGCATGGCGAACTTCAATATCGCCGGCAATTCAGTCGTGCTCGCCAAGCCGGGTGGCATTCGGGAGCGCGCGCTCGCGAATCCCGACCGGAACAACTTCGCCCCGAGGTTCGGCCTCGCCTATGAGTTAAACAAAAAGACGGTCCTGCGCACGGGCTACGGTATCTTTCATACGCTCGAGGACGCGGGCCATCACAACCCGGCGTTCAACCCGCCTTTTTCGGCGAGTTTCTCCTATCCCAGCGATCAACTGAATCCAGCCACGTCGTTGCGGCCCGCGCGAGGGTTTCCGCCGGTAGGATTTCCGGGCGGCAATTTCAACAGCCTGTTCATCAATATCAACGGCCGGCCATTCGATTTCCCGGCCGCTTACAGCCAGCAGTGGAATTTTACGCTGGACCGGCAGATCGGCCAAATCCATATTGAGACCGCTTATGTCGGCAACAAGGCGAACAAGCTGATGGCGAACCGCAACATCAACCAGCCGCTGCCCGCCGCCGGCACCGTCAATAGCCGCCGCATCTTTCCTGGCTGGGGCAACATTACTTTTCAGGAGCCTCGCGGCAACTCGATCTACCATTCCCTCCAGACCAAAGTGGAGAAGCGTTTCTCCAAGGGCCACATGTTCCTGCTTTCGCACTCATGGGCCAAAGCGATCGACGATTCGGATTCCACGCAACTCTCGACAGCGAGCGGTACGGGGAACCTGCAGGATCAGCGGAACCTGCGCGCCGAGCGCTCCCGTTCGTTTCAGGATGTCCGTAACCGGCTGGTGCTGAGTTACCTCTACGAACTGCCGTTCGGCCGGGGCCGGAGCTTTCTGAACAATGTCTCGCCGGTGATGGACAAGATGGTGGGCGGCTGGCAGGTCAACGGGATTACGTTTTATCAGAGTGGGCGCGCGTTCACCATAGCCTCGCCATCGGATCATTCAAATACCGGCTCCTCCAACATTCGTCCCGACGCTACAGGAATATCGCCCGACTTACCGTCCGATCAGCGCTCGCCGCAAAGATTCATTAACTCCGCCGCATTCGCGATTCCCGCCGGATTCGCGTTCGGAAACAGCGGCCGCAACGCGGGAACAGGTCCGTCCCAGACGAATTTTGATTTCTCCGTGTTCAAGGATTTCGCCTTTGACGGGGAAGGCCGCCGAAGGCTTCAGTTCCGTGCGGAATTCTTCAACATCACGAACACGCCGCAGTTCCAAATCCCGAATCGCACGTTCAACACGCCGCAGTTCGGCACCATCACCGAGACGATCAACGACAATCGGGACGTTCAGCTCGCTCTGCGATTCGTCTGGTAGAAATCGATCGGCTCGACTCGACTGGAGCGGTCCGGCCGGGAATTTCTCCGATTCGGCGATCTTCGCGGGCGGCGTTTTACTTCCCGCTCACTACGGGCGCGATAATTTTCGACGCGTGCCAGGCATCGTGCCAGATCGTATTCCGTGCCGCAAGCATGCGCTTGGCCGGCTCGATCGTCGCCGGTTCGCCGGTATTCGGATTCGGCTCGAAGTGGTCCGCCATCGTGCTGGCGATGGTCACGCGAATGCGGTGCCCAGGGGAGAAGACCTGGCTGAGCCAACCCACATCCACGATCATCTTGTAGATCTCGCCCTTCTTCATTAGGGCCGGTTTTTCGAAACTATCCCGATAACGCGCCCGCCGCGGGGCGTTGATCAACAAGATGGACCGCCCGTCCGGGTACACGTCGTTGACCCGCACGATGAAATCCGTGTCCGGAGCGGTCGAGGAAACATGTAGTTCCGCCCGAACTTTTCCTGTCCACTCGACCGGTTCGGTGAGCGGCTCCGTCGTGAAGGTTTGCACTTCCGGGTGCGCTTCGTACGGACGGGAATCGCGCGCGGTTGGCTCGTTGGCGCCTGGTTGCGGCGCGGGATTCGCGGGATCGGCGACGTAGCTGGTTGAGCCGCCAGCCGCACCCCCGGGGACGGCCGGCGGCCTCCTGTCGAGCGTCTTGATGTGCAGGTAGTAGGGCGTCGCAACGGAGGGGACGGGCCATTCCTTCGCCGTGCGCCATACGTTCGCGCCCATGACGTAGTACCGGATGGCCGGGTCGCCGGTGACGCCGGTTTCCTTTCCCTTCAGATACCAATCGAACCAACGGATCATGTGTGCATCCATGTCGAAAGCGGCGTTCTCTGGAAACTCCATCTCGGCGATCTTGTTGCTCTTCGTGCCTCCGTGGAGCCATGGGCCGATCAATAACTGTTGGCTTCCGCGAGCTTGCGGGCCGCCGCGATTCTGCCGTCCAATGTAGGTCTCGATGGAGCCGTCGGCCATGAAGTCGAACCAACTTGCGAGGGCGAAGGCGGGGACATTCATCTCCCCGAAATGGAGCGTGCAATCCTCCTGCCGCCAATAGCTGTCGTAATCTGGATGAGCGAACTGATCCTCCAGGTGACGGCGGCCCTCGGCGGGATCGCGCGCAACGGACACCATGGAACTGAGGAAGCGCTGCGGGCGCGTGATACCACCGCGCCGGTAACCCAGATGGAACAGGCTGAGACCGCCATCGGTGATGTACTGCGCGGTGAGGTGCGGCGGGCGCGTGACCGCGAGAAAGTTCTGCGCGTAGCCGGCCTGCGAGCCGCCGAAGGTGCCGATTTTCCCCGTTGACCACGGCTGCTTCGCAAACCATTCGACGGAATCGTACCCGTCCTGGAGCTTTCCCCAGCCGAGCGCGCGGTACCCTTGGAATACGCCCTCGGATAGCTGCGAGCCGCGAAAGTTCTGCGCCGCGACCACGAAACCCGCCCCGGCAAGTTTCGCGTAGCGCTCACGGGCGGCCGCGCCGCGGAGGCTGGCGTAGCGTTGCTCGTACAGCACAGGCCAGGGCCCGTTGCCTTTCGGCGTGTACAGATAGGTGGAAAGCCCCACGCCGTCACGCATCGGGACCATGATGTGGGTCTCGGTGACAGGACCCAGATCGAGAGGCGGCGCGGTATCGGCGGCTAACGCAGCGAAAGGTAAGAGAACGCAGAGCAGTTTCATAGGCGGCAACTCACAGGCGATTGCTTCATAGACGGCACCTCCCAACGGCGGTTTTCCAGCCGCTCCACAGGCGCTCGCGATCGCTGGTGGACATCCCAGGTTCGAAGCGCCGGTCGGCGCGCCAGAACGATTCCACCTCTTCGACCGACTTCCAGAATCCGACAGCAAGTCCCGCGAGGTACGCCGCGCCTAAAGCCGTGGTCTCCGTGTCGGCGGGACGCACGATGGGACAACCGAGAATATCGGCCTGGAACTGCATCAGAAAATTGTTCCGCGCGGCGCCGCCATCCACGCGCAGTTCGGCGAGCCGCTCGCCCGTGTCGGCTTCCATCGCCTCGACAAGCTCCCGAGTCTGGTAGGCGATTCCTTCGAGCGCGGCGCGCGCGAAGTGGGCTGGCTTGGTGGCGCGCGTGATTCCACTGATCAGGCCCGTTGCGGCGGAGTCCCAATGCGGCGCGCCCAGCCCGACGAACGCCGGTACAAAGTAGATGCCGCCGTTGTCTGAAATGGAAGAGGCAAGCATGTCGGAATCCGAGGCTGACTTGATCAGCCCCATGTCGTCGCGAAGCCACTGAATGGCCGCGCCCGCGATGAAGACGCTGCCTTCGATCGCGAACTGTGGGGCCGTGGTGGCGGACGCCGCGCGCGTCGCGAGCAGGCGATTCTTCGACACGGGTCGCTTCGCGCCGGCGTGAAGCAAAGCGAAACAGCCTGTACCGTAGGTGTTCTTCGATAGGCCGGGTCGGAAGCACGCCTGTCCCGCGAGCGCGGCCTGCTGATCGCCCGCGATGCCCGCTATCGGAATCTCCACACCCAGGTGCCCGGCCGCGATCACACCGATCACCGCGGACGACGGTGCGATTCGCGGCAGCATTGCGCGAGGGACGCCGAAAATTGACAGCAGCGCCTCATCCCATTCGCCAGACTCGAGATTCATCAACATGGTGCGCGATGCGTTGGTTGGATCCGTCACGTGGACCGCGCCATTGGTTAGTTTCCAGATGAGCCAGGTGTCGATATTGCCGAAGAGCAGGTCGCCCTGGCGGGCGCGCGCGTGGCCGTCGGGAATGTGGTCGAGTATCCAGCGGATTTTGCTCGCCGAGAAGTAAGCGTCGATGACGAGGCCGGTCTTTCCGGTGATCGTTACGGCGTGGCCCGATGCGGCGAGTTCCGCGCAAAATGGCGCCGTTCGGCGGCATTGCCAAACAATGGCGGGCGCCACTGGCTCTCCGGTCACGCGATCCCACACGACGGTGGTCTCACGCTGATTCGTGATGCCGCACGCGGCGATTTCTCCGGCGGGGAGCCTGGCCACGGTGCGCCGTGCCGCGTCCAACTGAGAGTGCCAGATCTCAAGAGCGTCTTGCTCGACCCATCCGGCGTGCGGATACTGGCAGGCGAACGAGGACGATTCCATGGCCAGCACGCGGCCCTGTTCGTCGTAAGCGGCGGCTCGCGCGCTGGTGGTGCCCTCGTCGAGCGAGAGAATGAAAGCCATTGGGGCATTATAATGGTTGTGACATGTTTTTTCGCCGTGAAACCGCCGTAACGTTGACATTTGAGAGCCGGCTGGATGGTTTGAGGAAGTTTGGATTCACCACAGAAGCGTTGGGTGCTGGGCGTGTGCGCGTCGTGCGCAACGGTTGTGCGGCGGTGATCGAAGACGCGTCGAAGTCGGGTCCGCACGTGGCGGAACGGGCCGGAGTGTGGGACGGCAAGGCGATCGCGACGCTGGTGGACGGCGGATTTCAGAAGTTCCTGCAAACGGCCGGTGGGAAGCGGCGTCCGGCTCTCGCGGCCGATCTCAGGGCGATTCACGCGTTTCAGGAAGATCTACGCGAAGGGCTTGGCCTTACGAGCCTGTACAACGAATCGCTTGGGACGGTTTCAAATTCGTACTTGTACGACCGCGTGAAGGATCGCGACCGGGGCGTGCCCAAGCGGCCTTGGGAATAGCGGGCGTGCCGCCCGGCGACGCCGCCGCTCGCGCGCCTCAAGCCGCCATCGGTCGCGAGCCGGAATTCTCCGTTTACGCGTTTCGGGAAAATCGTCTCGCGAATATCGCAGACGTGTAGTAAAGCGGCATGGAAATGCCCTATTCGCGTTTCGCGGCAACCTGCCATTCCCTTCTTGCTGCATTGTGTTGCAACGCGGCCAGCCGTCAATGCTTCCCTCCGGCGCATGAGAGCGGCGGCCTTGACGGCACCAGACTGCATCGCGGCGCTGAAGGGTGTGCTCCTACCGCGCCAACACCCAGTCCGCCAACTGTTCGAAGCGGTCCACCAGCAGGTCGGGCGGATGCTGCTCGAACGATTCCGGCTGAAAACCGTACGTCACTCCACAGACGGGCACGCCGGCATTTCTCGCCGTCAGCACGTCCACCGAACTGTCGCCCACCATTACAGTGCGGCCGCGCTCCACTCGATAAGTGGCGCGCAACGTATCGATGCCGATCGGGTCCGGCTTTTTTCTCTCGAAACTGTTCCCGCCATACACAAATGGAAAATGGCCGCCGAGCCCCAGCCCATCCATGATCGCCTGACTGATGCGCACGGGCTTGTTCGTCAGAATCGCCATCGTCACGCGTGCTTCCTGCAGCCTGTCGAGAGTTTCCCGCACGCCCGGATACAGCACGGTGTAGTCGAGCATGTGATCCCGGTAGTAGGCGAGAAAGAACTCCAGTGCGCGTTCCAGTTCCTCCGCCGAAGCGCCCGCCCTCATCGCCTTCCGGATCAGCACCGGCGCCCCGTTTCCTACGTACGAATACACGTCCTCGTGTTCAATCGGCGGAAGACCCATGAACGCCCGCGTGTTGTTCACGGCATGCGCCAGATCGAGACGCGAATCGATCAACGTGCCATCCAGATCGAAGATCAGCAGATCGGACTGTGCCACCGCTACTTCGCCCGTGCTCGCAGCGCGGGCCCCGCCTTCTGCGGCGGCTTGCGCGGAACAGCCACGGCGTATTCTTCGAGCTTCGACTGAAGCGTATTACGGTGGATCCCAAGAATCTTGCTGGCTTCCGTCCGGTTACCCCCGGCCGTTTTCATGGCGCGCCCTATCATCGCTTTTTCCAGAGTCTTCACGGCGTCCACTAGGAAAAAGTCGCACGCCGTCATGTGCTCTACCAGGTTTTCCAGCACTCTTCTAATCTCGGTTCTCAATGGGTCACCTCACATCTCGCTGCCTGGCAGAACCCTCGCCCCGCCCTTGACTGTACCGTGCCAAATATTCTGAAGCTGCTCATAAGTTCGATGAAAACCTTCCCTCAATTCATAGGGCGCGATGCGGCTGACCGCATGCGCCACACCCATAACATAGGGCGCGATCCTGGATTCCGCAACCGCCGCGGGCGGCTTTCCAGGCTCGCGGGCCGGCATGAACGCCGAGATAACCAGGATCATCGCCACGCCGATCGCCGTTCCCTTCAATAACCCGAACGCTCCGCCGAGCAGCCGGTCGACGAGCGATAGCCCTGTCCACTTCAACAGCTTCGCCAATAATTTTCCAGTCACGGCGCCAAGCAGAATGATTCCGAAAAAGACGATCAGGAAGCCGCAGAAATTCGCGACGCCTTTCGAACTGACATAAGGAATCAGAAACGCGCCGGCGCTGCCGTAAAACCAGAGCGCGCAAAGCAATCCGGCTACCGTGGCCACAAGACTGATAACTTCTCGGGAAAACCCCTTCGCAACGCTTGAAATCAGGTTCGCGAGCATGATGAAAATCAAACAGTAATCAAGCCAGTTCATAGCGGCCTGCCGGTCAGTACTTCAAACGCCTCGCGGTACTTGCCGCTCGTGCGCGCGGCCACATCCTCGGGCAACGGCGGAGCGGGAGGCGTCTTCGTCCAGTGGATCGACTCCAGATAATCGCGCACGTACTGCTTATCGTATGACGCCTGCGGACCGCCCGGAGCATACGAAGCGCCCGGCCAGAAGCGCGAGGAATCCGGCGTCAGCACTTCATCGCCCAGAACCAACGTGTCACCCACGAACCCGAACTCGAATTTGGTATCGGCAACGATCACGCCGCGCGACTCCGCATAGGCGGCAGCGCGCTTGTAGATCTCAAGCGTGAGGTCTCGCAGGCGGTACGCCAGCGTCTCGCCCACCGCACGCGCCATCACGTCGATCGAAATATTCTCGTCGTGGCCCGACTGCGCCTTGGTAGCGGGCGTGAAGATAGGCTCCGGCAGGCGATCGCTTTCGCGCAAGCCGCGCGGCAACTCGATGCCGCACACGGTCCCATGCGCGCAATATTCCTTCCAACCCGACCCCGAAAGATATCCCCGCGCGACGCACTCGACTTCCACCATGTTCGCGCGCTTCACGAGCATCGACCTCCCTTCGAGTTGCGCCGCAAATGCCCGCAGCGGTTCAGGATACTGGCTCACGTCGGCAGTCAAAAAATGCGTGGGTACGATATCGCGCAGCATATCGAACCAGAAGATCGAGATCTGCGTCAGAACGCGACCCTTGTCTCGGATGCCCGTCGGCAGAATGTAGTCGAAGGCGGAGATGCGGTCGGTCGCGACGATGAGCAGCTTCTCCTGGTCCACTGCGTACACGTCCCGCACTTTTCCGCGCGCTTGTAATTTGACAATGGGGATGTTGCTCTCAATCAAAATACCGGCTGGGTCGGGGTTCACAGTATGGTCCAGGTTCGCTCGGGGGGAACCCAGATGATACCGCAGCCGGGGACCGTTTTGCGCTATGGTTCGGCGACCCGAAGACTTGCCGGAGCCACGCGCAGGAAGTCGCGTATGTTCCAGGTCAGCAGCACACGCGCGCCGGCGTCAAAAGCGCAATCGGCGATCACAGCGTCGTACGCCGCCCCACCCGCGACGCCGCGCTTCGCCACTCCGCCGATCAGGTCCCAGCACCGCTCGGGGGAGACTCCGGCGATCTCCGCCCGACCCTCGCCGAAGTAGTGTATCAGGATCGCATGAGCGATTTGAGGAGTCACGCGCAGCGGCGCGGGCAGGCGCGTCAACACGGAGTATGCCTCAAACAAGGCGTGCTGAGGAACCACCAAGCGTTCGCCTCTTCTGAGGCGGCTCTCGAACCCCGCGGCAGTCTCCCGATGCCTCTCGTGCCATTCGCAAAGTAGCGACACGATGCAACTTGTGTCGAAGGCGAACCTAACGGGTCCGGCCACGGTTTTCCCGAATCTCGTCTGTCAAACGCTTCACGTCGAGGTTCGTCAGCGCCTGCACGCCCGCCGGCGCTGTCAACACCATGCGCCCGCCGCGTTTTTCCATCTTCACGTCCCGGCGCAACGGTTCGATTTCGATGCGTCCGTCTCGAAACTCAATGGAAAGGGAGACGCCCGGCCCCAACCCGGCCGCGGTTCGCATCGCTTTCGGAATTACCACGCGCCCTGCCTTATCTATGGTTATACTCATACCAATAAAATACCATATGAAACAGCATTTGCCTGTGGCGGCGACGGGTCGCGGTACGCATGCCGGGGCATGGTGTATAAATGATGCAGTACAAAGTACGACGTCCAAAACTAAAAGGAACGTACATGCGCCGAATTCATGAGTCCTCTTTTGCTGTCGTATTGCTGACACTCTTCCTGATCGCCTCCCGGGCGCCGGCTCGCGCTCAGGTACGAAACGCGCAGTCGCCGGAGGCACTGGAGGCGGCCGCCCGGTACGCCGCCGCGGACATTCGAGTAATGACTCCTGGCGTCGTCTATAACGCCGGCTTGCTGGATCTCGCGGCCGCCTATACCAAAGAGACTGGCAAAAAAGTCGCGATCACCTTAGTCGGCATGGGCGGCATTGTCAAAGCCGTCAAGACTGCCAATCCGCCGGCGGATGTGATCATGCTGCCCTTCGAACTGATGAGTACGTTGTCGCTCGATGGCGGAGTCGTGGCGGGCAGCTTCATGCCGCTTGGCCGCTCGGAAATGGGACTCGCCGTCCCTGCCGGCGCGCCTCATCCCGACATCTCGACGGTCGAAAAATTGGCCAACGTGCTGCGTGGCGCGAAGGCAGTGATGCGTTCGAATCCCGCGGGCGGTAGCATGGTGGCGAGAGTAATCGAGGACAAGGTGATCAAGCGGCCGGAGTTCGCCGGCGTCATCAGTCCCGTGAGCACGCAAGGGGAAGGCGGACAGGCGCTGGCCCGGGGAGAAGGCGACATGGCCATACAGGCGATCTGCGAAATTCTTCCGTACAAACAGATCGAGCTTGTTGCGCCGCTCCCCCGCGAACTCGCGGCCTGGATCGACATGTCCACGGCGGTTTCGGCCAGAGCGATGCATCGCAGTGATGCGCTCGCGTTCATCAAATACCTGCTGCGGCCGGAGTCGACCGTGTGGAAGACGAAAGGCCTCGAACGGTTCAACTGACAGCGATTGAATCGACGAACGGCCAGTGCGTTCACAGGTGAACAATGCGCAGCGGGATTCCGTTGGATCCTCGATCGGCAAGCCGCTGACGCTTCAAGAATCCGTGCGATCTCCCCGTTGACGATGCCCCAGACTATTTCACGGGGGATCTCCAGATTCCGGCAGGCCGCGTAAAGCAGAATGCAGGATGGCGTAGCGTCTTGACCGCGCAACGCGGAACACTCTTGCAGACGTTCGCGGCAATCGCGAGTGTGCAGCGCCAATCGCAAAACCGCCCCGATTGAACGGCGCGGCGTGACGCCCATCGAACTAACGCAGCGACGCCCGCACCTTTTCCCCGTACTCCTCAGCCTTGGCCATGATCTGCTTTGCGTCCAGCGTCAGCGCCTGGCCGTCCCTTACCAAAGGCTTCCCATTCACCATGACGTCGCGAACGTCCGAACCCTTCAAGGCGTAGACCAATTGCGAGACCGCTCCGTAGATCGGTGCGGCATGAGACCGATCGATGCGCACCATAATCATGTCCGCCCGTTTGCCCGCTTCAAGCGATCCAATCATCCCGTCGAGACCCAACGCACGAGCCCCGCGGATCGTCGCCATTTCAAGCGCCTGAGCGGCGGGCAGAGCCTGCGGGTCCATCGTTACCAACTTCTGAAGCTTCGCCGCGAGGTCCATTTCTTCGAACATGTTGAAGTCGTTGTTGCTGCCCGCTGGCCCATCCGGACCAAGGCCAACCGCGATATCGAGCGCCAGCATCTTCACCACGGGAGCCGCGCCGCTTGAAAGCTTCATGTTGCTCGAAGGGCAGTGCGCCACGCCGACCCCGCGCGATTTCAGGATCTTCAAATCAGCGTCGTCCGTCCACACGGCGTGCGCGGCGACGGTCCGCCCGCTGAAGATACCGAGCGAATCGAGCACCCGTGTTGGACTCATCCCGCGCTTCGCCTGAATGTCGGTGTTCTCCTTCTTCGTTTCCGAAAGATGGATGAGCAGCGGCATCTTGTACTTGTTTGCCAGCGTGCGTGCGGACTTCAGCGTGTCGTCGGAATTCGTATAGAGAGCGTGCGGCGCGACCGCCGGTACAATCAGTTCGTCGGCCGCGTACTTCTTGAAATAGGCCTCCGTATACCTCAGCGCGTCCGCGGGTGTCTTGTTGTCGGACACGGGGAACCCGATCACGGTTTCGCCAAGTACGCCGCGCATCCCCGCCTCCTTCGTCGCCTCCGCCACCACTTCCTCGAAATAGTACATGTCGGTGTAGGTGGTGGTGCCGGAGAGCAGCATTTCGAGACACGCAAGGCGCGTGCCCCACCGGACGAAGTCCGCCGAAACGTTCTTCGCCTCCGCGGGGAAAATGAACTTCTCCAACCACTCCTGCAAGCGCAGATCGTCGGCCACGCCGCGGAAGAGCGACATGGCCGCGTGAGTGTGCGTATTGATCAGGCCGGGTACGATGATCGCGTCGGG
>SHUI01000245.1 GCA_009697455.1 Bryobacterales bacterium
AGCAGGAACCAGAAGTTCGCGCCGTATTTCGGATGCGTTGAGTAGACCTTGGTCCCGAAATACTTGGCATCCCCAGCCGCCATGTAATGGAGCGTGCTGCCGGTGGGTAGTCCGATGCGCCGGCGGGAGTGATTCACGGCCTCACCCGTTCGCAATTCCTGGAATGCCTCGCGCATCAGACCCACGGCGTCCGCCATGGGCAGCAGACGCCGCACGTCAGCTTCTGTAATGTAAGGTACGCTCAACCGAGTTGATCCACCGCCTGGATCAGAGCTTTGATGTGGCCGTAGGCAAACGAGAAAGCCTGAAGGCCGCCCGGGTCGTCCGCGTGATGCGGCACGTGATCTGGCATCAGCATGGCGTCGTAGCCTACTTCGCGATACGCGAGGATCGCCTTTACGAAATCGACGTCGCCCTCATCCGGGTAGGTCTCGACAAAATTATCGCGCTTCCCGCGAATGTTCCTGAAATGTACGTTGAAAATCTTCTTGCGGCTGCCGAAGTAACGGATCGCGTCGAGAATTTCGGTCGCGGGATTCTGAAGCATTTCCGAAACCGTCCCCTGGCAAAAATTGAAGCCGTGGTAAGGGCTTTCTTTGATTGTAATGAACCGCTTCATCCCTTCGATCGTGCCTAGAACACAGTCCACTCCCTGATAGCCGGTGATGGGCGGCACGCCGGGATCATTGGGGTGCAGCGCCATGCGGATCTTGTATTCGTTCGCGACGGGGATCACCCGGTCCAGAAAGTAGGTGATGCGCTCCCACATCATGTCCGCGTTCACTTTTCCGGCGCGCGTGAGCGGCGGATCGTTCTTCGCGTCCTTGAACCGCCAGGTGCTGAGCGTTGTGCCGCCGCGTCCCTTGTCGCGAGTGGGTAATCGGAGCACGCCGAGGAGCGTTAGATTGTATTTGATCGCCGGAATACCCGCCGCCGCCGCGTTCTTGATGGCCGTCTGGACGAGTTCGATTTCTTTGTCGCGCTCGGGCGTCCCCATCATGATGCCGGCGCGTTTAGTCCGGTCGACGTGCGAAGACGACAGAAACGGCATCGGGACCAAGTCCACGCTAATGCCCCATTTTCCAGCCACGTCGCGGGCGCGCTTTAATTCGTCGACCGTGTAGTAGCCAAGATCTTTCGGATCCGTCGGGTTGGCGCAGATGTGTTCAACCCCATGGCGTTTGAAAAACTGCATCTGTTTGTCAGTTAGGGGACCGCTCTGGCATCCCACTTTCATGAGAGCCCGCTTGCGGGCGCCGCCCGCTTGCGCGGCCTGCGCGGAAGATGGAGAAAGGGGCGAAGCGGCCGCGGCCGTGCCCGCAATGGAGATAAAGTGTCGGCGTTGCATCACATCGATTCTACACCGTCGCCCGGCTTGCCGCCGCTCGCAACGGAAATCGCTGCGTACCAAGCGATTCGAGGAGGTTCTCGTGGACCTCGTGGTCGATCAAATAAAAAACACCATCGCCGGTTTCATCCGCAACGGCCAGTTTCTTCGCGGCAAACAGCAAGCACAACTGTTGCTCGCCAGGCGTGAGCGCGCGGGCTTCGATGCGGGCCACTCCACGCGCGCCTGGCACAAGCTTGCGCAAGAAACGGCTCGTGAAAACCTGCTCGTCCACCGCGTCGATCGCCGCCGAAGCCGAGATCCAGCGCTGTTCGGCGCTGCCAAGAAAATGTGGCCCCGACGCGAACGCCAGCAGGAAAACAATGACATCGATAAAGGCCGCCAGCGCGAAGGAGAACGCGTGGCGGCCGGTGGGCGCGGTGAACAGCTCCTCGAAAGCGAGGAGCAGGTCTTCCTGGCCCGATGCGGAGTGGTCGACGAAATCGGCGTACGCCGGTACGGCGGGCCTATCGAAGCGCGCGGCATGGGCGGCTTCCTCAACGTCGCTCCACGGGATGGCGTCGTATACCTGCCGGAAGGCACGCAACTGGCTTTCGGTCGAGTCGAGCGGTTTTAGCTCTGCCCGAAAGGCCGTAAGCGAACGTTCGGCCGCTTCCAGGCGTGCGGACGACTCCTTCGCCAGTTTCGTGTACCGGTCAAACGCCGTGTAGCGAAGACCAGTCCCGGGGCCGTCCCTATAGGCGCCGTCGTAAGTCCGCGCCTCGCGTCCCACCGCCGCGCGGACCTTATCCAGGTACGGATCGGCGTCCTGACTGCGCGAGATGTACCCGTGGGACTTCTCGGCGGCGGTCATCTCCTCAAGCGCCAGGGCGTGCCTGCGGCTCTCGCCGAGGGCAGCGTTGACTAGTGCCTGGGTCGCGCCCGCGGCGCCGTTCAGCGTATCGTATAGCTTCCGCTGGGCGGCGGCCGGCCGCTCCCTCGCGGAGAACCAGGTGTACAGGCTCACGTAGGAGAAGGCCACCGAAACCATTGCTGTAATAGCGTAGACTGCGATCAGCAAGCCACGCCTCGATTTCGTGAATCCGATCAACCACGCGACCAGTACGAGCGCCGTCTGCACGCCAAGCGAGGCCAACAGCGAAAACCAGACCGAGAGGTACAACGCCATCCCCTGCTGGGTGGTGTACCAGGAAACCAGTGAGAGCAGACAACTGGCCGCGAACAGACCCTTGACCATTGGCTGCGCGATCGAAGGTTGATATGACATCAACGGAAAGACGCAGCGGGGCCCCAAAAAGTTCACTTTCTCGAAAGCAAATGCGGATCGAGCATGGCTGCGGTGGCAATCTGAACGTGATGCGCTCCGGCGTCGAGGCGAACCCGTATGTCGCCGGCACTCGAAACGCCGCCAACCGCAATCACACGGACACGCCCCACTGCAATGGGCGCCAGCATTTGCAGTTCTTCGAGGCACCGGGGGCCGATCGACGCGCCGCCGATGCCGCGGGTTTCACCGCCAAAATAACCCGGCACGCGCCCGCTTATGCAATTCACCGTGCTGATTGCCGTAGCGTAGGGAGTCACGGCTTCGACCAGTGCCTCGGCTTCTCGCGGTCCCGGCAGCAAGCCGATCTTGACCGCAAGGGGCAACTCCGGCACGGCGTCGCGGATGGTTCGTGCCACGCGTCCCGAAGCCTCCGGAGACAGGTACAATCCGGCTTCCTTAGTGCAGACGTTCGGACAGGAAAGGTTGGCTTCGATCACCTGAGCTCCCGAGTCGGCCGCCCAGCGGGCACAGCGCGCAAAATCATCCGCGATCTGTTGAAGGCTCCAGTCAGATTCGGGCGAAGCGACCACTGACACGCAGAGCACCTGTCCTTCACAGAGGCCCTCCCGCGCGCGCGCCACGTCTTCGCGCCAAACGGCGGGATCCTTCGACGGCATCCCGAACGATATTGCCCAAGAATCTGAAAGTGCCCGGCCGTCGACTGGAACGAGGTTCGGAAGATCGAACGATGCCCGCTCGCGAGACCGCACGGTCTTGTACGTCAGAACATCGAAACCGAGCCGCGCGTAGTAGAGAATCCAGCCGCTGTTCAGCAGCGGTCCCGCCGGAATCCCGATGGGTGAACGGCACGGAATACCGCAGAAGTCCCATGCGCCAGGCCACGGGGGAACCTCGAGTGGTTGCGGCAGAGCGGGCGGGTGATCGTAGTTCCACTTGTACGTTTGCTCCGTGTTGTAGCTCGGCGGCGGCGCGGAAAACAGCGTCCCGCGGCCGAGCAGCCACTGCGGATCGAGCCGTCGCTTTACCGCTCTCATGGCTTCGATTTCCCAATGTTCGTATTGGAGATCGAGAAGGTGCGCCTTACGCTTGCCGAGCCCGTGTTCGGCGGACACCACGCCACCGAGCGAACGCGCCTCGCGCGCAAGCGTAATCATCACGTCTTTCGCCAGAGCGAAATCGGCATCCGACGCCGGCAAAATATTCGCGTGCAGGTGGGCGTCGCCAATATGCCCGAAAACCACGTGGCGCCCGGGAAAATACCGTTCGAGCACTTCACGGTATGCGGCCAGCATCTCGCGGTTCCGGGCGATGGGTACCGCGTAGTCCGACCCCATCTTCAGATACCCATTCCGTCGTACCCTGTCGTTGACGAGTTCCGGCAAAGAATGGCGGAAGCGGCGGAACCTGTCGCGGTCGTTGGCTGTAGTAGCGAACCAGGAAGCCTCGACCAGCGCCTGCGACTCGACCAGACGCTCGTGCCACGCTTCAACCACTTCATCGCCTGGGTCAGGCAGTTCCACCTCGAACAGAACCGCAGCCTGCGCGGCCGGCGGCACCTCGGGGAACTTTGTTCGCAGCAAGGCCAGCGACGGTCCGTCGAAATATTCCAGCATCCTCGGTTCGGTCCCGCGCCATTGATCGACGGCGTCGATCGCCCGATCGTCTCCATCGAAGAACACGACGCCCGCGAGCAACTCCTTCGGCGCGGGAAGCAGTTGCAGTTCGGCTTCGAGAACCACGCCCAGCGTACCTTCGGAGCCGGTAATCAAGTCGATCCAGTCCATGGCGGGCGCGAGCCGGTATCCGGCGGTATGCTTCGTCGTTTGTGGCAGGCGAATTGCCGGGACGTCGAAATCGATCGCATCCCCGCGCGCGGCGTCGATGACCCGCCCGTCCATCAGTGCCGTTCGCAACCGCAGAATGTGCCGCCGCGTATCGCCGTAGCGGAAGCTACGTGAACCGCTGGCGTTAGTCGCGATCGTGCCGCCAACCGACGCCGCGGTTTCCGTGGGGTCAGGCGCGTAGAACTGGCCGGTCCGCGCCGCCGCCGCGTGAAGTTCCGCCAGAGGCACCGCCGCTCCGGCGATGGCACGGCCCTGATGGATCTCCAGGCGATTGAACTTCTCTACCGAGATCACCCAGCCGCCTTGTGCCACGCGGCCACCTGTGACGCCGGTGCCCGCGCCGGCGATCGTAACGGGGATCGCCCCACCGGAAGCCTCTCGGAGAATGTCGAGCAGTTCGGCTTCCGTTCCCGGCGTAAGTACCCGCTCGGCATAGCCGCGGAAACCGGAGGCGTCCTCGACGTAGGCCGGCGCGACGGTCATGTTAGATTTCCAAAATCACTGGCATGATCAGCGGTCTGCGTGACGTTTGTTTCACGATGTACCGCTTCAGATCCGCACGGACTTTCTCCTTCATCACGCCCCAGTCCGTCATCTCCTCGAGCGACGAGGATTCGAGCGTCTTCGCCACTACCTGACGCGCGGCCATCATGAGATCCGAACCGTCTTCGGCGGAGGAGAATCCCCTGCTCACAATCTCCGGAAGCGTTTCACTGCGCCCGGTATGTTTGTTGATTGCTATGATCGGCAGCACGATGCCGTCTTCCGACAGATGTTTACGATCGCGGATGACGATGTCCTCCACAACCTCGTCGATGGTCCCGGAATCGATGCAAACCCGCCCGACCGTAACCTGCGGGCCCCGCCTGGCGCCGCGGCTGTCGATAACCAGCGTATCGCCTGTTTCGAGAACGAAACTCTCCTCAAGGCCCGCCGATTTCAGATGCTCCGCAAGACGCGCGTGCTTCGCCATCTGCCGGTACTCGCCGTGAATCGGCACGAAGAACCTCGGCCGCACCAGGTTCAGAATCAGGCGGAGTTCCTCCACGCTCGCATGGCCGGAGACATGCAGCGGCGGGTTCATGTTGCCATAGATTACGTCCGCGCCGCGGCGGGCAAGGTGATCGATCATCCGGAAGATGCTTTTCTCGTTGCCGGGAATGATGCGCGAACTGAGCGCCACCACGTCGCCCGGCCCAACCGAGACGTGCTTGTGATTGTCGACCGCCACACGCGACAGCGAAGACATCGGCTCGCCCTGGGTTCCGCTCACGATCAGCGTCACCTTGCTTGCCGGCAACGACATCGCGTCCTGCGGTCTCACCAGAACGCCATCGGGAATGCTCAACAGTCCAAGAGAATGGGCGATCTCGCTCACCGACGTCATGCTCCGGCCGATGAAAGCGACCTTGCGCTTGAATTCCCGTGAAAGGTCGATAATCGTCTGGAGCCTGTGTACCGAAGAACTGAAGCAGGAGAGCACCACGCGACGCTCCGCGCGGTTGAAAATGTCTTCGAGTCGCGGCCTTACCGCGCGCTCCGATTCGGTGTATCCGGGCCGGTCGACGTTGGTCGAATCCGAAAGCAGCAGCAGCACGCCGCGCTTTCCGTAATCGGCGAACGTGTGCAGATCGAAGAGTTCGTTGTCGATGGGCGTCGGGTCCACTTTGAAATCGCCCGTGTGAATGACCACGCCGAGCGGCGTCGTAACCGCGAGGGCAACGGCGCTGACAATCGAGTGCGTGACGTTAATGAACTCGATCTTGAAGGGTCCGATCTCGACAATCTGCTTAGGCTTGACGATATTCAGTTTCGGCTTTTCTTCGAGGTCGTGCTCGTCGAGCCGCCTCTCGACCAAGGCGAGCGTGAACGCCGTACCGTAGATGGGTACGTTCAATTCCGCGAGGAAGAAGGGGACCGCCCCGATGTGGTCCTCATGGCCGTGCGTCAGGATGAGGGCACGCACGTGGCTGCGGTTGTCGACGAGGTACGTCAGGTCCGGCGTAACGATGTCGACGCCCAGCAATTCGTCGTCCGGAAACATCATGCCGGCGTCGATGACGATGATGTCGTCGCCGTAGCGCAACGCCATGATGTTCATGCCGAACTCGCCGAGTCCGCCGAGTGGTATTACACTGAGTTTGTTGTCCGCCATGGAAATTCAAAGGTAACACGCGGCGGAGCCGGACGGCCGCATTCCCGTCATCTTCGGAAATCAAACTCCCGGGGTACCGTTTCGCATCATCTCCCATTTCTCGATGATCGCCAACCGCTCCTGGGCGGCCGCATGGATTTCGCGTATCACGGCTTCCTTCTGAACCAACTCGTTCTCCAGCGTGCGAATCCTGTTTCGCAACTGGCTCGTCTCACTTTCGACTTCACCCGTCCTCGAAGGATCGAGTGGAAGGTCTGTGTAAGCGGCGCTAAAGATATCGAGAATCGCCGCCGCCACCTCCGGCCGCACATGCCGGTTGTCCGATTCAAACGGGTTGTCGAATAGGTTCAGGACAAGCTCGTAAGAGGGGAAATAGTAATACTGGTTCCGCGCTCGAATGTCTTCGCTAAACAGAAATTCGTCGAGGGCGACTCTCAGAATCGCTTTCGACACATGATTCGCGGTTATCGGCGACTGGTCGCGGAATGTAAAAAGAAGAGGAACCGGAGAGAGAGTAAAGATGACCTTCCTGCCGGGCATGAACGTTTCCAGGAGCC
>SHUI01000246.1 GCA_009697455.1 Bryobacterales bacterium
GTGGTTGAGATTGCGCAATGGATCACTGCAAGGCGACCCGTCGCCGCGAAACGTCTATCCGTCTTATCGGCTTATTTGAGGAAAAAAAGAAGGAAAAACAGAGGGTGGGAATTACAATTCAAAACAATTCAATTACGACGATCCGCCGTTCGCCAGGGTTCTTCCCTGGGTGCGAAACTCGTACTTCTCGATCGCAAGCGACGCAGTCTTGTTGTCGCAACGCACCACGCGCCCCAGCGCGACCAATTTGAGCGGGCAGCCGTTGTTCAACTGAGCCGGCCAACTGACCGAGAGCTCCAACCGCCTTCCCATCTGCAGGGGACTCTCCGTCGTGAACCGGATGCCGCTGCTGCTGATGTCGACCGTCTTGCCAACCCCGAGTATCACCGCTTTTCCTTCGACAATCTTGTAGCGGGCATCTCGCTCGATCGGAAACCGCCCCGACGATCTCCGTTCCAGGATGGGCTTTACTCGCTGCATGATTTAATCGGTCATCGGGGTGGGTTCCATTTGAATTAATCATGCACCAGCGAGGCGGTGCGCATCAATAGCGCAAAAGGTTTATTTTCAATGGGTACCGACGTACCCTGGAAAGTAAGAGGACGGAAGTACTATAGTACCTGCTGTGGGGATAAACCGGCTAGGACGGAACTTGGCTCCGCACGCTCTGAGTCGAACGTTACGATCTCGAACAACGACGGATCCGACATCAGCCGCGCCACGAGCGCGGCATGCATGGCATGCCCGGCTCTTCGCGCAATGACGTGTCCTAGCAATGGTTTACCGATCAAGGCGAGATCGCCGATCAGGTCGAGCGCCTTGTGACGGCAGCATTCGTCGCGGAAACGCAACCCTCCGGGATTCAGTACCCCCGTCCTATCAAAGCAAACTGCGTTCTCAAGCGATGCGCCCCGGATCAGGCCCATGTTGCGCATCTGACCCAACTCATACTCGAATCCGAAAGTCCGCGCCGGCGCGATTTCGCTCGCGTAGTTCTCCGGCGTCACTTCGATCTCGAGTTCCTGCCGCGCGACCATCGGGTGGTCGAACGAGATGTCGCAGGTAAGTCTGAAAGAATCGTCGGGCACGACCGAGATGCGCTTTCCCCGGTCCTCCACCATAACCGGACGGCGGATTCGCAGATACTTCCGCTTCTTCCGGTAACGCCGGATCCCAGCCTGCAGAATCAACTCGACGAACGGCTGCCCGCTGCCGTCCAGAATCGGGACCTCCAAGTTGTTGATCTCGATGTAGACGTTGTCGATCCCCATGCTGTACAGAACGCTCAGCAGGTGTTCAGTCGTCGAAATCAACACGCCCTGGCGCATCAGACTCGTGGCATAGCTGACGCGGGCCACGTGACGCCAACTGGCTGGAATCGCGAAGTTATCGAGATCCGTTCGCACGAAAACGATACCCGTCGAGATTGGGGCCGGTACGATGCGAATGGAAACCGGAACGCCACTATGAAGCCCGATCCCGGACGCGGCAACGGGACGCTGAACAGTCGTCTCGAAATGCATCAGCTCTTATCCTAGCAGGACGAGCTCCGAAGTTAAACAACTATTTATGATAAAGATAGCGAGTGAGGGTGTGGCTATTTTGCAACAACATGCGTGGCATTTGTAGGGCAGGCCATGGCCAGGTGGCGGCTTTCGGAGTATCATAAGCTAGATGCCCGCGCCCCGGCTCTTCCTCATCGATACCTTTGGATTTATCTTCCGCGCCTACCATGCCCGAGCCCGTAGCGGCGCACCGCCGATGCGCACCTCTACCGGTCTCCCCACGGAAGCGGTTCTAATCTTCAACAATATGTTGCGGAAACTGGCCCGCACCCATGAGCCTGCGTTCATCGCCGCCATTTTTGAGAGCGAGGGTCCCACGCTTAGGGAACAGGAATACGCGGAGTACAAGGCGAATCGCGCCGAAACGCCTCCCGATCTGCTCGAACAGATTCCCTGGGTGCGCAAGCTCCTCGGTGCACTGTCCATCCCCGTTCTTGAGTACCCCGGATTCGAAGCCGACGACGTCATCGGCACGATTTCCCGAATGTCCGAGGCGGCCGGCGTGGACGTCGTCATCGTTTCGAGCGACAAGGACATGCTTCAGTTGGTCGACTCCCACGTCTTCATGCTGAATCCGGCGAAAGACGACGAGTGGTACGACGCCGCGAAGGTGCGCGAGTTCATGGGAGTCGATCCCGCCCAAGTCCGCGACCTGCTGGCGCTCAAGGGCGATCCGGTTGATAACATCCCGGGAGCGCCGGGTATCGGCGAGAAAGGCGCGCGCGACTTGCTGGCTGAGTTTGGATCGCTCGACGCCCTGCTTGAACGCGCGGCGGAGGTTCCCCGAAAGGCCTATCGCGAGAGCCTTCAGAACTGCCGCGAACAGATTCTACTCAGCAAGCGCCTCGCGACCATCGAGACCGCCGTGCCGATCGAGTTCTCTCTGGAAGCCGTGGCCACGCGCCCGCCCGACGAAACCGCGCTCAAGCAGGTGTACAAGGATCTCGAATTTTACGCCTCGCTGCGTGAACTCGGGCCGGGCAACGATTCGCGCCCGCGCTCCTACGGCGTGTTCGATCCGGTCGAGGCCATTCCGCCCGCCGTACCCATCGCTCTTGCGATCAGCCGCCCGTCGCGCGACGATCTGCCCATGCACGATGCGTTCCTGCCTTCGATTGGGCTCGCCTGGAAACCCGGAGAAGCGCGCTCGGTTCCGGCGGCCATTGTGGAGGAGCTGCGGCCCATGGTCGAGGACGCGAGGCGCGTGAAAATCGTGGCCGACGTCAAATCGGCCCTCCTGGCCTTCGAAGAACTGGGCATGCGACCAGCCGGCTTCACCGAAGACATCCTCCTCTACGCCTTTCTGCTCGATGCGGACCCCGGCGCATGCAGTCTCGCGGAACTCACGCGCCGCCGCCTCGATCTCAAGCCGGCCACCGCTCCCGAACAGTTAGCGGACTACACCTTGGAGTTGTGGCC
The DNA here is from genome assembly GCA_009697455.1 of Bryobacterales bacterium. Lineage (GTDB taxonomy): Bacteria > Acidobacteriota > Terriglobia > Bryobacterales > Bryobacteraceae > SYKU01. The sequence goes on from SHUI01000246.1 coordinate 2,985, forward strand.
AAAGCTCCGAGCCGAAGTGGACGCCCGCGGTCTCCGGCACGTTTACGAGGAGCTTGACCTGCCGTGCGCCCCCGTCCTCGCGCGCATGGAACGGGCCGGAATCCGCATCGATTCCGCGGAACTCGCCCGGCTTTCCTCGATCATGGGAGCCTCGATCGAGCGGCTCACGGGCGAGATCCACGCGCTCGCCGGCCACCCCTTCAACGTCGCCTCCCCGCAGCAGCTCAGCAAAGTGCTGTTCGAGGAGTTGAAGCTGCCGCCACCGCCGCGTCAAGCCAAGGGGAAGCCGGTTTCGACCGCGGCGGATGTGCTTGAGAATCTGGCCGAGGGCCACGAGATCGTCCGCAAAGTGCTTGAGTTCCGCCAACTTTCGAAGCTCAAGGGGACCTACGTCGATGCGCTGCCCGCGCTCGTGAAGTCCGATACGGGACGCCTGCACACGAGCTTCAACCAGGCCGGGGCCGCCACCGGACGCCTGTCGTCGTCGAATCCGAATCTGCAGAACATTCCCATCCGCACCGAAATGGGCCGCGAGATCCGTGCCGCGTTCGTCCCTCGCGACGGCTGGAAAATGGTGGTGGCGGATTATTCGCAGATCGAGCTGCGGCTTCTAGCGCACCTTTCGCGCGATCCGGTGCTTCTCGACGCATTCCGCAATGGCGAGGACATCCACGAACGCACCGCGGCTGAAGTCTTCGGCGTGCCGCCGTTGATGGTTACGCCCGATCAGCGCCGGAACGCCAAGGCGGTGAACTTCGGAATCGTCTACGGGATCAGCGGATTCGGACTGGCGGCGCAGTTGGGCATCACCCGCGCCGAGGCCGACGCCTACATCAAGAGTTATTTCGAGCGGTACCACGGCGTGAAGCGTTTCCTCGACAGCACCATTGAAGAGGTTCGGCGCACGGGCGTCACGAAGACTATTTTCGGACGGGAGCGGCCCATTCCGGACATGAATAGCCGAAATGCGGCGGCGCGCGGATTCGCGGAGCGAACGGCAGTGAACTCGCCGCTGCAAGGCTCGGCGGCGGATTTGATCAAGCTCGCCATGATTCGAATCGACCGGCGCTTGCGCGAGGAGCACTACCAAGGCGCGATGCTCCTTCAGGTTCACGACGAGTTGGTATTCGAGGCCCCGCCCGAGGAAACCGAGGCGCTGCGCCGCATGGTGAAGCAGGAGATGGAAGGCGCGCGCAAGCTTGAAGTGCCACTGTTGGTGGATGTGGGCGTGGGCGATAACTGGCGCGACGCGTAGTGTCTGATAGACTTGTTTCACGCTTGCTGTCCGCCAGCGCCACTATGAAACTTTACACGTCATTTCTGGTCTGCGCGTGCGCCATCGCGCCTGCGGCCGACACCGTCTACTTCAACGGCAAGATCGCCACCATGTGGGAATCGCATCCGGTGGTTCAATCCGTCGCCATCCGCGGCAACCGCTTCCTCGCGGCCGGCTCGAATGAAGAAGTGCGCAAAACCGCCGCAGCGGGATCGACGTTCGTCGACTTGAAGGGCCGCACCGTACTGCCCGGCCTCATTGACAGCCACACGCATCCCATCAGTTCCGCGCTCAGCGAACAGGACGGACCGGTTCCCGTGATGCACTCGATCCCGGAGATCCAGGCTTACATTCGCAAGCTTGCCGCCACTACACCGCCTGACAGGCCCATCTTCGTTCCGAAGATCTATTCCACCCGCCTGCCGGAGCGTCGCTATCCCACGCGTCAAGAACTCGACACCGCAGCACCTGGACGCGTCGTGATCGCCGACAACGGTTACGCCTCCGTCCTAAGTAGCTCCGCTCTTGCGAAACTCGGCATCACGCGCTCCACGCCGCAGCCCTCAAACGGTAAGCTCATGAAGGACAAGGACGGTGAGCCGACGGGGTTGATCCTCGGCGCGCCCCAGTTGCTCGCTCCCGTGAGGAACGTCCGCAACCCCACGCGGGACGATCTCGAATGGGCGCTCAAGAGCATGCAGAAGCGCTACAACGAGGTCGGCATCACGAGCACCATCGATCGCGGCCAGCATCCTCGCGAGTTCCGCCTCTACCAGGAGTTGCGGCAGCGAGGCGAGCTTACGGTTCGTAGCTACGTGACCTACCTCATCAGTGCGAAGGGCACGCCCGCGCAAACACGCGAGGAGATCGAGAACATCCCATTCGTTACCGGCATGGGCGACGAGTGGTTCCGGGTCGGCTCACTGAAGGTGGTTGCGGACGGGGGAATCCTCATCGGCACAGCGTACCTTCGGGAGCCTTACGGCCCGAACACGGCCATATACGGATACTCCGATCCGGACTACCGTGGTGTGCTTTCCGTCCCGCGCGAGAACATCTTCGAGATGGCGCGCGTCGCGAACCGGCTCGGCTGGCAGATGACGGCGCACACCGCGGGAGGCGGCGCGACCGATGTCCTGCTCGATGCTTATGAGGCAGCCGAACGCGGGCGCGGCGCGAAAGAGCCCAGCGTCCGCGACCGCCGCTTCACGATTACGCACGTGAACTTCCCCAACGCCCAGGCTATTGCACGCGCGAAAAAACTGGGAGTCTCATTCGATTGCCAGCCGGCGTGGCATCATCTCGATGGAGAGGCCATCAAGGATGTTTTCGGACCGTCGCGCATGAGTCACTTCCTGCCGTTTCGCTCGCTGTTCGACGCCGGCATCGTGGTGGCGGGCGGCAGCGATCACATGATCCGGTTCGACTCCCGCGATGCGACCAACCCCTACAATCCGTTCTTCGGCATGTGGATGGCGATTACGCGAAAGACGTCGAGCGGGACCGTTCTGCATGGGGAGCAGGCGGCGACGCGCGCCGAGGCGCTGCGGATGTGGACGCTCAACGGGGCATACCTTTCCTTTGAGGAGAAACTTAAGGGATCGATCGAACCGGGCAAGCTGGCCGACATGGTTGTGATTGACCAGGACTACCTCGATGGACCGGTTGACTCGATCCGCGACGCCAATGCGTTGTTGACCATCGTGGATGGAAAAGTGGTGTTCCGCGCCCCGGCGATGGTAAACTAAGAGTCATCGTTGGGAGGTCGTCTAACGGTAAGACTGCAGATTCTGGATCTGCGTATCGGGGTTCGAATCCCTGCCTCCCAGCCAAATGCCTTTCTCTCGCGACCCGCGCGCATCTGCCATAGAGCGGATGACGTCGGGTGTTCCGCTCGGTCGTCGGCTGCAAGTCATGCGACTCCCCGAATCCTAAACTTGCACATATGGAGGGAGGGTCTATAATTGCATACATGCTGTCGCGTCGCCTCAGCGCCCGCCTGAATCACTTGCTTCGCCACTCTCCAGCCGTAGTCTTGCTGGGACCGCGCCAAGCCGGAAAAACGACCTTGGCATTGAAAATAGGGGACCAACAAGCGTCCGTTTACCTGGATCTGGAAGACGAAGGTGATCGCGCGAAGCTCTCAAACCCCACACGGTACCTTGCGGATCACGAAGGCGAGTTGGTAATTCTGGACGAGGTTCATCGCGTTCCTGAACTGTTTCAGCGGCTGCGGGGTCTCATCGACCGGGGACGGCGCGCCGGAAAAGCAAATGGGCGGTTTCTCCTTCTCGGATCAGCAGCCATGGACTTGCTCAGGCAGACCGGCGAAACCCTGGCAGGCCGTATTTCATATCTTGAACTTGGCCCGTTTGATGCACTGGAGATCAATCCTCCCTCGCTAGAGACGCTCTGGGTACGAGGCGGTTTTCCGCGGAGTTTCCTGGCTGAGTCCGACGATCTGAGCATGGAATGGCGGCGCGATTTTATCCGAACCTACCTGGAACGCGACGTCCCGCAGTTCGGTTCCCGGATACCGGCCGAGACGCTGCGGCGCTTCTGGACGATGCTGGCGCACAACCAGGCTCAGATTCTAAATGCGGCCAATCTGGCGCGCGGCCTCGGTGTCGATGGCAAAACCGTTGCGGGCTATCTCGATCTTCTTGTGGACCTGCTGCTCGTCCGGCGATTGCCGGCTTGGCATCGCAATGCCGGCAAGAGGCTGGTAAAATCGCCAAAAGTGTATGTGCGCGATAGCGGTATCGCGCATGCACTGTTTGGAATTCGCGACAAGGAAGCATTGCTCAGTCATCCCGTCGTTGGACAAACCTGGGAGAGCTTTGTCATCGAAACGCTCATCGCCACCGCGCCTGACGGTACCGCGGCCCACTACTACCGAACTTCAAATGGGACCGAGGTTGATCTTGTCCTT
>SHUI01000247.1 GCA_009697455.1 Bryobacterales bacterium
GGACGTAGCCAGAATGATCCGGGCCTGCAAAGGCGCGGCGGCAATTCCGTTCATCCGCGTTCCCGACGCGACGGAAGGCGATATTCAGAAAGCGGTCGACATCGGTGCGCTCGGGATCATCCTTCCAATGGTGGAATCCCTCGAAAAGGTCAAGAATGGAGTGAAGTTCGCCAAGTACCCGCCGATGGGGAAGAGGAGCTTGGGTGGCGGCCAATACGGCGTGATGTGGGGCGCCGATTACCGGCAGACGGCGAACGACAACATCATGGTCGTCGCGATGATCGAGTCACCCGCGGGCGTGGAAATCGCGAGCCAGATCGCGGACATTCCAGGCGTCGATGTCATTTTCGTCGCAAGCACCGATCTCGGCAGTTTTTCCGGATACAAACAGGGTGACCCCCAATACGAAGCTCTCGCCACCAGAATTCACGACGCCACTCTGAAGGCGGGCCTGAAACTGGCAGGGCCTCTCGCGTGGAAGGACCGGCCTGGATACACGTTCTTCCAAGGCCCCGGCGAGACCGCGTTGATCCGGTCCGGGGCGCAGGCGACGCTTGCCCCGGCCGCGCCGCAGACTCGTCGAAGTGGTGTCGCTCCGATCGAAGGGTCCGAGCCGAAATAGGTGGCGCAAACCGAAACCGCGACTCTCGCCGGTGGATGCTTCTGGTGTCTTGAAGCCGTCTTCGACGAGATGAAAGGCGTCGAATCGGTGGAGTCCGGCTACATGGGCGGACGGAACGCCAATCCGACCTACCGGCAGGTTTGCACGGGCCGATCGGGACATGCGGAAGTGGTTCGCCTCCAGTTCGATTCTGCCGTGGTGTCGTTCCGGGACGTCCTCGAAGTGTTTTTCGCGATTCACGATCCGACGACTTTGAACCGCCAAGGTAACGATCAGGGGACGCAGTACCGGTCGGCAATTTTCTACGAGTCGGAATCGCAGCGGGAGGTCGCGGAAGCCGTGATCCGTGAACTCGACAAGGAGAAGGTTTTCCCCGATCCCATCGTCACCGAAGTCACGCCGGCGGCGGCGTATTACGCCGCTGAGGATTACCACCAGAACTACTTCGCGAACAACCCCGCGCAGTCGTATTGCGCCTACATCGTCTCGCCGAAAGTACAGAAATTTCGCAACAAATTCGCGGACAAACGCAAAGGATAAAACCGGCTGGCGGTCTACTGGTGATGATGGCCGTGCGATTCCGCCGTGCCCGCCGGGATCACGCACCCGCTCTCGGACAGTTCGCAGCCCACATGCTCGAACTGAATGGTGGTGTGCCTGATATGGAATCGATCGCTTAGCAGTTGATTGACGCGCTTCAGAATCACGTTGCTCGAAGAGGGCGGCGCATCTTCGATAAGTACATGACAACTCAGCGCGTGGGTGCTCGACCCGAGGCTCCAGATATGAAGATCGTGCACGTCGATTACGCCTTCGACGCCGCGCATCTCATCGCAAACGGCGCTTAAATTCAACCCGCGAGGGAGACCTTCGAGAAGGATGTTCAGGGATTCCTTAACAATGTCCCGCGCGCTCCAGATGACCAGGCCCGCAATCGCGACGGAAAGCATCGGGTCGATGCGATTCCACCCCGTGTAGCGAATGCCCAGCGCGCCAGCGACGATTGCGACCGATCCAAGCGCGTCGCCCATCATGTGAACGAAGGCGCTGCGGATATTGATATCGTGACGCTGCGCGGTTCTGAGACCCCACATGATACCGCCGTTCACCACGAGGCCGGCCGCCGCGACCCAGATCATGACCATTTCCTGGACGGGCTCCGGCGCGCGCAGGCGGTGATAACTCTCGTAGAAGATCCAGAACGCCAAGACCAGGAGCGTGAGGGCGTTTACGAACGCAGCGAGCACTCCTGCCCGGTGATAGCCGTAAGTCCTGGTCTCGTCCGCCGGTTTCGACTGGAGATAAAGGGCGAACCAGGCGAGCAGCAGCGCGAGAGCGTCGGTGAAATTATGGCCGGCGTCGGAGAGCAGCGCCAAACTGTGTGCGCTTACGCCCGCTGCGATTTCGAGAAGGACGAACGAAACGGTCGCGATCAGCGACCATTTCAGAACGCGTCCCGTGCCGGCCATGGGTCCATGAGAGTGCATTTACCGCTCGTAACCAGTGTACCTGAGAGTGCGGGACGGCGCCTGAAGGCGCATAAGAATGAACCCGGTACCCGGCAAGAGGCTTCCGAAATATTGAGATTAGACTTTGGAAATCGACACTAATTGAGTAACAATGGGAAAAGCATTTCTCATGCACAGACTTCTCGAAGCGTGCGCTGAGGATGGAACCGTACGGGACGGGCACCTGGGGACAGCGGCGTAAGCGATGTCCCAGATATTCCATCGCAGCACGAATACATTCTCACGGATCACCATTTTCGGGGCGGTTTTTATTCTTGGGTTCCTGACGTGGGCGTTCGGCGAGTTGAGCCGTTCGACGTATGCCACCCAGGCGGGGGTCGACCGCGAACAACCTGTCCCGTTCAGCCACGCTCACCACGTCGGCGGGATTGGCCTCGATTGCAGATACTGCCACACGAGCGTCGAGGACTCTTCATTCGCCGGCATTCCGCCGACCAAGACATGCATGAATTGTCACTCGCAGATCTGGCTCTCAAGCCCTACGCTCGAACCCGTGCGTGAGAGCTTCCGGACCGGCAAATCGATCAAATGGACGCGAGTGCACGACTTGCCTGATTTCGCATATTTCAATCACAGCATTCATCTGAAGAAGGGCGTTGGCTGCGGCACTTGCCATGGGCGCGTGGATAAGATGCCGCTTGTTTATCAGGAGAGTTCCCTGCAGATGGAGTGGTGCCTCAACTGTCATCGCAATCCCGAAAAGTATGTACGGCCGCGGGCGGACGTTTTTAGCATGGACTATAAACCTCCCGACGATCAGATGGCGCTTGGCCGAAGGCTGGTGAAGGAATACAGCATCGAGAACCGGACGAGTTGTTCGACGTGTCATCGCTGAGTAAAGGACGAATGACGAGCGACAATACGAAAAGCGTGGACCTGGCCGCCATCCGAGCGCGACTCACGCGCGCGCGCGGACGCGACTACTGGCGAAGTCTGGAACAACTGGCCGAGACGCCCGGATTTCAGGAATTCCTCGACCGCGAGTTTCCCCGGCAGGCGTCCGAGTGGCCTGAGGAAGATGTGGCTGGGCGTCGGAAGTTTATGAAACTTGCGGGCGCGTCACTCGCGCTTGCAGGACTGAGCGCTTGCACGAAACAACCCGTGGAGGAGATCGTTCCTTACGTCCGCATGCCTGAGGAATTCGTGCCGGGCAAGCCGTTGTATTTTGCCACGGCCATCCCCGCGCCTGGCGGAGCGGCGGGCGTGTTGGCTGAGAGCCACATGGGGCGTCCAACGAAGATTGAGGGCAATCCGGCGCACCCGGCAAGCCTTGGCGCGGCGAGCGCCATCATGCAGGCGAGCGTGCTGTCGTTATACGACCCGGACCGGTCGCAAGCCATCGCATTCCGCGGCGACATTCGCTCCTACGCGGCGTTCCTCGGGAGCCTGAAGGAAGCGCTTGCGGCGCAAAAGTCGAAGCAAGGCGCCGGAATCTGCTTTCTGACCGAAACGATCACATCGCCAACCGCCGCGGCGCAGCTTCGCGGAATCTTGAAGCAGTATCCGGCTGCGAAGTGGTTTCAGTTTGATCCGACGGACGCCCAGACGGTGAAGGCAGGAGCCGTCATGGCGTTTGGCGAACCGGTTGACACGTATTACAGGCTCGAAGGAGCGAAAGTCATTCTTTCGCTCGGCGCGGACTTCCTCGGTTCGGGTGCGGCGTCGGTCAGATATGCCCGCGAGTTCGCTGCCGGACGCCGCGTGCGCGGCGCGAAGGCGGAAATGAACCGTCTTTATGCCGTCGAAACGATGCCGGCTATCACGGGTGCGAAAGCGGACCATCGGCTGCCATTGCGCGCCTCGGAGATGGAGGAATTCACAAGGGCATTGGTTCAGAAGGCTGATAGCCCGCACGCCAAATGGATCGCCGCGGTAGTCAAGGATCTGGAGCAGCACCGAGGCTCGTCGGCTGTGATCCCGGGTCCTGAGCAACCGGCTGTTGTGCACGCCCTCGCGCACGCTATCAACTACCGCCTCGGCAACACCGGAAAGACCGTGATCCACATCGATCCCATCGAACCCCAGCATGCCGGCACGCTCGAAGCCCTGGCGGCCGAACTTGATGCGGGCAAGGTGGAACTGCTCATCGTCATGGGCGCGAATCCGGTCTATTCAGCTCCGGCCGATCTGAAATTCAAGGACAAGCTGCTGCAAGCTCCTCTACGCATTCACCACGGCCCGTACAACGATGAGACGGGCGAGCTTTGCCACTGGCACATTCCCGATACGCATTATCTTGAAAACTGGAGCGACACGCGGGCGTTCGATGGAACCGTTTCAATTATCCAACCACTCATCGCGCCGCTCTATCGCAGCAAATCCATCCACGAGTTTCTGGCGGCTTTCACGGAACTGCCGGAGCGCAGCGGCTACGACATTGTGCGCGAACAGTGGGGCGCCGGCAAACCGGATTTCGAAACGTGGTGGCGCAAATCGGTTCATGACGGAGTGGTGGCGGGCACGGCATCGCCCGAGAAACATGTAGCGCTGAAGACGAACTTGCCGGCGCCGGCGCCCGCGACGGCGGGCATTGAAATCGTCTTCCGGCCCGACCCCACAATCCACGATGGACGCTTCTCAAACCTTGGCTGGCTGCAGGAACTGCCGAAGCCGCTGACGAAAATTACGTGGGACAACGCGGCGATGGTCAGTCCTTCGCTCGCTGAAAAGCTACACCTCCAGAACGAGGAACTTGTCGATCTCGTCTACCAGAACCGCACGGTCAAAGCTCCTGTCTGGATTGTCCCCGGTCACGCGAAAGATTCCGTCACCGTGCACCTGGGTTATGGCCGAACGCGCGCCGGGAAAGTGGGCAACGGGAATGGCTTCAGCGCCTATTCGCTTCGTACCGCGGACGCACCGTGGTTCGGTGCGGGCCTCGAAATCCGCAAAACGGGCGCGCGCTACCCACTGGCCTGCACGCAGGATCACCAGAGCATGGAAGGCCGGTCGCTCGCACTCGCGGGAACGGTTGAAGAGTACCGCGAGAATCCGGATTTCCTCGAAGAACTCGCCGAGGCTCCGCCCAAGGGATTGACACTCTACCCCGATCACAAGTACGAAGGCTATGCGTGGGGAATGGCGATCGACCTCACGTCGTGCACCGGATGTAACGCATGCACTGTCGCCTGTCAGGCGGAGAACAACATTCCAGTGGTCGGCAAAGACCAAGTGCTGGCCGGCCGCGAGATGCACTGGATTCGAGTTGACCGCTATTTCGACGGCGATCTCGATAATCCCTCCGCCATACATCAGCCGGTTCCGTGCATGCATTGCGAGAACGCGCCGTGTGAGGTGGTCTGCCCGGTGGCGGCGACTTCGCATTCCTCCGAGGGGCTGAACGACATGACGTACAACCGTTGCGTCGGCACGAAGTACTGCTCGAACAACTGTCCTTATAAGGTCCGGCGGTTCAATTTCTTCCTGTATTCCGATTTCGTGAATCCGACCGTAGCGATGCAGAAGAATCCGGACGTCAGCGTGCGCAGCCGCGGCGTGATGGAAAAGTGCAGCTACTGCGTGCAGCGAATCAACTACGCTCGAATCGAGGCGAAGAAGGAAGATCGAGCCATCCGCGACGGCGAGGCTGTGACCGCGTGTGAGGCCTCCTGCCCCGCGCAGGCGATCGTATTTGGAAATATCAACGACCCGGCAAGCCGAGTCTCGCGTCTGAAAGCCGAGAAGCTGAATTACGGAATGCTCGCGGAGTTGAACACGAAGCCGCGCACCACGTACCTTGCGGCGCTCAGGAACCCGAATCCGGAGATGGAAGCATGAGCGCCGCAACACCTCCGTTCCAACCGCCGATCGTCGATCCCGGGCAGACGTTCGCGAGCGTCACGGACAAGGTCAGCGCGATCGTCCTGAACAAGAAGACGCCGCTCGGCTGGCTGGTAGGATTCGGCATTGCGTTTTCACTTACGATGCTGCTGCTCTATTCGATCAGCTACCTCCTTGTGAAAGGCATCGGGATCTGGGGCGTCAACGTTCCGGTTGGCTGGGGTTTCGATATTGTTAACTTTGTCTGGTGGATCGGCATCGGCCACGCCGGCACGCTGATCTCGGCTATTCTACTCCTGCTGCGGCAGACATGGCGGAACTCGATTAACCGTTTCGCCGAAGCCATGACGCTTTTCGCCGTCGCCTGCGCCGGTATTTACCCCGTGCTGCATCTGGGCCGTCCGTGGCTCATGTACTGGCTCTTCCCCTACCCGAACACGATGGGACTCTGGCCGCAGTTCCGGAGTCCGCTGGTGTGGGACGTGTTCGCAGTTTCAACCTACGCATCGGTATCGTTGCTGTTCTGGTTCGTAGGGCTAATTCCGGATCTGGCGACGCTGCGCGACCGTTCGAGCCAGCGCTTCGGCCGCTTCGCCTACGGCATACTGGCGATGGGCTGGCGGGGGTCGGCGCGGCACTGGCAGGTTTACGATACCTGCTCGCTGCTGCTTGCGGGGCTGGCGACACCATTGGTGGTTTCCGTCCATACGGTGGTCAGTTTCGACTTCGCGGTGGGGCTGATACCCGGCTGGCACGCCACGATTTTCCCGCCTTACTTTGTCGCGGGAGCGATCTATTCGGGCTTCGCGATGGTGATGACGCTCGCCATTCCGCTTCGCAAAGTCTATGGCCTCGAAGGCCTGATCACGATGCGGCATTTGCAGAACATGGCGAAAGTCATGCTCGCAACGGGGCTGATTGTAGCTTACGGATATATGGTGGAGGCGTTCATGGCGTGGTACAGCGGGAATCCATATGAGCGCTTCATGATCTGGAACCGCATGACGGGACCTTACGCGATGGGCTACTGGGCGCTGATATTCTGCAATGTCGTCGCGCCGCAAACGTTGTGGTTCTCGAAGATCCGCAACAGCGTTCCGGTATTGTTCATGATGTCGATCATCGTGAACATCGGCATGTGGCTTGAGCGATTCATCATCGTGGTGACGAGTCTGCACCGCGACTTTCTGCCATCCTCTTGGGGCATGTACCATCCCACCGCATGGGACTGGTCGACATTCGT
>SHUI01000248.1 GCA_009697455.1 Bryobacterales bacterium
CCTCCTTGCGTTGAAGGGACGAAGCGCGCTTGGGTTTAACCGTTGAACTTCACCAATATCGGATTCGACAGGCTGGGTCCAGAAGGCACGTCCGGCCTCTCAGATGCGCGCGTGATGCCGCCGCTCCCGGGCCTCGGTTCCCAAGGCGATGATTGCCGGCCAAACGAGCAGGGCCTCCGAACGCCGGGCGACAAACAACGGTGGCCTGCCGCACCGCCACCACGCGACGAACGGAAATGCAAACTGTAACGTCAGGCGCCGCGACTGCCCCGTGATTCTTCCGTCCTGCTGACCAGCCTGGTATTGTAACGTGCTACGATTCAGCGTTTACGCCGGCTGCCCGCCGCTCGCCCGTTCCAGCTCACGATGGATCGCGTCGAGCAGGCCGTTGACGAAATGCACCGATTTTTCGTCCGATTACGGCGCGCGAACTTCGAGGCTCGCCTTCCATGTACCGCGATCCTTTTTTTCCACTACGCAGACAACCGTGTGAACGGCGGTCGCGGTACTGCGGTGCTGAGCGACCGGACTCCCGGTGAATCGCGTGGAACACGCCGTTGGCGAAGTGTCGCGTTTGTCCAGCTACCCGGCCTGCCGGCCCAAAAATGGGCTAGGATCGACAAGAATGCTGCGCATGATTCGCGAGGCGAACGCCAAGAAATGAGCTCGATCCGCAAACTTCGGCGGGGTATCCCCGAACATCTTAAGGTAGGTTTCGTTTACGAGCGCGGTCGGCTGGAGGGTGTGGTCTGGCCGCTCGCTTCGGAGGTGCCTCCGCGCCACCCGGCGGAGCTCCACGTAGACCATCGGCAACAACTCCTCGGAGGCCGAGCGATCGCCGGCGGACATCCGACTGAGCAATTGTGTAATCTCGCCTTCCACGATGTCCCACTCTCCCACAAATCTCAAGCGGGCACGCGTTAGGGCCCGTCATGAAACAACTGTTGCAATTGGCAACCGGTCGAGCAGGCGATCGTTCTTGGTCGCCTGCCGTCTTCCGAGGAAACTACAGGCAACAAACAACGATGGCCTGCCTCACCGCCACCACAGTTCCGTGAGCGGACCTGGACAAGTGTCAGACGCACCTCGTAACGAACGGGAACGCAAACTGGAAACGACAATCGCCGCGTAATTCTTCCGTCCTGCTGAACCAGCCTGGTATTGTGCCGTGTTGCGATTCGGCGTCTACGCCGGCTGCCCGCCGCTCGCCCGTTCCAGCTCACGATGAATCGCGTCGAGCACGCCGTTGACGAAATGCACCGATTTTTCGTCCGAGTACCGGCGCGCGAGCTCGATCGCCTCGTCAATTACAACCGGCGCGGGGGTGTTAAAAGCCGACATCTCACAGACGGCGAGCCGAAGGATGTTGCGATCGACGGCCGGCATACGCTCAATGCGCCAGTGCTCGGCGTGGCGCGTGATGCGGCCGTCAATCTCCGCTACGTTGGCGATGGCGGCGCGAACCAGTGCTTCGGTAAATTCGTCGCGTTCAGGCCGCGCTTCGCTTTCTTCGGAATAGAGCGACGAATAAAAGCCTTCCAACGCAACATCGGCCGAGAGTGCGGATTCGGGCGGCAAGTGGCGCGCATCCCATTGAAATAGCACCTGCAAGGCGGTCTGTCGGGATCGCCGGCGGGAAGGCATTGGTTTACGCCGTTCCGCGCAGGCGGCGCATGAGGCTGGCCATCTCGATAGCAGTCATCGCCGCGTCGAATCCCTTGTTGCCACCCTTCCCGCCGGCGCGGTCAACGGCCTGTTCAAGAGTGTTGCAAGTCAGCACGCCGAATGCGACCGGCATGCCGGTTGTGGTGGCGATCTGCCCCAACCCCTTTGCCGCCTCGCCCGCGACGTAGTCAAAATGGGGGGTTTCACCGCGTATGACCGCGCCGAGGCAGATCAAGGCATCGTGACGTTTTTGGGATGCGAGTTCGCGAGCCACAGCCGGAAGTTCCCAGGATCCGGGTACGCGAACGACATCGATATCCGCACGATCGCAGCCCGTCCGCGCGAGGGCGTCAAGCGCGCCCGCCAGCAGCCGTTCGGTGATGAAGCTGTTGAACCGGCCCACGACAATGGCGAATTTCAAACCGGCCGCGCTCAAAGTTCCTTCGATAATCTGCGCGCTATCAGTCATGTTTCATACGCTCGTATGGGATAATCGATCTTCAGGCACAATCATACCGCATGGACCGCGAATTAATACGCAATTTCTCCATCATCGCTCATATCGATCACGGCAAGAGCACGCTCGCCGACCGGTTACTTGAGGTGACGGGCGCTCTCACGCAGCGCGAGATGATGGAGCAGGTCCTCGATTCCATGGACCTGGAGCGCGAGCGCGGCATCACGATCAAGGCGCACGCGGTCCGGCTGAATTACAAAGCGGACGACGGCAAGATGTATCAGCTGAACCTGATCGACACGCCTGGCCACGTTGATTTTTCCTACGAAGTTTCGCGCAGTCTTCAGGCATGCGAAGGCGCGCTGCTAGTGGTGGATGCGTCGCAAGGCGTTGAGGCGCAGACCCTCGCCAACACGTACCTGGCATTGCACCACAATCTCGACATCATTCCGGTGATCAACAAGATCGACCTGCCGGCCGCGGAGCCAGAACGTATCCGGGAGCAAATCGAAACTGTGATCGGCCTCGACGCAACCGATGCGGTGCTCGTAAGCGCGAAGCAGGGCGTGGGCATTCACGAGACGCTTGAGGCGATAGTGAATCTGGTCCCGCCTCCGCGTGGAGAGGTGGACGCCCCGCTGCGCGCGCTGATTTTCGATTCGTGGTTCGATCCCTATCGCGGCGTAATCATTCTGCTTCGCGTGGTCGATGGCACGATACGCCTGGGCCAGAAGATCAAGTTGTGGTCGAACAATCAGGTTTTCGAGGTGGAGGGCGTCGGCTACCAGGCTCCGAAGGCGACGCCGCTGAGCGAGTTGACTTGCGGCGAAGTCGGATACCTGTTCGCGAACATCAAGACGGTGTCGGACGCGAAGATCGGCGACACCATCACCGATGCCGCCGCTCCTGCCGCCACGCCGCTTGCGGGCTTTGAGGAAATCAAGCCGATGGTGTTCGCGGGTCTGTATCCGGTTGAATCGCACGAACACGGCCTGTTGCGCGACGCCCTCGAAAAGCTGCGGCTCAATGACAGCGCGTTCAATTTCGAACCGGAGAATTCAGTGGCGCTCGGATTCGGTTTCCGCTGCGGATTCCTGGGGCTGCTGCATCTTGAGATCGTGCAGGAGCGCCTCGAGCGCGAGTTTAATATCGACCTGATCACTACCGCGCCAAGCGTCCGCTACCGCATCAAGACCACGGGCGGCGAGGTTCTCGAGATCGACAACCCGACGAAGTTCCCGAATCCAAGTTTGATCGACCAGATTGACGAACCGATCATCGACGCGACCGTCATTACGCGCGAGGAATACCTCGGCGGAATTCTGGCCCTCCTCGAGGAAAAGCGCGGCGTACAGAAGAAATTCGAGCACATCGGTAGCGGGCGCGTCATGCTGCTCTACGAGATGCCGCTGAACGAGATCGTGCTTGATTTCTACGACCGGCTGAAGTCGGCGTCGCGCGGTTACGCCTCGCTCGACTATCACCTTTCGGGCTTTCGCGATTCGCCGATGGTCAAGCTGGATGTGCTGGTGGCGGGAGAGCCAGTGGACGCGTTGACGCTCATCGTGCACAAAGACGTAGCGCACGAACGCGGAAAAATGCTGGTGGAGCGGCTGAGGAAGCTGATTCCACGCCAGATGTTCGAAGTTCCCTTGCAGGCGGCGATCGGCAATAAAGTGATTGCGCGCGAGACGATCTCGGCGATCCGCAAGAACGTGATCGCGAAGTGCTACGGTGGCGACATCTCGCGGAAGCGAAAACTGCTTGAGAAACAGAAGGAAGGAAAGAAGCGCATGAAGCGCGTTGGCCGCGTGGATATTCCGCAGGAGGCTTTCCTCGCCGTGTTAAGAGTCGGCACGGGCGATGGGACATAGCGGCAGTACCAGGCGCGAAGCAGTCGCGCATCCGCTCGCGGAATTGAAAGTAGAGTCGAACTGAAAACCTATGCTGCAGAGGCCGTTTGGAACGCCACTTGCGGCAGCGGCTCGCGGAATATTGTGATCGGTCCGGGAATCATAGAGGTTGACTTCTCGATGGCAAAATGACCCCCCGCCTACGGAACGCACCGGTTCGGATTTCCGCGCCGAGTTCTTCATCCGGGGAACCGCCCTATCTTCGAGCGCCCCGGTTCCACTGTGGCAACTTCCACGTATGGCGTCCTCAGCTCGACACGGCTCGATTCGCTTCAGTTTCGCTTTGAGCTAAAGTTGAAGTTCGAAAGGAGACCAAATGTCCTACAGAATCGATATTGCGACGGATTCGGCACTCCGCTGCTTTTCCCGCCGGCGGTTCCTCAGCCAAGCCATGGGAGCCGCGGTAGCCCCCTGCCTGGCCGCCGCCACACAGGAGGACAAGGAGAAGCTTCCGGTTGTCCCGAAGCGCGTAGAGAGAGCCTTCAAGTCGCCCTGCCGCCAGCCGAACGACCTCCAATTTGTCCCCGAGGGCTTGTGGATCCTCGACCAGGTCGATCCCAATAAGGCCCTTCTGGTGCGGCCGCGGGACGGTTCCGTCATTCGCGAGATCCAGACCGAGTCGATTCACGGGTCCGGCATCACCTTTGGGAATGGATCCCTCTGGATCGGCTCCACGAAGATGGCGGATCCGAAGGATCCACCGCGAACGCTCAAGGTAGACCCAACTACAGGCAAAACGCTCCGCTCCTGGGTAACACCGGGTGCGGGCGTGTGGACGAAAGGCGCCAACGCCACGCCTTCGGGGGCCCACGGACTGAAATGGGTCGAAGGCAAGTACTGGATGGCAGTTCCGGCATCCGGTAAGCTGTATCTGATGGAGCCCGAGACCGGCGCGATCGTGCGCAGCATACCGGGTCCTGGTGTTCGCACTCACGGTCTGGCTTGGGATAACGGCTACTTGTGGTGCATCGAGTCCAACGACCGCGCTATCTACAAAATGGATCCCAAGGACGGCAAGCTGCTGGCCAGGATCCAGTTGACCCGAGAGGACCCGGAGCCGCACGGCTTGGACATCAGCGAAGGCGTTCTATGGTATTGCGATGCCAGCGAACGTCCGGGGACTGGCGGCTGGGTGTGCCGGTTGGTGTAATCACAAGATGACCGTGGGGAGATAACGCTCAACGGGAACGGCCGGGTGACTACTGCGCGGAACGCGTACTCCGCGTCCGCCGACCGGAACTTTCCGTCTCGGCACTTCGCGGAGCGGCGGACGGAATGTACAATTGGGTGGAAGGTTATTCTTAAGAAATCGGCGGCAGGCGAATGATTCGAACCGGAATACTGAGCGTAATACTTGCGGTGACGCCGGTGTGGGCGGCGCCGGAGGACACGATTTTCCGCGACAAGATCGAGCCGATCCTGAAGGCGAACTGCGCCGCGTGTCATTCCGGACCGCAGGCCCAGGCCGGCTTGTCGGTCGCGAACCTGGCCGATTTGCTGAAAGGGGGCAAGCGGGGCCCTGCGATTAGCCCCGGGCGGTCAAGCCAGAGCCTTCTCGTGCAGTTTGTGAGAGGGGAAAAGAACCCGCGCATGCCGGTCGGCGGCAAGCCGTTGCAGGATGCCATGGTGACCGCTCTGGCAGCCGCCATCGATTC
Source organism: Bryobacterales bacterium (assembly GCA_009697455.1). Taxonomy (GTDB): domain Bacteria; phylum Acidobacteriota; class Terriglobia; order Bryobacterales; family Bryobacteraceae; genus SYKU01. Next base: position 5,691 of record SHUI01000248.1, read on the forward strand.
GATGAAGCCGATCGAGCAGACGGCGGACGCAAAGGACCACGCCAACTGGGTCTTCTCCGCACCGGCGGCTCCCAAGGTTCCGGCGCCGAACCAAGCGGCGCGGGTCCAAAACCCGATCGACGCATTTGTGTTGGCCAAGCTCGAAGCGAAGGGGTTCACTCCGGCCACGTTCGCGAGCAAGCGCGCTCTTCTTCGGCGCATCTACTTCGATGTGATTGGGCTCCCGCCGACAGAAGAAGAGTCGCGCTCCTTTCTAGACGACTCGACGCCCGATGCTTACGAGAAGCTTGTGGACAAGCTGCTCGCGGACCGGCGCTACGGCGAGCGCTGGGCCCGCCACTGGCTCGACTTGGTCCGATTCGCCGAAAGCGACGGCTTCGCCATCGACGGCGAACGTCCGACGGCGTGGCGATATCGGGACTACGTGATCCGCTCCTTCAATAGCGACAAGCCCTATGACATATTCGTGCAGGAACAACTGGCGGGAGACGAGATGCAGCGCCGTCCGGCGGTGCGCGGCGGCCAGATTGAGAACGAGGGCCTCCTGGCCTTGGGTTTCCTGCGCATGGGTCCCTGGGAGCGCGATGCCAATTTCGACGCGCAACTCCGGCTGGACTGGTTGAATGAAATGGCCGGCACGACAACACAGGTCTTTCTCGGGCTGACGGTGGGTTGCGCCCGGTGTCACGATCACAAGTACGATCCTATTCCCCAGAAGGACTTCTACCGGATGCAGGCGTTCTTCGCCTCAACTCGGATCGATGAACGTCCCATGCCGTTCCTGGAGGCCGAGGGCCGCCTGACGATGCGGGAAACACTGCGCCGGCTGGAGGACGAACTGGAAACGGCCAACCAGCGGTTGAAGGAGATCGAAAAGGAATTGCGCGCGAAACTGGCAGCGTCGAAGCAAGCCGATGACAAGAAGGCCGAAGCCGATAAGCTGCAGCGCGCCCTCGCCGATAAGGACAACCGGATTTTCACCGCTGAAGAGCGGACGCTGCATCAGGGCGCGGCGGAACGTGTGCAAAAGATCAATCTTGAAATGGCCCGCTTCCAGCCGATTGCATACAGCGTGAACGAAGTGGCGCCGCCCGCGGTGATGGAAATTGAACCGACGCACGTGCTTGCGGGCGGCGAGCGCTCGGCGAAAATGGCGTCGGTAGAGCCGGGCTTCCCGCAACGCATTACCGGCAACAGTGAAGCCGCGAAGATCCCTTTCGCGGGGCGCTATCGCTCCGGACGCCGGCAGGCGCTCGCGGAGTGGATCGCAAGTCCGGCGAATCCTCTGACCGCGCGCGTGATGGTCAATCGGATCTGGCAGCACCACTTCGGTGAAGGCCTGGTGAGAACGCCTTCCGACTTCGGCATGAACGGCGACCGCCCGTCTCACCCGGAACTGCTCGATTGGCTGGCCACGCAGTTTGTCGAGAAGAAGTG
>SHUI01000249.1 GCA_009697455.1 Bryobacterales bacterium
AGTAGCGGTAGGGTTCGCGCCGGGCCGAAGCACCGAAATTACCGGCTGCCCGCCGTTGTCGGACATTGTCAAGACCAGATCACCCGCGCGGCGAACCGAAGTCATGATCCGCGGCAGGTTCGAAAAGACCAACGTTCCCGGACCGTCCGCAATCCCGTCGTGATTGGTATCGGTGAATCGGACCAGGTTGCCTGGCGTGCCAAAGAACCCCTGACTCACGCCCACGAGCAGCGACCCGTCGCCGAGCATCTGCATCCCGTAAGGAGAATTCAGGCCGGTCGCGAACTCCGTGATGCGGAACCTCGACGGATCGACGCGCGGATCGCCGCCGATCGCTATGCTCGATGCAAAAGCCGAACCCGCCGCCAGTAAACTCACTATCGCGATTTTTCTCATCACTAGGTCCGCCCCTCGCCAGTGTGACATATCCGGTCGGCCACCTGTTTTGAAGCGCGTTTCAATGTTTCAATACAGTCCGTACCACCGCCATTCATGTCCGAAAACGGCTAGCCGGGTCCCGCGAATTCGGTTACAGTCGGATTGTGATGGAATTAGACCGGAACGCATTTGAGCAGGCTCGCCGTTCGCGAGACGCGCGCTTCGACGGGCGCTTCTTCATCGGTGTGAGCACCACGGGAATCTACTGCCGCCCGGTGTGCCCCGCGCCGTCGCCCAAAGAAAGCAACGTGCGCTATTTTCTGTCGGCAGCCGGCGCGGCCGAAGCCGGGTTTCGCCCCTGCCTGCGCTGCCGTCCGGAAGCATCACCCGGCACTCCAGCCTGGCTGGGAACTTCGACGACAGTCTCCCGGGCGCTTCGATTGATCGGCGAAAGTGCGCTCGATGGCGGCGGCGTCGACCAACTGGCGGACCGCCTCGGAATCGGATCGCGCCACCTGCGCCGCCTGTTTCTCGATCACTTGGGAGCAGCTCCCATCGCCGTAGCGCAGACGCGACGGGTGCATTTTGCCAAGCGGCTGATCGACGAGACGCGACTGCCGTTCACCGAAGTGGCGATGGCGTCCGGATACGGCAGTCTGCGCCGGTTCAACTCGGCCTTTCAGAAAATGTACGGGCGTACCCCAACCGAACTGCGGCGGATGAACGCTGCATGCACCGCCGACGAACCAGGCTGCTATTCTTTGCGCCTGCGTTTCCGGCCTCCGCTCGACTGGAATGGGCTGCTCGCGTTTCTCGCCCCGCGAGCGATTCCGGGAGTCGAGTCCGTGTCGGCCGAATCGTACCGGCGAACCATTTCGGTCGAGGGCAAGTCCGGGTCAATCGACGTCCGGCCCGCGCCGAAAGGAGACGCCCTCGACTTGCGGGTGCGCTTTCCGGAAGCGCGTGCGCTCGCCGGCATCGCGGAGCGCGTGCGCAGAATTTTCGACTTGGGCGCGGACCCTCATGAGATCGCCGGCCGCCTTGGATCGCTCGCGGCAGCGCGGCCCGGCCGGCGCGTTCCGGGATCGTGGGACGGTTTCGAACTTGCCGTGCGCGCCATTCTCGGCCAGCAGGTAACAGTTAGAGGAGCCACCACGCTTGCCGGACGGATTGTTCGCGCCTACGGAACCTCCGTCGAAGCGGAGACCGGCCTGACTCATTTGTTTCCCGAGCCGGGGAAGCTCGCCGTCGCGGACTTCAAAGGCATCGGTCTCACGGGCGCGCGCGCGGCCTCAATCCGCGCTCTCGCGCAGGCCGTTCATGACGGCACGTTGAGCTTTCACGGCGTGGTGGACACGGCTGGGTTTCTGGGTGCCTTTCGTGGACTGCCGGGAATCGGCGAGTGGACGGCGCAATACGTCGCGATGCGCGCGCTGGGCGACCCGGACGCGTTCCCTTCGAGCGACCTGGGTCTGCTTCGCGCGGCGGGCGCGCGGTCGGCGAAGGAATTGGAGAGGCGCGCCGAGGCATGGCGTCCATGGCGCGCGTATGCGGCCATGCATCTTTGGCAAATGGAAAAGAAGGAGGGGGAATAAGGTATGGCAAGGATTTGCTACAGCTATCTCGAAGGGCCTGTAGGAAGACTTCTTCTGGCGGGGGCGGACGACGGATTGCATTTGATCAGCTTTCCTTCGGGCCACACAGCGCGGACGCCCGAAGCGGATTGGATCGAAGATCGCGCGCCGTTTCATGAAGCCGTGCGGCAGCTGCGCGCCTACTTCGCGGGCGAGTTGCGCGAGTTCAGCCTCCCGCTAATGCCCAAGGGCACGGCCTTTCAACTCGCCGTTTGGCAACGTCTGCGCGAGATTCCATACGGTGAAACCATCTCCTACGGAGAACTGGCCAGGCGAATCGGAAATCCGAAGGCTTCACGCGCGGTCGGGCTTGCGAACGGGGCGAATCCGCTGCCGATCGTGGTTCCGTGCCACCGCGTTATAGGGTCGAACGGAAAGCTCACGGGCTTCGGCGGTGGATTACCCGTTAAGGAAAGGCTCCTGGCCATCGAACGCCCGGCGCGAAGACTGCCATTCGATTGACGTGACGTAGTGGGGCAGACAGTGGGGCAGATGATCGTTTCTTGTCGTCTGCCGATTTTCGCAGCCCGTTGGAGAGTTCCAGGCGCGAGGTTTTTTTCGACCTTGCGTAGTTCGCGCGGAGAAAGACAGGCGGCAGAAAACGATCGGCTGCCCCATGCCTCCGCGCATTTCCCGGGCCGGCGCAATGAGGGTGCGCGGCCGGTTGAGCCGCCGCGATACAATCGACCCATGCGAATCGTCCTGTTGTTCCTGGCCGCTTATGGAACCGTCTCCGCGCAGCCGCCGCGTCCGCGCATTGCCATCGCAGGCATGGCCCACGAATCGAACTCCTTCAGCCCCACTCCGACGGCACTCAAGGATTTCATGATCCGGCGCGGCGACGAAATCGTGCGCGAGTGGGCCGAGAGCAATCATGAGGTTGCGGGCTATATCGCAGGGGCGAAGCTTTACGATTTCGAGATCTATCCCACGCTGATGGCTCAGGCCGTTCCCGCCGGGCCGGTCACGAACGATGCGCTCGACAAGATCACCGCTGAGATCATCGACCGCCTGAAGAAGGCGCCGAAACTCGATGGACTGCTGCTCGCCCTCCACGGCGCGATGGTCACCGAAACATATCCGCACGGCGATCCGGAAGTGATGAAGCGCCTGCGCTCGGCACTCGGGAAAGATTTCCCTATCGTCGTCACGCATGATTTTCACGCCAATATCGCGCCCGACATGTGGAAGCTGTCGACGGCGCTAGTTACCTACAAAGAAGTGCCGCACATAGATCAGAAAAATTGCGGACTAAAGGCAGCGGAGATCATGTCGGGGATCGCGCGCGGAAGAGTAAAGCCCACTCAGGCCGGCGTGAAGCCGCCGATGATCTACAACATCCGCTACCACCACACCAGTTCGGAGCCGCTCCTGCCCATCGTCGCCGAGACGAAGCGCCTTGAGAAGCAGCCGAAGATTCTCGCCGCGAGCGTGTCCGGCGGCTACCAATACGCCGACGTGGAATGGATCGGTCCAACGGTGGTAGTCGTGACGGATAACGATCCGGGACTTGCCCAGCGCGAGGCCCAGCGCCTCTCCGACATGCTTTGGGCCACGCGCGACAAGCTCACCAAGCAGCTTCAGGAAGCGCCGGAGGCCGTGGCGGCCGCGATCGCTGAGCTGAAGTTCCCTGTCGTTCTCGTTGAAATGGGCGACAACATCGGCGGGGGTTCGGCCGGCGACAGCACGTTCATGCTCGCTGAATTGCTGAAGCAGAAGGCGAAGGGATGGGTCGAGGCTGTTGCCGATCCAGCGGCCGCGATGATCGCTTCGCGCGCGGGCGTCGGCGCGGCGTTCAACGAACTGGTGGGCGGTAAGATCGACAGCCTGCATGGATCTCCCGTAAGGGTCAAGGGCGTGGTGAGGTCGCTGCACTCCGGCAAGTACATCGAGACTGAGCCGCGGCACGGAGGCGCGCGATACCACGATCAGGGCCTGACCGCGGTGATTGAAGTCGAAGGCTCAACGCTCGATCTGCCAACGCTGCTTATGCTGACCACAAAGCGTCAGGTGCCGTTCAGCCTGCATCAACTCATCAGTTGCGGGATTTATCCGGATAAGCAGAAGATTCTCGTCGTGAAGGCGGCGATCGCCTTCCGCGCGGCCTACGAGCCGATCGCCGCGCGCATCATCGAAGTGGACACCGGCGGGCTGACCGCCGTCAATCCCGCCCGCTTCACGTTCGTCCGCTCGCGCAAGGGCCTCTTCGGACTCGACAAGTAGCGCCTGGCTCGCGACAGAATCGCCGGGCAACTGGCGTGGCCAGTCCGGGCCAGACTGGCCGGGAAGGCGGGCTCACCTGCGTGCTATAGTGGAGACACCCCGATCAGAAGGGGACCAGCAATTCACAATCACAGCGTAAAAGCTGTCCGACGTGACGCGGGGACGATGAAAATCGTCCCCGCTCCTTTTTGGCGGCCGCTGTTATAGCAATCCTTCCGACTTCATCAACTCCGCGTTCAGCACGGCTGCGCCCGCCGCGCCGCGCACCGTATTGTGGCTCAAAGTGACGTACTTGAAGTCGAAAACGGGGCATGGACGGAGCCTCCCCACGAACGCGGCCATCCCCCGCTCGCGCTCTACGTCGCGGCGCGGCTGCGGACGGTCTCCTTCGGTCATGTAGATAACCGGTTCAGGCGGCGCGCTCGGCAAATTGCGTGCCTGCGGAACCGAACGGAAAGCGCGGAAGGCTTCGATGACATCCGCCGCGGTGGGCTTAGAAGCGAACTCGACCGACACCGTCTCCGTGTGTCCGTCCACTACCTGCACCCGATTGCAGTGCGCGCTCACACGGGCCGCGAGAGGCCTGATGTGGTCGATCGCAAAATCGCCGAGGATCTTCTGCGTCTCCTGCTCCATCTTTTCCTCTTCGCCGCCGATGAAGGGCACGACGTTCGCCGTAATGTCCATCGATGGAACGCCGGGGTATCCCGCTCCTGAAATTGCCTGCATCGTCGTGACAATCACGCGCGTAATGCCGAACTGCCGCAATGGCGCAAGCGACAACGTCAAACCCACGGTCGAGCAATTCGGATTCGTCGCGATGCCCCCTTCCCAGCCGCGATGCGCCCGCTGCTGCGGAATCAGGCCCAGATGATCGGGGTTCACTTCCGGAACGAGCAACGGCACGTCGCGGTCCATGCGATGGTTCTTCGAGTTCGACACCACCAGATGTCCGGCGGTGGCGAAGGCCTGCTCAATTTCCGTTGCGACGGACGCGTCCATCGCCGAGAACACTAGTTTCGGTGCATGGCCGGGTTTCGATTCCTGCACCGTCAGATCGGCCACGCTCGCGGGCGCTCCTCCGCCCAGGTGCCACTTGGCCGCGTCGCGGTACTTTCTGCCCGCGGAGCGGTCGCTCGCGCCGAGCCACGTAAGGTCGAACCAAGGGTGACCTTGAAGAAACTTGATGAAATGCTGGCCCACCATTCCGGTGGCGCCTAAGACTCCAACTTCTATTTTTCGTTCCATAACTGTCTGACCATGCGTTGATAGATTTCGACCGCTTCAAGAAGCTGCCGTTTGGGCACTCTCTCATCGAGCGTGTGCGCGACGTGTATCGTTCCGGGGCCCATCAGGAAAGGCCGTCCCCAGGTTCCGCCAAAGGCTGGAATATCGGTGGTGTAGGCGACTACGGTAGTCTCGAAGCCCGCGAGCGCCCCCAGGCGCAGCGCGGGAATGCGAAGAACCTCGTTCGCGGCGGCTTTCCCTTCGACGGCGCGCCGGATGGCCTCGTCCGTGGATGTGGCATCGCCCACCAGGCGGATCATGATCTCCGCCTTCGCCGCATCGGGAATGATGTTGGGCGCGCGTCCACCGGATATCGTGCCGATGTTGAGCGTGCTGGGTCCAAGGAGTTCATCGACGGGCAACTGCACCCTGCGAATGGCGGCAAGGGCGTCGAGTAATTTCTCGATCGCGGATTCGCCAAGCTCGGGATAGGCCGAGTGCGCCATGCGCCCGCTCGCGGCAATTTCGTAGCGCAGGGCGCCTTTCGAGCCGAGCGCGAGAAGATTCTCCGTGGGCTCTCCGTTGATGAGGAAACGCGAGCCGCGCGGATGGCGGGAGGCCTGGTACGCGCCCGCGCTGTTGCGCTCTTCGCCCACCACGAACAGCAGGCCCAGGTTCGTGCCCCCCGATTCGAGAAGTGCCTCCGCGGCCTTGATCATGGATGCGATGATGCCTTTCGTGTCGCATGCCGCGCGCCCGTAAATGTTCTCGCCATCCTCGCTCGAGCCGAAGAATGGCGGCACGGTGTCCATGTGCGTTGAGAGCGTGACGGCCGGGCAGTCGCCGAACTGCGCGAAAACGTTGAAGCGGCGAGGTTCCACCTCCATGCGTTCGACGCGGCCGCCGAAGCGCGCGGCCAGCCCCGATAGCGTGTCGAACAAGTAGTGCCCTACCTGTTCTTCGTTGCCCGTAATGGATTCGATATCGATCAGCGCGCGCGTCAGTTCGACGATGTTCATAAGAAAAATGCCTTCATGAGGCTGCCTTCGCAAAAAACTCTTGGGATGGAGCCGAAAGAAGAGAACGACGCAGGTACGGCGAGGGCGTAGATCGCTTCCCGATAGCACTCCATCCGTCTTCAAACGGATGACAGTGGGCGGGTGTTAGCCCGACCCCCCAACCGATGCGGAAAGAGCCTGCCGCGCCGGTTTCGGCGGAAACAACCGGCCCCTTTCGCGGAACTTCCGAAGCTCTTTCGGACTTGCAGTTCCGGCTACTGATGGCCGCCGCGCCTCTAACCAGGAGCTTTCAGGTTATCGAACATCGGATGGGCAAGTCAAATTCGAGTGTTACCCAAACACAATGTGTTGACGGGGCCGCACGCCGGTGTGTGGTCGTCAGGATGCAGGCTGCCAGGTAGTTGAGCCTGGAGCAAATCCATAGTGTCGCGGACCCGCAAATCCCTACCATCCGATCGCGTAGCTGTCCGTTGCCGGAGCCGCGCCACCCATCAACACGCCGGTCGCCGGGTTCACAAGAATCGCTTTGACGCTGCCGACGCCTTTCGCGTCATGCGTCACCACGTTGTGGCCGAGCTTCGCCAGGTCGCGGCGCAGCTGTTCGGGCGCGCGCTCGGAGACCGAAAGCGTGCCGCCTACCTG
>SHUI01000250.1 GCA_009697455.1 Bryobacterales bacterium
GTGAATCCGCGAGAGCGCGCGGATTCCGTGTGGGGAGAGGAACTCCTCCTCGTCGAGCAGATACCGCAGGACCCGGGGCAGCCTTCGGAGATTTACCACCGCGAGCAGCCGCCGTATTCCGCCATCCGGCAGCCGCACTTCGTCGATGTGTTCCTGAACGTCATCGCTGTTGTTCAGGAACCATTCCATGCGGCGCTTGAAACCGGGCAGCCGCTCCACCGCTTCCGGCTCAAGCGTCTCGACCGCGAATAGCGTAATCAGGCCCACAAGGGAACGAATCTTGAGCGGGCGATGGGTACCGTCGGGCATGTGGAGCACATCGTAGTAAAAGCCATCGGCTTGGTCCCACAGCGCGACCCCGTCTCCGCCAAGGTGATTCATTGCGTGGGTGATGTGGACGAAATGTTCGAAGAACTTGCTCGCGACGTCCTCATATGCCGGATCGAACCCCGCCAGTTCCATCGCGATGGCGAGCATGTTCAGGGTGTACATCGCCATCCAACTGGTCCCGTCGGATTGTTCCAGATAACCGCCAGTGGGCAGCGGTTTGGACCGGTCGAAGACGCCGATGTTGTCGAGCCCGAGGAAGCCGCCAGCGAAGAGATTGTTCCCCTCGGTGTCCTTGCGGTTCACCCACCAGGTGAAATTCAGCAGTAGCTTGTGAAAAACACGCTCTAAAAACAGGCGGTCCGGCTTGCCATGGCGCTTCTTGTCGATCTTGTAAACGCGCCATGCCGCCCAGGCATGGACGGGCGGGTTGACGTCGCCGAACTGCCACTCATAGGCGGGAATCTGGCCGTTGGGGTGCATGTACCATTCGCGCAGTATCAAAACGATCTGATCCTTCGCGAAATCCGGATCCACCAGCGCGAGCGGAATGCAATGAAAGGCCAGGTCCCACGCGGCGTACCACGGGTATTCCCATTTGTCGGGCATCGAGATGACGTCCGAGTTGTAGAGGTGCCGCCATTCGTGATTTCTGCCATCGAGGCGCGAGGCGGGTGGCTCGGGCTGGCCCGGATCGCCGCGCAACCAGGTTTTCATGTCGTAGTAATAGAACTGCTTCGACCAAAGCATTCCGGCGAAGGCCTGGCGCTGGACCGAGCGCGCGTCCTCGGAGGCATCGGGCGGCGCGAGTTGCGCGTAGAATTCATCGGCCTCCGAGATTCGATCCGCGAAGACGCGGTCGAAATCGTCGAAGCTCCGGTTTCCGTCGGCAAGCCGGAGCCGGATGGTGGCGGACTCGCCAGGCTGGATGAGGAAGCGGTAGACCGCGGCCGCTTTAGTTCCGGTCCGCCCGGGATTCACAGCCTCGCGGGCGCCGTGGACAATGAAATCGTTAACGCCGTCTTTCACGTACGCGGAGGCATTCGGTGTGCCAAACAGGCGCTGGTAATTGGTCTCGTTTTCCGTGAACAGTATCTCCGGTTCGCCCTCGGTGAAGAGCCGCCGCATCCCCAGGTATGGTTCGTGGCACTCGATCACGCCTGAGGCCGCGGCTTGCATCGAAGGTCTCGCGGCGCCGGCGCCCCACGACCACGTGTTGCGGAACCACAGCGTGGGCAGCAGCGTGATGTCCGCCGCCTCAGGTCCACGGTTGAAGGCCGTAATCCGGATGCAAATGCCCTCGGGCGAATCCTTCGCGTACTCGGCGAAAACGTCGAAATAGCGGCTTTCGTGAAAGATGCCCGTGTCCATCAATTCGAATTCAGGAGCGCGGCGGTCACGGGCTCGATTCTCATTGAGCAGCCGCGCATAAGGGAATTCGGCTTGAGGGTACTTGTACAGGTACTTCATGTACGAGTGGGTTGGCGTGGAGTCGAGATAGAAATAATACTCCTTGACGTCTTCGCCGTGATTGCCTTCGTTGCCCGTCAGGCCAAACAGGCGCTCTTTCAAGATGGGGTCATTGCCGTTCCACATGGCGAGCGCGAAACAGAGATGCTGGCGGCGGTCTGAAATGCCGGCGATGCCGTCTTCGCCCCAGCGGTAGGCTCGCGAGCGGGCGTGATCGTGAGGGAAGAACTCCCAGGCGGTTCCCTCAGCGCTGTAGTCTTCGCGAACGGTGCCCCACGACCGCTCGCTCAAGTAGGGTCCCCAGCGTTTCCAGTGGATGCGCTTGTGTTGCGAGTCGTGCAGGCGGATTTCTTCGCGCGTCATATTTTGCCCCGAAGTATGGTTGTGCTGGACGGAGGATTAATTTCTCACGGGTACGATCACTGCGCCCATGCCCATGCTACACCCAGGCCAATGCGATTCGCGTGATTCGAAGCCAGCAAACACGCGTCCACCGTAGACCGAGGTGACTCCTGAAATGCTGTTCGAGCGAAAGCCCGTACACGTTATTCAGGCACAAGCGCATTCGTTTTCCGGCCTCCCTTGCCTATCAAGAGAGCCTGGCTGTTTCTTCAGACGCAGCTCGGCAGCGTACGGCACTCAATCGGGAGTATCATTCCTGAATATGCTCACTGGGACTCCTGCCTCCGCTTTGTTCATGCTCGCCGCCTTGCCGCTCGGCGCGCAAACCGGATGGTTTCAGCCGTCCCTGCTCGCGAAACCCGAACTGCGCAAAGCCATGCAGTCCGTGGAAGATCGCGCACCCGGCATCGTGGAGGAGTGGATCAGGCTCGTCGAAATCCCCGCGCCGTCCGGTAAGGAGCAGGCGCGCGCGAAGTATATTCGCGCCGAGATGGAGAAACTTGGGCTGAGCGGCATCCACACGGACGGCATCTTCAACGTCAGCGGCGTGCGCAAAGGAATCGGCGGTGGACGCTCCGTGGTGTTTGCCGCCCACATGGACACCGTATTCCCGGAAGGCACGGACCTCACGGTAAAACGCGAGGGCGACATTCTGCGCGCGCCCGGCGTCGGCGACGACACCTCGAATCTCATGGCCACGCTCGAAATGTTTCGCGCGCTCGACCGCGGTGGCGTCAAGACCAATGGCGACCTCATCTTCCTCGCCACCGTCCAGGAGGAAACCGGCCTCGCGGGCGCGAAGCATTGGCTCGAAAACAGCGGTTACCGGCCGGACATGTTCGTCGCGGTGGACGGCGCGGCCACGGAGGTCTGGTACGGGGCACTCCGCATCAACCAGTTCAAGTTCTTCTACACCTCACCTGGAGCGCACACCCTTGAGAGCCGCGGTACGCCGAGTCCGGCTCGGGCGGTGGCGAAGGCCGTAAACGCGCTCTACGAGATTCCGTTGCCGCCCGTCGCCGAGGGGCTCGGCACGTTCAAGTTGCCCACGCTGAACGTGGGAATGATGGGCGGCGGCACCGTCGTGAATGCCATCCCCCGGGAAGCCTGGTTCACAGTGGATCTGCGGTCGCTCGACAGCGCCACGCAAGACCGGCTGGAGAGCGCCGTGGTTTCCACTGCCCGCCGAATCGGGGAACTCGAAGGCGTCGGCTTCCGGATGGAACGAAAGATGGCCATCGACTACTCGCACGCCCTGCCCCGGCAGGAGCGCCTCAACCACGCTGTCGTGCAAACGGCAGTGGCCACGGTCAACCATTTCCGCAAGCCCGGCTCGCCCGAGATCGCTCCCGCCGATGTGGGGTCGACCGACGCGAACATCGCCGTGAGCATGGGCATCCCCGCCGTATCGGTCGGCGCGGCGATCCAACGAATGCCTCACCGCCTTGAGGAATCCGCCGAAGCGAGTACGATCATCCCCGGCATCAAGTCGCTCATCGCTCTCGGCTTTGCGTTGACTACACACTGAGCCAGTAGACTTCCGCGCGCAGTCGCCATGTCCATCGTGCCACTGAGAAACGGAGGATAATGTGCTTGTGTCAACCGCCGATAAAGCCGATCTTTCCGGGATCACGCTTGTGCCGGGTCAGCGCTCGGGACAACCTTGCATCCGTGGATTTCGGATAACGGTGTGGGATGTGCTCGACATGCTCGCATCCGGCATGACCGAGGATGAGATCCTTGCCGATTACTCGTACTTTGAGAAGGCGGATTTTCCGGCCATCTACGCCTATGCTTCCCAGGCAGGGCGCGAGAGAATTTCGCGTTGAAGCTTTTGTTTGACGCGAATCTCTCGCCTAGGCTTGTTGGCCGTCCTACCGAGCTTTCCCCGGCTCGGTCCACGTTTTCGACACTGGACTCGCCCGCTTCACACCGGACGAGGAGATCTGGGAGTATGCACGATCCAACGAGCTCGCCATCGTGACGGCTGATTCGGATTTCCTCGATCTCGCGAAGTCCCGCGGCGCCCCGCCAAAGGTGATTCGGCTCGAAAACTGCAACTACCGGACATCCCAGGTCGAGGACCTTCTGCGGCGGAACGCGATTTGGATCGCTGAATTGGAACGGTCCTCGCGCGCGACGTTTGTGATCCGAAATACGGCATGAAACGCATCAGCGTTCAAGGACTTCAGAATCACCTTGTCATGGTTTGCGAAGGGGAGCCTTGCCGGTTGCGCCCAAGTTAACCCGTGGATGTTTCGGCCGGTTTTCCTGGTTTGTCGTCGGCCATTCCCGGTGGTCGAAGAGAAAATCGGCTTCGACCGACACTTCGGCGGCGGCCCCGCCTCCCATGCGTCCCCCGGCGATGGACACCCTCTTCGTACCCGATGCTCGTAGAAAACGCACGGCCGCCAGTCGTCAAAAGCGGAGCCTTGTCGTCAGCCGGTTGCGTCCGCGCTCCACATCGGGACTGGCCCGGTTCACGGAAATCTACTGCCAGAACGAGGAAACCGGTGTTCACCAAAACCGGCGCCTGCTTCCCTCCGCCCTGGGCCAGCACGACGCTGCGCTCACCTTGTCCATGGAACCCGCCGCCTGCCGCCCGCGTTATACTTCTGGAATGCTACCCAGAATCACTCGGAGACACGCCATGGCCACTCTCGCCGCCGGAGCCGCGTCCGCGGACTTGAGCGCGCAAACGAAAAAGTATCGCATCATCGACCCGCATGTTCACGTCTGGAAGAAGGACGCGCAGTTTCCATGGGCCAAGGAGACCACGCGCCCGCCTGAGACCGACGCCACTCCCGAAATGCTGCTCGAACTGATGAAGGCCAACGGCGTCGAGAAGACCGTCATCATCCAGGTGATCCACTACCGTTGGGATAACAGCTACCTCGCGAGCGTCCTGAAACAATACCCTCAGTATTTCAAGGGCGTCGCGCGCGTTAACCCTGAAAAATCGGATGCACCCGACGACCTGAGCCGCCTCGTCCAGGAACAGGGTTTTAAGGGCGTGCGCATAAGCCCGGCCGGTAACGCTGCCGGGGACTGGTTTCGCGGTCCTCTGATGCCACCGCTCTGGAAGCGATGCCAGGATCTGAAAGTCCCGATGACCGTGCTCGCGCCCGTGACGCGCATGCCGGACGCAGCGAATCTCATCGAGAAGTATCCCGATCTCACCGTCGTCATCGACCACCAGGCCGACAGCCCGCTCGACAAGCCCGCCGAACTCGAGAAACTCATCGCGCTCAAGCGCTATCCGAAGGTCTTCGTGAAAGTGTCGCATACGTGGTCCCTTTCGAAGGAAGAGTACCCGTTCAGAGACGCGCAGGCTCAAGTGAAGCGCCTCTACGACGCCTTCGGTCCGAAGCAACTCATGTGGGGCACGGATTGGCCGGTCTGCCTGCCGCACACCACATACGCGCGCACGCTCGCGATGGTCCGCGACGAGATGACATTCCTCAACGAAGAGGACAAGAGTTGGATGCTGAGCAAGACGGTCGAGCGGGTCTGGCCGTTCGCGTAATAAACTGGTCGATATGAAATACACAGCCGCCGTGTTGCTGGCCCTTGCGGCCAACGCCGCCGAAATCAAACTACCGCCGCCGTATCAAACGCCCTCGACGATGAACCGCCCGAAAGTAGTTCCTCAGCCGGGCGGGGTCCAGTTGAAAGTTCCGGCCGGCTTCGACGTCAAGCCCTTCGCCGATGGCTTCCAGAAGCCGCGCATCATGCTGCTCGGGCCCAGCGGTGAGATCCTGCTCAGCGACACCGTGAAGGGAGGGGCAGTCTGGGCCATTCGCCCGGAGCCGAAGAAGAAGCTTATCGACAATCTGGACCGCCCGTTCGGAATGGCCTTCTGGAAGGATTATCTCTACGTCGCCGAGTCCACTTCCATCAAGCGATACAAGTACGACTCGAAGTCGCTCAGCGCCGGCGCGGGCGAGGAAATCTACAACATGAAAGATTTCGGCGCGGGCCACATTACACGCGCGATTCTTTTCGACAAGGCGGGCAAGAAGCTGTACGTCGGCGTGGGCTCGGGCTCGGATTCGACCCCCGGCGACCCGCCGGAAAGAGCCGCCATCAACAGAATGGATCCCGACGGAGGCAACAAGGAAATATTCGCTTCGGGCTTGCGCAACCCCACGCAGCTTCGATGGATTCCCGGCAACCCGACTCTCTGGGTCACGGTCCAGGAACGTGACGGACTTGGTGACGGATTAGTGCCGGACTTCTTCACGCACGTCGAGCAGGGGAAATTCTACGGCTGGCCGTACGCTTATCTCGGAGCTCACGAAGATCCTCGCAACAAGGGGTTGAAGCCGGATCTGGTAAAGAGCGCGGTCGAGCCGGATCTGCTGCTGGGTCCGCACGTCGCGGTACTCGACTTCCTCTTTTATACGGGCAAGCAGTTCCCAAAGGAATATCAGAACGGCGCGTTCCTCGCCTTTCACGGCTCGTCGAACCGGGCGGACCGGGTCGGGTACTCGGTGGGGTTCATCCCATTCAAAAACGGCAAGCCATCAGGCAAGCAGCAGGAGTTCCTGACGGGCTGGATGATGGCTTCCGACAAGGTTGAGGTCTGGGGGCGGCCGGTCGGACTACTTCAGATGAAGGATGGCAGCCTGCTGGTGAGCGAAGACGGAAACAACAAGGTCTGGCAGATTTCGTATACGGGCAAGAAATAGATTATGAAACTCAAGTTCGCAATTCCGGCCTTGATGCCGGTTTTTTTCGCGATGGCCGCCGAAGTCAAGCTGCCGCCGCCTTTTCACACGCCGTCGGCCAACAACCGGCCGCGTGTCATCTCGCAGCCTTCGGGCGCGCAGTTGCAGGTGCCGGCCGGCTTTAAAGTTGAGCCGTTCGCGGAAGGCTTCGAGCGCCCGCGCATCATGGTTTACGGGCCGGGCGGC
>SHUI01000010.1 GCA_009697455.1 Bryobacterales bacterium
TAACCTTCGACCACGGCGCCAGCCGGTGTTGTGTCACCCGGAACACAGGCGCGGAACGTCCCCATGGCTACCCCGAGCGACGACGACTTCGGTCCGGATTCGTCCTGCTTTACCGTGATCGCGCCGCCGGGTGCAAGCGACGACGGGGCGACCGGCCTCTGCGCCTGTTCCGAGGGCGTAGGCAACGTTCGGTCCATCAGCTCTTCGAGCTTCCTTCGCACTTCCTTGCCGTCCCACTCGAATACGACTTCCCGGCTGTTCGCGGCCAGCAGCTTGAACTCTCCCGTCTTCTCGCCCACGCGGAGACCCCGCTGCGTCGCGCCAGGCCTGTCCGCCACAATCAGCGTCGCGGCATCGCCCAGGGCCAACACACCGTAGACTACGGGCAGCTTCGGCATCGGTTTCGGAGGCGGCGGAGGCGTAACGACCACCACCACCGGATTCCTGTCCTTCACGAAGAGCATTTTTTGCGCGATGTCCGCGTAGTTCGCGGCGGTCAGGGGTTGAGGCGCCGGCGCCGGAACCGCGGGAGGCGCCGTGGCCGACGCTTTCTTGGCGGCGGCCGCCGGATTGACGCGAAGCGCCGCGCCGCGGGCATCCGCGCGAAGCCAACTTTCTCGAATCTGCCAGCCGACTGCGACGCACGCGGCGAGCAACGCGAAATTGAGCAGCCACAGTTTCATTTTCAAAACGACGACGCTCCTTTTTTTACAGGCGCCAGTTGCTTCGAAACCAGGCCAGCGAGTCCAAGCCGGACGTTCACCGTCTTCTCCTTCGGGTTCGCAAGATTGATTCGGATGTCATTCGTCGAAATCGCCTCCGGTTCCCGCGCGAGCGCGGCCAGGAAGTTGACCAGTTGCTCGATGCGGCATTCGAAGGAAACGGCCAGGAGAACCGTTCCGTAGTCTTCGCCGAAGGCTTTCACTTCTCCAATCTCCGCGCCGCGAACATCGATGCCTTCCGTTTTACCCATCGCGCGCACCGTCTGCATCATGCGGGCTTGCGCCTGCGCGCCCGTCGCGCCTTGAATGAGGCCTTTTTCGCTCTCGGCCAGTACCCTTCTCGCCTCCTTCAAAGCTTCTTCACGAGCGGGAACGCCGGCGGCGATACGCCGCATGTTCTGGAGACGCTTTTCCGCTACCGCGGCCGTATCCGGAGCTGCGACAACGGCTGGCGCGCTTTCCCCGTAGACTCCATAGCGGACAATCAGGGCCGCGATCACTGCCAGGCCCAGCAGCAGGAGCGCGCGCCGGTCACGCTCTTCGATCCGGATGGATCCGATCGTCACTTGCGCGCCGCCTCACGGAGCGTCCGGATACGGAACACGTCGGTATTCGCCACGCGCGTCACGGAAGCGAACTCCGAATTCCGGAATTCGGGAGAGGCGTCCAACACTTCGAGTAGCGGTGCGGCCGAATCCGAGTCGCCCGTGATGAGAGCGGCGTCGCGGGAAATTTCGACCGAGCCCGCAAAGGAAGAGGCTGGCAAAATGCGCGAGAGTTCGTCGAGCGCGCTGAGGTCCTTCCTGACCTGGTCCCTGAACTCACGAATGGCGCGGACGCGACCGGCGGTCTTTTCGATTTCGCGATCGAGCGCCCCTGACTTCCGCGCCTCGGGCTCCACCTTGGCGATCTCGCCTTCGAGCGTTTTCAAGTAGCGCTTCTGCTCGAACGCCGCCGAAACGAACCACACCACGGCAAGCACCAACGCAAGAGCCGAAAGCGCGGCGGCGGGCACGAGCATCGCCCGCGAATGCGAACTGCGCCGGCCTTCGGGCAGCAGGTTGGCGGTGGCCGCGAGACGGGGGCACGCGCACGTCAGCGCGGCTGCATAGCTCAACGCATTTCGAGAAGGGTCGTTCCCGGCGGGGTTTGCGCGAGGAACGGGCAGTATTCGCTCCATCGGCAAGCTCTCCGTCTCGGCCGGGAGCCGCAACTCGGCGGCAGCCAGAGCGACTGCGCGTTCAAGCGGCAGGTCGAACTCCGCGAAAAAGACCGGTTTGGCGGGACTTTCACCGTAGATCTCAATTTCGCCGGTGTCGTGCGTGCGGCAGGCAAGGAATCCGGCCGGGGGCGTTTGAAACAAGCGGATCGCGCCATGAATCGCCGACGCCGGAAACGTGAACGAAGAAACAGCCACGCCGGCTTCACTGAAGAGTTCGACGTACTTTTCAAGAACAGAGCGGAGCGCGACTCCCAGCAGCAAGCCACCTCCACTGGCCGCTCCCACGCGGGTCCAGGCTGACGCCACGTCCGCGTCTCCAAAGGGATGCAGTCCGTCGAGTTGGAATCCGATCGCGCCGGGAAGATCCTTGCCCGCGATGCCTGGCATGGCGAGGCTTCGCACCACTACTTCGCGCCGCGGCAGCGTAACGGCCGCGGTGAGGTGCGAAACGCCGTGCTTCTTGAGAAAAGCCGCGTATTCGCTCCCCCAGTCGGTTGCTTTGCGCTCGCGGAAGCGAGTGATCGCGCCGTGAGCCGTAACCTCGGCCCCGTGCGGGCGGACTCGCGCGACCGTGATGTCGAGATCGGTGTCGCGGATCTCGATGCCGACGCCCATGCCGAACGCGAATAGATTGCTCAGTACCAAGATCAGTTACTCCATTCCAGGGTCGTAGTCGAGCGATCGTACCAGCGGAGGATGCGGTAGACCGCGCCGTCAAGCTTCGGCGTCGTTAGGGCAACCACAGCCGCGACCGTGCGTCGCATGTCGGAAAGCTTTCCATCGGGAAGCCGAAGACGCGCAGTGGCGCGGATGGTGTAGATGGGGCCTCCGCCGATGCGCAACCCCTGCGCGCCGGGACCTGCTCCGCCAACAAACGGGGAGAGTTCCTCGGGCCTGCGAAACGGCGCGACCCGGCGGCGCGCCACGACACCGGCGATCACGTCCGGGCTAAGACCGGTCAGAGCGAGCACGGCCGGGTGCGCCGTATTGATGTCGAATCCGGAATAGGTTCCGTAAATCGACACGCATTCGATGAGTCCACCGCGCGGCCGGAGGCGACCCTGCCCATCCCTGGCCCAGGTTCCGTAAAAAATATCCGCGGTCATTCCTTTTACCAGCATCAATTCCTCGATCTCTTCAAATGACGCATGGCGGGCCTGAAAAGACGGGTTGAGGGACGAATAGAACAAATCGAAGCCGCTCGGTACGCCGGGCACTGCCGGGGAACGCCAGTTGGCGATTGCCGCGGCTATCTCCTCCGCGCGCGGAGGTTCAGCGCCGAAAGAAAGGAGAAGAGCTGCCAGGTCTTGCGGCCGGGCGCTGTTGATGTTGACCTTGGCGCTTTCCGGGATGATCTCGACAAGGGCCTCACCGGTAGGAAAATGTAGGGAAATCAGAGGTTGCCCTTGAGTGTAGTAGCGGGAGGTTCCGTCCGGCAGCAGGGCGAAAGGGCCCCATTGCATGTAGGCGATGGCCCGTTCAACCGCGCCCGCGGCCAAGTAGTAGCTTCGCAGGCCCTCGACCGAAGTTGCGGTGCGCTCGGTTTCGCCTCGTACGGTGTGCGCGAGCGAAAATGCGATGGCGGAAAGGGCAGCTGAAAGCCAGAGCACCGCGAGCAGCGCGCCGCCACGGCGGGAGGTGGGACGGGCGTCTCTGGCCGATCCCCACGCGTAAGCAACCGGCGCCAAATGCCTCAGAGACGGAACACCAGAGATGAATCCGTGGTGTATTCGAGGCTTCACCACCGCCTGCTCACGCGCGCGGCTCGGCTCGGGGAAGTAGCGAAGCGATCGGGTGTTCGCGAATAGTGAGAACGGCATGTTCCCGAGGATTTTCAATTCTTTCTCACGTTTCCTACGGCCCGTTGTAATCCACATTAGGTAATCGATCCACGTGCAGACGGGTCGTGACGCTCAGGGGCTGCAAGCCCGCCGCGCCTGGTTCCAACGGACGCAGTTCGATGCGAACGGCTTGAGGCAACGCCGTTGCGATCCAGCGATCCACCCAGCGGTCAATATCGGGCGGCGGCAACATCTCCTGGTAAGAGAAGCGGCAGGACGCCAGGCGGTCCGCAAGCACAAATGACGCGGGCCCCGCTTCGATGGGGCGATACTGCGGCGAGGGCGAGACGCCCAGGCAGAAAAAGGCGGCGGTCTGGGGTCCTCCGTACGGGTGCTCATTCACCACCAAACGTAGTCCGCGGCCGTCTTCCCTTGGGATAACCTGAAATTCCAGGAGGCGGGGGTAGCCGCGCGCGGCTTCCTCGATCGAATACGTGGACACGAAGCGCATCGATTGAGGCTCTCCCTGAAAAAGGGGGATCAGCAGTTGGGACGGCGTCCCAGCCGCGCAGAGCGCCTTCGCAGGCATGAAAGCGCCAAGCTGTTGTTCGAGGATTCTTTGCGCGCCGGTCACTCGGCGGTTGTCCATCAGTTTCTTGTTCGCCTTGTCGAGACCGTTCAGCCCCACTCTCAAGGCGAACAGCATCCCAACCGAAAGCAGGCTCAGAAGCGAGACCGCGATCAGGACCTCGATGAGCGTCACGCCCGCCCGCTTGGAACCCCGCGCATGAAACTGTGGCAGCGGTGGGGCAGGCCATCGCCTCTTGTGGCCTGCCATGTGCGCGAAAAAAGGCCGGCGGCAAAAAGCGATCGTCCGCCTCACCGGCACGCTACTGCCCGGCTGCACCAGCGCCCCCTATCAAGTCTTGCGGACGCAGCACCGACCGTCGAAATCCATCCAACGCAAAAGACCGGCGCGTCGAGCCCGACATCCACCAGATCTCGAGTTCCATCCGGTCGATCACGGCCGCGCCCGGCTGCGCCTGCGGCTGCGTCTCGAACGTTGTGAGCACGGCGCGCCAGCCGGATCGCGTGCCCAGAGACACTGCGGCGTCAAACTGCCCTTCGATCGGCTGCCCCTTGGCAAGCCGGGGGTTGGCCAGCAGTTCGTCCATCTTCGACCGCGCGATCATCGCAACACGGTCGTAATCGGTGAGTCGGGCGGCATTGCGCATGGATGTGGACATCGCCGAAAGCAACCCGACTACGGCGATGGCCATGATCGTGGTGGCGACCAGAACTTCGAGAAGCGTGAAGCCGCGCTGCTTCGAGCGGTTGCGTTTCATGAGTTTGGAAGCCGTTCGACGATCGGCACTCCGGTTCGCGGATCGACGCTTACACGCCTGCGCGCGCCTCGCCGGTTTGACATTTCGACTGAAATTCTTGGAGACGAAGCTCCGGGCAAGAGAATGAATCGCCGCGGATCTACCGCGTCGCCGGGGGGCTTCGGCAGCACCGCGTAAATCGAAACACCCAGGGGCATTTCCAGCCGGCGCGTGTAGGCAGCGCCGGATGATAGCACCGACACCGCGTTCTCCTTGATCGAAATCGTGACTTCGACCGCCTCCTGCCGCCGCTCAGCGCGGTTCGCCGCCGAATTAAGGAGCGCGGCGAGTGAATCGGACGCGGAGGAAAGACGCAGCGTATCCACTCCGGACGATACCGACGGATACGAGATCCCTGCCATAAGTCCGATCAGCGTGACGACGATCAGCATTTCGATCAGCGTCACGCCGGCGCTTGTGCGGCTGCGATTCACTGGCTCTTCCAACTCATGATGTCCGCGTTAATACCCTCGCCTCCGGGCTGCCCGTCCGCGCCGAGCGACACGATGTCCGGTTCGTCGCCGTGTTCACCTGGGAACTTGTAGGTATATGGCCGGCCCCACGGATCAACCGGGATGTCCTGCGGCAGATACGGCCCTTGCCATTGGTTCAATTCGGCGGGCTTGATGCGCAGTGCGTTGAGACCTTGTTCCGTGCTCGGAAAAAGACCGGTGTCGAGCTTGTATGCGCCGATCGCCGTCATGAAGGAGTTGATCTGCGCGCGGGCCGCCGTCACCCGCGCCGTGTCGCTCTTCTTGAGCATGCGAGGCGCTACCAGCGCGGCGAATAGCGCGATGATCGTCACGACCACCAGCATTTCAATTAGAGTTACGCCCGAACTGCTTCTTCTTCGCCGTTCGCTCACTTGCCGTCCCATGAATCCTCCCTAGTACCGCTAAACAGCCACTTCGTTGATACTCGTGATGGCAAGCAGCATGCTCAGAATCAACGCGCCCACCATCAGACCCATTACCAGAATCACCAGCGGTTCGAACAAAGACGTGAACCGTTTGATGGCCGATTTCGTCTCTGCTTCATAGATATCCGCCATCTGCGCAAACATCTGATCCAATCGCCCCGTCTCCTCACCCACGCTAAGTAGATGGCCGGCGAGTGCCGGGAAGACTGCCGCGCGGCGCAGCGGAGCCGCAATGCCCTCGCCTCGCTTGACCCCAGTGGAAACGGCTTCAAGCGCGCCCGCGATCTTTTTGTTGTTCAGAATGGCCGAGGCGATCCCGAGCGACTGCACAAGTGGCACGCTGTTCGCCACAAGCGTCGCCATGGCGCGCGCGAACCGCGCCGTCTCGGCTTTCCGGAGCGCGTCGCCAAGCAGGGGGACGCGCAGGCGGAAGGTGTCCCACCACATGCGACCCGTGGTGGTACGGATGTAAGTCCGTAGCGCGAGCGCCGCCGTAGCCATGCCGCCCGCCGCCATCCACCAGTAGTTCTGCACAATGCGGCTTGCTTCGAGCATGATCTGGGTCGGAAGCGGTATTTTCATGCGCGATTCTTCGAAAACCGAGGCAAAACGCGGAACCACGAAGTTCAGCAGCACGAAAATCGAACCTGCTCCCACCAGAGCGAGCAGCCCCGGATAGATCATCGAAGAAATGATGTAGCCCCGCAGTTCGTCGCGCGAGCGCTCGAACTGGGCGAGGCGGTCGAACACCGAGGCGAGTGTTCCGCTGGCCTCACCGGCCCGCACCATGTTCACGAACAGATCGCTGAAATAATCCGGATGCGTGGCGAGGCTTTCAGCGAGCGACTTGCCGCCCTTTAGTACGCGCAACAGGTCCAGAATCACGGCGCGAAACACAGGCTTTTCGCTGAGCTCGCTTGTGATCGTGATCGCGCGGTCGAGCGGCACGCCGGCATTGAGCAGCGTGGAAAGTTCCTGAGTAAAGAACAGGACGTCTTTCTTCCTGCTGGCGGAAAAACCAGGCAGCTTGAGGTCGAACGTCTTCCTTTCCTCCGTGCCGACGTAGACCGGCGTAAGGCCCTGCTTCCGTAGTTCCTTCGCGACGGATTTCTCGGACTCGCCCGCGAGGCTGCCGCTTCTCGGTTTGCCGTCGGCTGCCACCGCGCGAAAAAAATAGGTCGTCATGGCCTAGAATTCCTGCGTCACGCGCATCACTTCTTCGGCCGTGCTCGTGCCCGCGCGCACCTTCATCCAGCCGTCGTCCCGCAAGCTTCGCATGCCGTTTCGTCTCGCGGCACTGGTTATCTGAGAGGCGTCCGCGTTCGCCATGATCAGCTTCCGGATCTCGTCGTTCAACTCCATCAGCTCGAAGATGCCGACCCGCGAGGTATAGCCCGTCCCGCCGCAGCGTTCGCATCCCGCGCCCTTCCAGCAATCGACCAGGCTGCCATCGGGCGCGGTTCGTGTTCCCGCCGGCAACTTACAATGCAGACAAATCACACGCACCAGCCGCTGCGCCAGCACGGAGACCAGCGAAGACGTGATCAGGTAGTTTTCGACTCCCATGTCGGTCAGGCGCGTGATGGCGCTGGGCGCGTCGTTCGTATGCAGCGTCGAGAAGACGAAGTGCCCCGTAAGCGCGGCCCGGATTGCAATGTCCGCCGTTTCGCGGTCGCGGATTTCGCCAATCATGATGACGTCCGGGTCCTGCCGCACGATATGACGAAGGCCCGACGAAAACGTAAGCCCGATCTGCGTGTTGACGTGAAGCTGATTGATTCCGTCCATCTGGTATTCGACGGGATCTTCGATGGTGATGATTTTCTTGTCCGGCAAATTGATCCGCTTGAGCGCTGAGTAGAGCGTGGTGGATTTCCCGGAGCCTGTCGGCCCTGTAACAAGAAAAATTCCGTGCGGCAGCGACGTGTAGAATTCCATGCGCGACAGCATGTGATCGTCGAAGCCAAGCCGGCGCAGGTCGTAGAAATCGCCCGCCGAGCGGTCGAGCAGGCGCATGACGACGCTCTCTCCGTAAAGCGTGGGGAGCGTCGAAACGCGGAGGTCCACTTCGCGGCCCAGAATCTTAAGCTTGATGCGCCCGTCCTGTGGCAACCGGCGCTCGGCGATATTCAATTTCGCCATCAGCTTCAGGCGTGAAATGATCGCGGCCTTCAACTCGCGCGGCGGCTGTTCCTGACTAAAGAGCACGCCATCGATGCGGTAGCGGATCCGGAATTCCTTCTCGAAGGGCTCGATGTGGATATCGCTCGCGCGCCTTTCGACGGCCTGAGCGATCATGGCGTTGACCAGGCGTATGACCGGAGCTTCGCTTGCCATGTCGCGCAAGTGTTCCAGATCTTCACCCGCCTGCGCGGAATCGGCCGCCGGGTCGAGGGCTTCCTTCTCCGCTTCCCCATAAAGCCGGTCGATCGCTTCGAGAATTTCCGGCTCAGCTCCGAACACGGCGCGAACCTTGAAGCCGCAGACGCCCCGCACGGCGGCGATGGTCTCGAAATCCAGCGGATCGGCCATCGCGACCGTGAGGGTGGAATCGGAGAGCGCGTAAGGTATGACACGGGCTTGCCGCATGAACCGCGGGGCGAGACCCTCGATCTCCGGCGACACCGGCGGATCGAATCCCGCGAGCGTCACGAGTTCGATATCCAACTGTTCAGACAGCGCCGAGATCACGTCGCGCATAGCGACAAAGCCCAGGTCCGCGAGAATCTTCCCGAGCTTGTCTCCGCGCCCCTTCTGGATCTCAAGCGCCTGATCCAGATCTTCCCGCTCGATGAGGCGGCGCGCAATCAGCATCTCGCCGAGACGCATCAAAATTCCGTGACCTCGACGTAAGACTCGGGATTGATCGTGCGGTCGAGCAGTTTCGCCTTTTCCGCATGCATGAGAATCTGGCGCGGCAACCCGGCCATGTCCTCCCACGAATAGTAAAACAACGAGACCCCGAGAGCGATGCGCTCGTTCGATGGGACCGTATCGAGCGACGCGGCGGAATCCGCAAGCATATCCCGCATCTTGCGCTTCAATCCCGGCAGTTGCTGCATTTTTCGCGCATGCACCCGGCTCACGTCGTCTTTCGAAATGGATTGCCGGAACGGCGTAATCGATGGACCCTGAAAAAGATTCACCTCGGCCGTGAACACGGCTCCGTAACCTTCCAGATAAACGCCGCGCGTATTGCCTAGCAACATGAACGAATCTTCCGCGCCCAATTTTTCAAGCTTGCCGTCGAAGCTCTTCTCCATCGCGGCTAAAGCCGCGCGCTTCACGCGCGGCACGGCGGCGAAGCCGGTCCAGATCGCTATCGCGGACAACGCCGCGATCCACAAGACCCGCTTCATCGCCCGCCTCCGTCGTTGCTCGCGATGAGTTGCACGTTCAGACGTTTTTGAAGCACCTCGAGCGATTCCCGGTAGGAAACCAGATTCGCCATCCGTTCCAGGTTCTCTCGTTTTTCCAGTTCCTTCAGAAGGGCGGCCGTCTTCGCCTCGCTACGCGACATCGCGGCATCCACGACGGCGGCGATTTCGGCCGCGCTCATGGCGCTGGCCGTCGTCGCTACCGCCGGCGCAGGCGGCGAAACGGCAACCGGCGGGGGCCTGTAGAACGCCGAAACCAACAGCGCGGCGGAAAGCATTGCCGCGGAGGCGAAGCCCAGGCGCGGCCCCGAGTTCCAGAACATGGACCAGGCACGCCGCAACACCGAAGGCTCGAAGACCTTGTCCGAGACAAACCCGATGCGTTGGGGGATCTCCTCGTCCCGCAGGGAGAGCAGAGCGGCCTGCGTGTACCTCAAACTCTCCAACTGTTCGCGGCAACGAGCGCAACCGGAGAGATGGCCCTCCACTTCGGCTGCTTCCTCCGGGCCGAGTTCGTGCAGAAAATAATCGCGCAAATCAAATGGCGGGCAGTTCATTTTCACCTCGCGTCCCAAGCGGAGCCAGTTCCCGTTTCAAAATCTCCAGCGCGGCGTATACACGCGATTTCACCGTGGAGACCGGGCAGGAAAGGATCTCCGCCATTTCCTCAAACTTGAAGCCTTGATAGATCTTCAGGACGACCGCTTCCCGCTGCTCCGGACCCAGCCGGTCCAGCGCGCCGCGTACCGCGATTCCCAATTCGATCGGGAAGGCGGACCCGGCCCGGTCGGCGACGGGAAAGTCCGCCGCGGCCGTCTCCGCTTCCGGCTTCCTTTTCCGGAACAGCGAATAGGCCTCATTGTGCGCGATGCGGAACAACCAGGCCGCAAAACGGGCGGAATCTTCGAGTTTGCGAAGGTTCTGATACGCTTTCAAAAACACGTCCTGGCTGAGGTCGAGCGCGTCTTCGCGATTGCCGGTGATCCTGAGCAGGTAATTATAGACGCGCTTTTCCCATCGGGAGATGAGAAGGTTATAGGCCTCCACGTCTCCCCGGCGCGCCTTCGGAATCAGGTCGGCATCCTCAATCGCCCGGAAGATCAAATCAAGGGCTCCTTTCAAGGGCTCCTTGTTCATGGACGCGACAGGCGTCTAAAAAGTCTGAACCTATGTTCCCGGCGGATGCGGCGGGTCCGGTTCGGGCGGGTCCGGTTCGGGCGGCTCCAGTTCGGGCGGCTCCAGTTCCGGCGGGTCCGGTTCGGGCGGCTCCAGTTCGGGCGGCTCCAGTTCCGGCGGCGCCGCGTGGTCCGGCGGGGTCAACCGCACCTCGCACGTGCAACAATCGCTACACCGCCGGCAGCGCTCGCAGATATGGTTATCGCAGGCGTCCTTCGTGCACCGGACGCAAATCCGCAGCGACGGCTCTTCGCAAATGCTGCAAGTAAAACTCATTTCTTCGCCCCCGCGGCGCGAGCCTTCTCGGCCTCGTTCGGCTGTTTCGATAGGAAACCTCGGCAGCGCTGCGCTTCCTGATCGACAACTTTGAACTCGAGTTCCTTGGTTTTGGCCAGGTCGACCATGTGCTCGCGCAGGCGCGCGGCGTTCGTATCGTTCTCGGCCATGACGCCGCGCAACAGTTCGGCGAGCGCTGGATTCTGGTAGGTGTGGACGGCGTCGGCAACCGAATTCAGGACGCCGTCAAGCGCCTGCAGGCGAAAGAACGCCTCGAGCGCGTAGGTGAGACGCTCGGGATCTTGAGAGAGCGCCTGGGAGGCGCGCACCAGATCGAGCGTGCGCGACCGTCCGGCGTTCCACTGCTCCACGTAGGTTTGCGGCGCCCCCTTCCTCACCCATTCCTGGGGAGTAAGCTTGTCGAGCAGTTCGGTCAGCCGCTTCGCGTGCGCGGCGACGGCATCGGACATCTTGCGGACGTCCCAAACCGCGCCGATGCCGTTCTGGGCGGAGGCGGGCGCTGCGAGGCCGGCGATAAGGAGACAGAATGCCGGTAAGGGCGATCGATGAGCCATGCACTTCAATTCTACAACCTGGAAGAAGCTGAGGATTGACCGCAGCGGGCGGAATTTGCGCACGGCATTGAACGGATAACCGGGTGAACTCCTTGTCTGTTGCGTCTGGGGTGGATAGCGGCAATGAAGCGAGACATCCCCTTCTGAGTCGCGATGTGCGGGTCCCGAATTTCACATCTCAAACGGCGAGGACCGGCGGAAAACGGGTGTCCGGGTTCTTGGCTGCTTACCGCTGGGGACAATCGCGCCATGCTCCATTGAGAGCCGCCGAGGCGCTATCTGATAAGCTGGTTTTCCCCGATGCCCGCCAAGTCACCACCCGAAATGACCGTAAAGGCCGTGGCTCTCGGCCTTCTTCTTGCGCTGATTTTCGGAGCGGCGAACGCATACCTTGGCATGAAGGCCGGCCAAACCGTGGCTGCCACCATTCCCGCGGCAGTTATCGCGATAGCTCTGTTCCGCCTTCCCGCAATGCGCGGTGGAGTGCTCGAACAGAATATCGCTCGCACCGCTGCGTCGGTTGGCGAAGCGCTCGTCTCCGGCGCGATCTTCACCATTCCCGCTTTCGTAATGGTCGAGATTAATGGCGTTCGCCTCTGGACGGGACTCCGCGAACATTACTGGCAGGCCTGCCTGATTCTTCTTGTCGGCGGTTTGCTCGGCATCTTTTACATCATCGTTCTCCGCCGTCCCCTTGTCACTGAACCCGGCCTCCCGTGGCCCGAGAGCGTGGCGAGCGCCGAGATCGTCAAGGCCGGGGAACAAGGCAGCGACGCCCCTAAATACGTTTTTGGGGCCATGGCCTTCGGCGGTCTGATCCAGGTTCTAAAAAGTGATAAGGGGATCCAGGTATTCCGCGAGTACATCGACGGATTTCTCCCTTTTCCGCGCTCAGTCATCCAGCACTTCAACTTGCGACGCGAGCCGACCGCGGCCATCACGCACTCGGGCGGCATCCCGTGGTCCACGCCCGCGTTATCCCCGGCGCTGATTGGAATCGGCTATATCATCGGTCCGCGTCTTGCTTCGATCAACGTGGCGGGCGGGATCATCGCATGGTGGATGCTCATCCCCTTGCTGCTTTTCTTCGATCCGGATCTTCCGCGTCGTCTCGGTGGTGCGGCGGGGAACACACCCGATGTCCTCGCGTTCACCGTTTGGTACAACGTCGTCCGTCCCATCGCCGTAGGAGCCATGCTCGTGTCCGCCGGCCATACGCTCTTCTCGATGCGCCACTCGATCGCGAAATCGCTCAAGGGCGCAATAGCGTCCTCGGCCTCGGCTTCATTTGGTGCGGCCGCCGAAACTCCCCGCACGGAGCGCGATATACCCATCCGTTGGTGGGCCTTCGGAACCGCTTCGCTTACGGCCGCTACGCTCGCCCTCTATTTCGCCTTCACGGGAAACTGGACCGCGGCGATCGTCGCAACGGTCGTCATGACCGTCACCGGCTTCTTGCTCTCCGCCGTCGGCGGCTATCTGGTTGGCCTGGTGGGAAGCTCGAACCAGCCGCTCTCCGGCCTAACGGTATCGGCGCTCGTCATCTCCGCGTTGGTCATGGTCGCGATCGGCGCTACCGGACCGTCGGGAGTGATGGCCGTGCTCGGCGTCGCGTCCATCGTCTCGCTGGCATGCTCCGTCTCGGGATCTCTCATCCAGGACCTTAAGGCAGGCCACATCCTCGGCGGCACTCCGTGGAAGATGCAAATTGTCGAAATACTCGCCGTCGTAGTGCTCTCGCTTTTCCTGATGCTCCCGATCATCGCTCTGGATGAAGCGAATCGCGCGACGGGCGGCATCGGCGGCCGCGCGCTTCCGGCGCCGCAAGCCGGCCTGATGGCGCAACTCGCGAAGGGGATCGTCGGCGGCCAGATGGCATGGGGCCTGATCGGCGCCGGAGCCGCCTTCGGCATCGCGCTGCTGCTTTGCGGCGCCCGCGCGCCCATGCTTGTCGCGGTCGGAATGTATCTGCCATTCGACACGACTTCGTCCATCTTCATCGGCGGTGTCCTGAAATGGCTGGTTGATCTCCGGGTGGCGCGGCTCAGTCCCGAAAGCAAGGTCGCGGTCGAAGAAAGAGGGACTTTGCTCGCTTCCGGCCTGATCGCGGGCGAGGCTGTCGTCGGCATTCTCCTCGCCGTCACTTTCGTTGCGGGGATCAGTTCCATTACGCGCATGTTCACGGGTTCGGATGAACTGGGCTTCTTCCCCCAATGGGGCGGATGGCTATCGCTGCTTGCTTTCGCTGCGATCGCCTGGGTGCTCGTGCGTATTCCCACGCGGCGTGAGCTGTAAGTGCCGGTCAAGGCACGGACGCATCAAGGCACCGCGATCTACCTTGGATAGACGGACCGCCGCGACAACCTGGCGCTGACTTCGGCGCGACGCCACTCTTCAGCGCACCGGCGCACCCGACAGGGTCACGGGCCGCCAGGTGTTTGTGAAGGTGAGCTATCTGCTGCTTTATTGATCCATTGCGCCGCCTGGCCGCCGTTAAATCCTATTCGATCGGGTCGGCAATTCCGTTGCCGTTCGAATCGGGGAAGTCCGCGAGGAAGATCTGGCGGAAGTCGTTCCCGCCGGCATCCTTCACCAGATTCCCTTTCGCATCGTACGTTGGCACGCGGCGGTTGAAAGCCAGGCGGCTTCCATCGCGCGACCAAACCAATGCGTCGGCGGCCGGTACCTGCGGACCGCGAGCCGCGAGCCAGTGCGTCTTGCCGAACAGCGGTCCCGGCTTTACGCACACGGACACAACGCCGTTGTCGCTGATCACCGCAATCGAATTGCCCGAAGGGTGCCACCGCAATCCGCCGCTCGCCGGCCGTTCCAATTGCGTGGCCTGAACGGGCCGCATCTCGGGACTCGTATGCTGGTCCGATCCCTGCGAGTTAATGATGAACACCTGCCGGATACCGCCGGGAGGCGTCGCAAAGTAACCGATGCGAGTACCATCAAGAGATCCCCGAACAATGCCCGCGGCAGGCGTGTTCGTAAGGCGGCGGATACGGGTCCCCTTGGGCGGCGCCATGTAGCGCGTCCTGCTTCCCGAATCGGAGGTCGTGATGTCCACGTTTGCGGGCACGTCCACCACGAAAAGCGAACTCATCACGGTGCTATCCTCCTATTTGACGTTGCCGATAAAGGCGCGCATCAACGCGTCGGCGCCGACCCAGGAATCGTCGGCCGCCCGCTCGATATCTCCCGGTCTCGAGACTGCGGCGGGAACCACCGGAACCAGCAGCGCGGTCCAGTGCGAAACGCCGCAGGGAGCCTTCGCGTTGGGCAACATGAACCCGATCGTGCGGCCATACTGCGGCAGAAGCTGGTCGTCATAGGTGAAACCGATGCGCTTGCCGTCGACGCTATACTCGTGCCTGTGAGACCCGCCGCGGTGCGCTCCCGGCGGGGTGATTTCCGACGTCACGTCGCGGCAATCGAAGAAACGAATGTCTCCCGACCCGTCGGCGGGCGCCACGCCTCCCCGGCGGTTCGTGGCCCCGTAGAAACCGAGGCTTCGTGTTTCGCTCAGAAGCGGCCCATGGATGAAGGCAACCTCGTCCGCCAGCGGATTGTACGAAGCCGCTCCAAGACCGGGCGCGCTGGTCGCGCCGAACACTGACGCGGGAGCGTAGACAAGATTCTCCAGCCCGGTGGTGATCGAAACTTTCATGATGCTGGTCGAGTTCCCGATACCGGTTCCGAACGTGTCGCGCGTGTCGTAGATCAGAAACCGCCCGTCGCGCGAAAAATTGTCGTTGTTATCCAGAAGCTTGCTGATGGGCGAGTCGGTGAGTTGCCATTCGGCGGCGCCGCCCTCTTCGAAACCGCTCAGGATCAATAGCGCCACGCCGGCTGTTTTTCCAAGTTGCACGAGGTCCTTCCTCCGGGGTCAGTATACCGGAAATGGAACACGCGGCAATCCGGTCAGTCTGGCGTTACACGAAAAGCCGGCAGACGGCCCATCCGATAAGCGATCCCATCGCGGAGCCGACAATCACGTCGCTCAGAAAGTGCATTCCCAAAATCATGCGCGATACAGCTATGCTTACCGCCGCGAATAGCAGCGCACCCGTCATCGGAGGGTAGAAGGACGCGAGCGGAAAAGCTACGCCGAATGCGACGATCGAATGCCCGCTCGGGAAGGAGAACTGGTCGGGCGGCAGCAGCGTTGCCCAAATATGCGGCTCAATGGCGCAGGGGCGTTCCCGGCGCAACGCCGGTTTCAGGGTCAGATAGAGGGCCATTCCAATTCCCGCCGACATTCCTGCCGCGCTCAGCGCCGCGTATCGCTCTTCACCGCCGAACTGGAGGATTCCCAAACCGGCCGCTACCCACAGCCATCCATCGCCGCCGCGCGTGGCCCACAACATCCAGACTCGAACCCATTGCGGCGCCCTCCACCGCTGGAGCCGTCGCATTAACCTATGATCGCGACTTGAAATGAAGGTCAGCACTGTTGTCTACTCTCAATGTACCAGGGACCCGCTACAGCCGGATGCAATATCGCTTCATGTCGAAAACACATGGTCGATTTTGGCGATGCCGCCGCACGCTGCTCGCAGAAACCGGCCCGTGTGCGATTCCGCGTTCGCCGCGATGTTCTCCGGCGTGCCGCTCGCGACGATGCGGCCGCCGCCGGCTCCGCCTTCCGGTCCAAGGTCGATGACCCAGTCCGCAGCCTTGATCACATCCATATTGTGCTCAATCACCAGCAGACTGCCGCCGTTCGCGATCAGCCGCTGAAACGCCCCGAGCAGTTTCGAAATATCGTCGAAGTGCAGGCCTGTCGTGGGCTCGTCGAAAATGAAGAGCGTCCCCGAGCAGGAAGCCTGCGAAAGATGCGCGGCAAGCTTGACACGCTGCGCCTCGCCTCCGGAAAGCGTTGTAGCGGACTGGCCAAGACGGAGATAGCCCAGGCCGACGTCGTCCAGTACGCGCAGCTTCGCGGCCAGGCGCGGCGTCCCGGCGAAGAAGCCAAGCGCCTCCCGTACCGTAAGTTGCAGTATCTGGTGGATATTCAGATCGCGGTACCGGATTTCCAACACGCCGCTCTTGAAGCGCGTTCCGTTGCACTCGTCGCAAATCAGAGCGACATCGGCGAGGAACTGCATTTCGACAGTCACGGTGCCATCGCCCTGGCACGTCTCGCAGCGCCCGCCCGGAACGTTGAAAGAGAAATGCCCCGCGCTATAGCTGCGGCGTTCCGCTTCCGCGGTGGACGCGAAGAGAGTCCGGATGATGTCGAACGCCTTGATATAGGTGACCGGATTTGAGCGGGGCGTGCGCCCGATGGGCGACTGGTCGATCATGACGGCCTGCTGTATCCGGCCCGCGCCCTCCATGGAGCGGCATGCCACCGGCGGTGTGGCGTTAGTCGACGGACTGTCGTGGATGCCGGTGTCGAGTGACTGCGTGGCGTCCTCATCCGTCTGCGCCTTGTGCGCGTTCTGAAGCGAGCGGTAAATCACATCGTGCACCAGCGTCGATTTTCCGGAACCCGAGACTCCGGTGACCACCACCATCATGCCGAGTGGAATCTCCACATCGACGTTCTTCAGGTTGTGAGCGCGCGCGCCCTTGAACCGGAGTATCTTGTACGGGTTCACCTCCCGCCGCCGTGCAAGGCCCGTGGCCTTCAATTCTCCTCGAAGATACTTCCCGGTCAGCGACTCAGGCTCGTTACCCAACAACCGCGAGTACGACCCCTGGTAGATCACGTAGCCGCCGGATTCGCCCGCGCCCGGCCCCAGGTCGACGATGTGGTCCGCGGCACGCATCACATCCGCGTCGTGCTCCACCACAATGATGGTGTTGCCCAGATCGCGAAGCTCGTGCAGGATGCGGATCAGCCGGCCGGTATCGCGGCTGTGCAGGCCGATCGAAGGCTCGTCCAAAACGTAGCAGGCGCCCACGAGGCGCGAACCAAGACAGGTGGCGAGTTGAATGCGCTGCGCCTCGCCGCCGGAAAGAGTGGCGGAAACGCGGTCAAGCGTGAGGTATTCAAGGCCCACGTCGTTCAGAAAGTGAAGACGCTGCCGGATTTCAACCAGGATCTTTTCCGCGATCGCCGCGCGCTCGGGCGTCAGTTCGAGCGATTGGAAAAACGCCAGAGCCTCGGCGATGTTCATTTTCGCGACACCGGCCATCGTCATGCCGCCCACGCGAATGTACAGGGCCTCCTTCCGCAGCCGCGAGCCTTTGCAATCGAGGCACGGAGCGTAGCCACGGTAACGGCTCAGAAACACGCGTACGTGGAGCTTGTATTTCTTCTTCTCGAGGAAGTCGAAAAACTCCCGGATTCCGTCGATGGCCGTCTCCTGCTCCGCCGCCGTCAGATCCGCGAACGGCGTGTCAAGCCTCACCTTGCCTTTTGCGAACTTATGAAAGTGAGGAAGCCAGCCGCGGTACTTCGGCTTGGTCCAAGGGTCGACGGCGCCTTCGTTGATGGACAGGCCGCGGTCGGGAATCACCAGATCCATGTTGAAATCGACAATATTTCCGAAGCCCTGGCAGCGGGGGCAGGCGCCGGCGGGGCTGTTAAAGCTGAATAGGTTCGGCTCTGCGTCCAGGAATTCGAGACCGCAGGTCTTGCAGGAAAACTTCTCGCTGAAGCGCAGACGCCGAGGCTCGCCGTCTCTCGGGGCTTCCTCGAAGACGATCTCGCCGGTCTCGCGGTAGCAGATTTCAACCGTATCGACAATGCGGGCGTGAAGGTCAGGCGCGACGGCCAGCCGGTCGGCCAGGATGAACACCGGCTGTGTGAAATCGACATCGAGCAGCGATTCGGGCGTGGAGAACTCGAAGATGCGTCCGGCTTGAAACAGCCGGTTGAAGCCTCTGGCACGCAGGTCCGCGAGGTGATCGCGCAGCACGGCGTCACCAGCCTCCGCGGGATGGTGAATCGGGAAAAGCGCGAACCATCGCGAGCCGGCCGGCAGAGCGAGGAACTGCGCCGCTACCTGATCCACGGTGTCGCGGAGGGCTTCGGTCGAGCAGTTCGGGCAATAGGTGCGGCCGGCGCGCGCGAACAACAACCGCAGAAAATCGTAGCACTCCGTGGACGTGGCGACGGTCGAGCGCGGGTTCCGCGTCGTGTTTTTCTGACGGATGGCGACTGCCGGCGCGATGCCTAAAATCTCATCGACGGCAGGCTTTTCCATCCGCTCCAGGAACTGCCGCGCATAGGACGAGAGCGACTCGACGTACCGGCGCTGGCCCTCGGCGTAGATGGTATCGAAGGCGAGCGAGGACTTCCCGGAGCCGGATACGCCGGTGATCACGGTCATTTGGTTATGGGGGATGGAAAGCGAGACGTTCTTGAGGTTGTGAACCCGCGCCCCGCGGACATGAATGAACTCTTCCACGGCTTCCGATGAGATTTCAGTATAGCGTGCGCCTGCCGGTGGAGCGCGGCAATATCCCTTACAAGATATCCGGCGTCGGCCGCCGATGCATCGCTACCGAATGGCCAAGGTACGCGACGGCGTTCGACACCTAGATTTGGTACCCCTCTCCCTCGACTCGTGTCTTGATTTCCAGGAGTTTGGCGCACTGCTTTGAGTTCGGGAGCCTTTTTGGCATCCCGGCTGCGATTGTGACGACTGAGTCCTCTGTCTCGCTGAGGAGTTGCCGCTGTCGTGCCCACGTCTGGAGTGCTCGCCAATACGCTGGCCCGAGTTCGACAACCAGCATCTCCATTTGAATGCCGGTCATGACACTTTGTTCTGCTTGCGCGTCTTTTTTCGCGAGGTGTTCCTCTTCGCGTCCGGTGAGTTCTTTGCTGAGTCCTGGCAGAAGTATTATCTCGGTGTCACGTGCGCGTTGCCAGCACAGTTCCTTCTTGCACCATTCCGTGACGTTCTGGAATCCTCCCTCGGGTGCGACGATGATTTCGAACATGCGTTGAGCGATCAGAAGGAGTTGCTGCTCGATAGCGGGGGTGAGGCTCTGTCGGTTCCAGAGGCCTTTGAAGTCGAGCAGGCCGCCCCTGCCGCGGAACTGGACGAGATTCGCGAGCTTTGCGACGGTGTATGCAACGATGTTTGCGCGATACCCTCCTTGATACCAGGGCTGTTTGCCGACGAGCTCTTCGGTGCGCCGGAAGAGCAATGCTTTCACCACGATGCACTTATAGAAGTATTCATTGAACTGGTCCGGGTTTTTCTCCCATTCCGCCGACGCGTAGTTGCTGAAGTTAATGAAGTTCTTCTGTGCACCCTGGCTGACAATGTGTGGAAAGTAGCGCCACGCGTTCTCGTACTTGGCCAAGTCGGTTTTAGTGATGAGTTGCTTTCGTGGGTTCTGCAGGAGGAACTGGTTGCGTTGAGCGGCGGTAAGGCGTGACTGTTCATTCACGTACTGCCCGCGGGCTCGCTCGTACCGCCAATGAGTCCCATACTGAGCGCCACCGGCGGCGGGCGCGCGTAATGCTTTGGCGATCTGCTCCATGCGGCGATGAAAGTCGTGGTTCGAGAAGAAATCCGCGTCGCTGACCTTGTTCTGGCTATTCGCGTAGCGCGCAATGAGCGGAATGTACTTGCCCGAGGTCTCCGCCGGGAGCACGGAGAGCTTCATTTGCACAAAGGTCTGCCCGAGACCGCTTTCCTTGTCGGTCATTGCCCCGGCGAGTGTCGCAGTCGTTTGTCCACCATTCACAATCTGCAGGTCGGTTACATGTGTCAGCCGCAGGCCGGACGCGTCAGCACTCACCGTCGCCGCCGACGCGGTCGCCGCGATGCCATTGTTGTACGCGAAGAACATCGTTGGCTCAAGCGTCACGGTTTTGCGGATTTCTTTGTTGATTCGTCCGCGCGCGCCAAGAAATGATCGGACGTTCCCCTCCAGCAACCGACTCCCAAAACGGTCGTAAAGTTCCGCGAGCACGTTACCGGGAATAACGCAGAGGTATGCGCCATACGCATCCGACGGGACACTTGCGTGCAGGCATGGCAGACCGCCAGGCACCACGGCCGTGAAGTCCACTTCCAACTCATCACGCCCGGTCTTGCTCTCCTGGACTTGGTGAAACCGATTGATGTCCCAGATGTGCGACTCCGTCGGAATTCCGGAGACTTCACCTTCCGGCCAATCACGCACCCGCGTGCTGAGCACGCCATCAGTGACCAGGAACAAGCGGATGCGGGCGACGCTCTTCCGGCGTTCGTACAAGTTGAGTGCGAGCGAGTATCCTGGTGCGCTATCCTCAAGCTCCCCATGCAGACGGCCACTGAGCGCATCCTCACAGAAAGCCAGCAACCGGGAGAAGCATGCCTTCGCATTGGTCTGCGTCAACGTGGTCGGCTCCGGCTCGCCGCCATATTCCGCGATCACCAGGCGCACCGACCCATCAAGGTCATCCATGGCATAACCGTCCACGCCCAGCGACCGGTTGCGGGAACCCGTCCCCCGGAAGTAGCACGCCTCAAAATCGGCGAGCTCTTCCGCATCACCAAGTAGCTCCGCGCAGACATCGACGAACTCAGCGTGCGTGAAATTCGCGCCTGCACTCGCGCGTGCTCGCACTTGGTCTAAGAACTCTTCTCGAAACTCCGTCAGGTCCATCGCCTTCTTGCCTCGTCTAGAACTCGACCTCGAACTCCGCACACGAGCGCAGTTCGATGACGTACGTCACGTCTCGGACGCCCTCAGGAACCCCCGTGCGGATCAATCGCGGGAAGTCATTGCGCACGTGAAAGTACCGCATACCAGAGACGTGGTACCACGCACGAGCGTATTCCTCGCCGTCAGCATAGCCCGCATCGGCCAATCGCAACTCGAACTCGGTACTCGCCGCTTGGCTCGTTTCGATATACTGACGGATTCGTGTGACGAGCGCTGCTGTGGTGAACGCATCGGGTGTAGTGCTCGTGGCAGGGGCGAGCCGGACAACACCCAAGTAGAGCGGTTCGCCTCCGGCGTCAAGCTGCTGGAGTGAGGCAATCGTGACGTCGTCGCTCCCTGGGACGCACGTCTTGATCTCGACGAGCGAGGCGTCCAGGAGAAAGTCGTGGGGTGCCGTGAGTGGTCCGAGCCATCCTTTCACGGCGGCGGCCGCGCCGACACGCGGCAGTGCGACGGTCTGCAGGAACCAGAGCTCACCGATCAGGCCGCGCAGTTCGGCCTCGGAGAGTGTGCGGCCATGACCGACTTCGAGTAGTCTGCGCCAGCGTCCCAAACGGCGCAGCAGGACATCACCGCCATGCTCCGGTGTTGCTTCGCGCGTGCTATCGATAAGATCCTGGCAGAGTCGTCCGAAGAGCTCGTCGAAATCCGGTCGCGCCAGTTGGACAATGATTGCCCATTCCTGGTCGTCGCGCTGATTGCACGCGACTTCGACGATGCCAGGCGGCGGAAGAATTGGTGGCGTGTCTTTGGTCACGAGCAGCAAGACACGCTTGCCCTGGTGATCAATGCCTGCGTACAGGTCGAGCGGGTGCGTTTCGTCGATGCGACGGAAGAGCCCGGTGCGGCTTGATTGTGTGGCGATCTCCCGCCAGAATTCCTCAACTCTCGTCATCGTCGTCCATCTCGTCGATGTCTTCATCGATTTCGTTTTCGAGCATGGCGCGCAACTCGACGAGGTTCACCCTGTACTTGACGCGCCGCGCGACATCATCGTCGTTGAAGTCGGGGAAGCTCAGGCCCAGCGCGATCAGCCCGTCGGGTGGTTGCTTTTCGCCCGCCTCCGCTTTCGCTTCGATCACGTGGATCAAGAGGAGTGGTCGTGTCCGCGCGACGCGATACACGCTATCTGGCACACTCTTGGTTCTGTTCTCTGGTTTCTCTTTGAATTGCCGCGTGATCCGTTCGACCAGGTCGGGTTCCATGCCTTCGCGTTCGATGCCGCGCGACGCGACCCTGGCGCTGCGTCCGGAGACGAGGACGCTATTCTCGTCCACGCGCACTTTGCGCTTATTGCGTCGAACGCTGACGCCTGCCACGTTATCGGGCGTACCTTCTCCTTGGGGGAAGACGATGTCCCAGTGGCGCAGGCGTTCTTCGGTGGTGCTTTCGATGAAGTTGGCGAGGTCTGCGGCCTGGAAGGAGATGTTGAGTGGGTGGACGTCGAAGCCGCGCAGCAGTTGCGCGATGAACTGGTTCGGTACCACGCGCCAGAAAGGATTCCCCAGTCCAGATGTTGTTTGTTTGCACCCCTCCTCGCGCAGTGACGTGATGAAGCGCTCGACGGTGATCCTGTTCGCGCTAATAATGTTCTCATTGCTGCGCAGGCGAGCCGTCTCGGGGCTTTGTCCGCGCATCGAGATCACACGTTCCACGGTCTGGGAGTTGCGCATTTTGTTGCGCGCCGTGACCATCAGGGCGTCGGGGTGCGCGCGCACCTTAAGCCCGAAGTCCTGTGGCGTGCGATCCTGAGCACGCATGCGCTTGAACTCCGTGCGCAGCTCCTCCGTTGCCATGCTGATATACGCGTACCAGTGCACAGCATCATCCGTGAGCCAGAGCCGACACAGATCAGCGTACCCGTCACGGTACCCGAACCAACGACCCATCTGCAGAAGCGTGTCGTACATCTGCGAGTTACGGAAGAAGTAGCTGGTGCTCAGTCCTTCAAGGGTCAAGCCGCGCGAGAGGCTGTTCCCGCCGATCGCGATGACGCGCAACCCGTTCTCCCGGTGCTTGGCGTAGTCAAGGCTTGCTGCGCCTGTGCGTTGGTTCACGGCCTGGATCACGACAGGGAGCGCACCGGCAACGAGCGCGGTCTGCACCGAAGCCCAGGGAATACCCAAGCCGTCATACTCTGCCTGCCAAGTCGCGTGGAGTGCCGCAATCGTCTCGTTTTTGAGCGCTTCCGTTGGCGGGAGCTGGCTGTAATTGCGAATGTCCTGTTGTACCTGGGAGAGCCACGCGTGCAGGAGCGTGCGGACTTGTTCCTGGACGTTCGTCCAGGCGCTCACGTTGACGAGCATGGAGCGATGTGTTGGTCCTTCCTCGCGCAAATCACGGAGGGTGTTGGACAGGAGAAACGCTCGCGCTGCGTCAAGGAGCGTGCGCGGGAGGTCGTCGATGATGAGAGTGTTCTTGTGCTTTGGCGGGAAGATCGCGTCAGCATCTTCGATGCCGCGCAGCATGTTGACCCTTGGCTCCTCGCCGAACACGGCTTGTGGCCCCATGTAGTTAGTGGGTGCTTCGAGGCTGTAGATGAAGTCGCACGGGAACAGGTCGCTCCCGAGCATGTCATCGACATTGTCCGGGTCGATGAAGACGTTCGCGAACGGTGTTGCCGTAAATCCGACGTAGCTTGAGTGCGTGAACAGGCGCAGGAGCGCGCGGATGCGCGTATTGATCGCGGTCGGGTCTTCGGCGGCTGAGCGCGTGTTGACGCTCGCGCTATCCGCCTCATCGTCAATGACGAGGACGGGAGCGTCGATAAACCCTCCGGCCCCCGCGTTGAACTCGGTGAGCCATCGCTCCAGGTGCTCCAGAATCTTCTTGTTCTTCTTCACGACGACGAGGACGGGGATCTTGAAGCTGTCTAGGCGGAACCCGAGCGCGTTCAAGAGGGCCTTCTTGAAATCGTGCTCACGCGACGTGAACACTCCAGCATCTTTTCGCCCATCGATCAGGCCGACGCCGATGGCTGCACGGCTGCGGATCTTACGGAGTTCGCCCGAGCTATCAAGGCCGACAAATCCCTCATCCAAACGCTCTTGGGTCTGGCGGCGCAAACTCTCCAGGGTGCCGGTCAAGAGAATAATCAGGCGGTACCCGACGTCCCCGGCTTTACAGCAGAGCGCGGTGTACGTTGCGGTCTTGCCGGATTGCACGTCGCCAACCACGAGTCTCCGGCGCTTCCACGGAGTTGTCTGAGTGGGATTTCCGAGCAGATCGAGGATATCGTCGGTAACACGGTCGAGCGTGGACACCACTCGAGGTGGCCAGTCTTTTTTTTGGAGAAACTTATGGAAGCGGTCCCAGTAGAAGGGATCAATGCTTGGCTTGAGCGCATTGAGCCATGGGGTGTGCTCCGCGACGAGTGCGACACCCGTATCCATCTCGATGGACAGTTTCGCGTGCAGTTGGCGCAGTAGCGTGTCGAACTCCTCGTCAGCGACGGTGAACACGGCGCGCAATCGTGTGGCGAGGTCCCTGATCTCTTGCTCGGTCGGTGGACGATCATTGGGGAGCGATACGATGATGGTCCGCTCCAGGGACCGAAAATTGTCACTGGTCATAAGTTCAGTGTCCGTGCTATAGCCCGCGCCTCTTCGACCGCACCGCTAAAGGGTTCAATGGACGGCAGCGCAGCGAGGAATCGCTTCCCCTCCTCCGTCTCGCGGCCACCGAGAATTGCTAGCAGACGCTGCGCAAGCGTGAGCAGG
Source organism: Bryobacterales bacterium (assembly GCA_009697455.1). GTDB lineage: Bacteria > Acidobacteriota > Terriglobia > Bryobacterales > Bryobacteraceae > SYKU01. The sequence goes on from SHUI01000010.1 coordinate 24,777, forward strand.
GTTTGTCGCGCGTCGTCCGCCGGTTCTTCTGTTGCGGGACGCAATTCTGAGGCTAGGTCCGCATACAACGCATCGAACGGAAGCGTCTGCTCCAACACACGGAGAAATGCCTCAAACAGCGGCAGTTCGTCGTCCCCGATACCGGCTTCCACCGCAGCAACAAGCGGGTGCGTCCGGTTGATCGTGTAGGAGATGCCATCGCGCACGACGGTCCGGTCCCAGGTGTGCGTGATCGCATCCGACGATTTCCTTCCGCGATACGTGTACACCCGGCGGCTGCTCTCCGTGATTCGGCTAATGATCTGTTTCAGTCCTTCTCGCAGTGATGCGGGGGGATACGTTGTTGACTTCTTGATGTCGAGTTGCCACAAATGATCCAGGCGATTGGAGATGTCCACTTGCACCCGCGCGAGCTTCGTCAGTTCTTCTTGTCGCACGAGGCGAAACCAAGACCCCCAACTGATGAGGCGCCGATTCCGGTAGATGTAGAACCCCTGATTTCCACGCAGTCCGTCTTCTCCCCCGGCAAGCTGGAGGTCCGCAACGCTGAGCTTAGAAATGTGCGGCAGAATGAACGGGGCAACAACGACGCGTTCATGCTCCACGACAAAGTCTTGTATCGGCAGTGCTTGGGTTGCTTTGTGAGTTATGAGAAACGGGTCGACGGAGCGAAGCGAGTTGCGGTTGATGCTCATCGCGACCGGTCGCGTTCCAAGCGGCGGATTGAGAAACCGGTGGAAGACCAGTGAGAGATGGTCGCGCGCAAGATCCATGCGAATCCCAAATGCTCGCTCAAGGGAAGGCTCGCCCGCCGCAAGCCGGTCAAACTCTTGCCAGAGCACTACAGTCCCATGGCTCTGCGCGCGTAGCTCGTCAACTAACGGCAGCTTGTTCGCCTCGGCGTCCGTGAGTTGGAGGAGCATCCAATCCTGCCGCCTAGCGACATGATCGAGGTCCCACCGACGCGCGCTCAACACTCCTTAGCTTGAGCGAGATAACGGTCAGCCGACGGCATTGGGAGAGCGATGCAGTTTTCAGGCCAAGGCCGAACCGTCCCAGATCCTTCGCGTCCCGCGCAAGTCGTGGATCACGGCTCCCGTGGCGCATCGCAGCAGTGGTTTCGTCGGGTGTCATCCCCCAACCATCGTCGAGAATCGCAACGTACGGGGACTCGTAGGGTGAGAACTGCACCTCTACGCGGTGCGCATCGGCGGAGAGACTGTTGTCGATCAGGTCTGCGAGTGCGGCCTCGAAGGAGTACCCGAGTGCACGCATGGATTCGAGCAGGTCCGAGGACGACGGGGGCAGACAAATCTCCGCGATCTCCCGGACCAGGCTCGTAGCTTGTGTGGACTCCGGCACACTCCATATCGTATTCCGAACAGAGCGCCGGTGCACGTGGCACCAACCATTGAAGTTACGAGAAGGCTGGTCGATTTCCACGGTGCTATGCCGAAAGCAGCTTGTGTTTCTCCGCTAGCGCGGCAGTGCTAAGAGAAGCTTCGTGGAGTCATCACTGGTATCGAGGGTCATCACGGAGCCGTGGCGTTGTTGCGTTCGCGGGCGTAAGGATGCCCAGTACGAGGTGCGCGATCTGTTGCGCGAGCAGGGGTGGTACGGCGTTCCCGACCTGGCGATACTGTGCGGTACGCGTGCCGCAAAACAGGTAGTTGTCGGGAAAGGTTTGTACGCGCGCCGCTTCTCTCACAGTCAGGCTGCGACATTGGGCCGGGTCATAGTGAATGTAGTAGTGCCCGTCCTTGGACATGTGGCATGTTATGGTCGTTGATGGGCGGTCGGGGACTTGGACGCGGAAGCGATCATCGAAGTACAGTTCTTTGCCCACCTCGCTCACGTTACGGTGTCGTGGGAGCAGCGTAACCGGAAAATCTCGTAGTTCCGGTGATCGCCCGACGACCTTTGCGTATGCGGTCGCGAACAAGTACCGATGTAGATCGGACGCCATGTGGGGTCGAGAGGCATGATTGACGACCCCACCAATCCGGGAATCAAGGAACCAATCGGGCCGGTACCCGATGCTCGCCTCGCACGGCACGAATTCGCCGCCGCGATCCGCTCGATAGTTTCTGATGGCAGCAAGCCCATCGATCACAGCACGCCGCACTTCCGGGTAGTGCCCGTTCGGGAGCGTCTTGAGCAGGTCGGAATTTGCCAGATCCTGAAGCGCCGCACGCCACTCCTCAGGGCCGTCAGTCGTGCGCGAGAGCCCACTACGCAGCTTCGGCAAGCCCTGCAATACCTGCGAGACCGGGACCTGACGCGGTGCGGGATTCAGTATCGGTACGCTGGCGGTCCACAAATCCTCCCGCACGCCAAGCAAAATCACCCGGTGGCGCGATTGCGGCACGCCGAACCGTTCGCTGCGGATGACAAATTCCTGTGGGTCAAACTGAGGATTCCCCTCAGCATCGAACCGCCGGGGCGCGTGCACAAGCGAGAGTACGCGATACTGCGCGGCACTCCGTTTGTTCCCCACGGAAGCCCCCGGAATATGGAGATCGGCGAGAATCTGCGCAAACAGCCCACTCCCCGCGATTCGCGACGACAACAATCCCTTGACGTTCTCCATGATGAATACGGACGGCTCGTGCTCGGCGAGAATACGGAGGTATTCCCGGTACAAATAGACGCGATTGTCGTTATGATCGATCCCTCCACGACGGGATCGGCCTACGGTCGAGTATGCCTGGCATGGTGGCCCGCCACACAGGACCCACTGGGGAATACACCCGACCGCTTGCGCGATGCGTTCGTGCAACTCGTTCGCTGGCACCTTGCCCAGTTCTGCTAGCCACGCTTCCGCACTGGCACGCTTGGCCTGCACCGGGTGCAGTGCGAAGAGTTTCTCCGTCTTGATGTTTCCGCGCAACCGTTCATAGTAGTCTTTAGGAGCCGTCCCGGGCGGGAACTGGCGAAAGAAGCTCCGCAACTCCAGCGTGGTGTGCGCGTCCGGGTCCATCTCTATTGATAAGCGGACCTGAAACGCGGGTTGCTGCGCGTCTGTCAGGCACGACGCAAATCCTTCACCGAGCCCTCCCGGGCCAGCGAAGAGATCAACGACGGGGATAGGCTGTCCGCTCATGCATGCCGTTCCCTGGTGAGCGCTCGCACCAGCCGCCGGGCGACGCGGTTTTCATCGGCGAGTTCACATTCCCACACCGTCATGACCCGCCAGCCCAGTGACCGAAGTTCTTCACCGATGCGTCCATCACGCGCGGCATTGCCCTTCAACTTTGCTTCCCAAAAAGGGCGCCTCGATGTTGGCATGGAAGCATTCCGGCAACCCTTGTGCTGATGCCAGAAGCAACCGTGCACGAAAACTACCGCGTGACGCGCAGGCAACACAATATCAGGCTTTCCTGGCAAATCCTTTCGGCGAAGCGAAAAACGAAATCCCAAACGGTGCAGCAAGGAACGGACACACTTCTCCGGGACAGTATCGCGACCGCGAATGCGGCTCATATTCCAACTGCGGTGTTCTGGCGTAATGCGATCCATGGAGAAACGCCGCAAGACCGAATAATCTACTCTAGCATCCGATCTTGGCCGCGGCTTGGCAAGTCCGACCAATGCTCTAACTACCAAAGGCTTTGGCTTGTTTCCCGTCAGGCAAGGTACGATGCCAGGAGAAATTTGTTAACGGTGCCGCACACATGGTGCACACAAATCCTCGCTGATCTCGTTGCGACGCAACAAAACAAGAAGCAGCCAGTACGGCAAACGCTGAAGCGAATCAGGGAGGAATCCACGGCAACCTAAGGTGCCCTCCCAGGTGCCCCCCCTGTTTGCGCGCTCCTGTTCGGCAGACAACCGCTGAGATGCATGTGGATGGACCAAATGCCTAGCACTTGTGATTTCGTTTTTCGGCCCTCTCAACCGTCATAGCGCCGCACGTACAGCGGAGCTTCGTTCGCGGCCTGCCCGGTCCAGGGGTCGCGGTCACGCGCAAGGACGCGCGGAAGCGTCCCCATAGGGACCTAATCTGGTCAGAAGTCAGGTTGTGCCCGCAGTGCGGACAGGGGATATTCACGACCTCAACCCCCGTGCCTTGATCCAAGCGTCAACGGCATCCTGCACGGCGTTCCAGAAATCCGTCTCTTCGTTGTCGAAATCATGCTCGAATGCGCCGCCGTATCCGTTGGCGTCGACGTGGTCGTGCAACTCACTGTAAGAGGCACAAGTCGCGGGGACGGTCCCTTCGGCAACGTCGCCAAGAATCTCGGATTTGGACCGCTCGATAGCCTGTTCGAGTGTCGTCCACGTCGGTTTAACCATGAGCTGACCATAAACAACAAGACGTTTAATGTCAAGATGTGTTTTAAGTGTTTTACCTTGCCCTTAAAATCGAACTCAACGGTGCACCGCCTGTTCTTCCGGTTTGACGCTATCTTCGAACGGTTTTTGTTGACCAGGGAACCTTGGCGGGGCAACCGGTTCCGGCTGCCTGCCGTGCGAAGCGCGGCCCCGCTCTCGCTATCTCTGCGGCATGCTGCTCAGATCCCGCCGTCTCCCGGGTCACAACACTTGAAATATTTTCCACACGGAGCCCAAAGCCTCTAGCCGAATCCCAACCAGCCTCCCCGACCCGGACGTATATAATTCGAACGGGGAAACCAGTGACCGGCCTTCGCGAACGCCCTGCGGAAAAACGAAAATAAATTCTCTGCGTCACCCCCCTTTCAAGTGTATGATAAAACAAAACTTACAAACCAGCGTGAGTGGGGTTGGTGGGGTAGCCGGTTTCCGGCTGCATGCCGTGCGAAGCGCGGTTCTGCTCTCGCTATTTCTCGCGGTACGCCGCTCAGCTCCAGCCGTCTCCCGTCACAACACTTGAAATATTTTCCACATGAATCCCAAAGCCTTAGTCGAATCCCAACCAGCCTCCCGGACCCGGGCGTATATAATCCGAACCGAGGAACCAGTGACCGGACTTTGCGAACGCCCCGCGGAAAAAGCGAAAATAAATTCTCCGCGTAACCCCCCTTTCAAGTGCATGATAAAACAAAACTTACAGGCGGATGCGCTACCTGCCTGCCGTGCGAAGCGCGGCCTGCCGACAGGTTTCGATTGAGGCGCCGGACAAGCGTTTCAACGAGCGGCACATCGCTTCGGAGGGCACGGAAATCGGCAAGGAACGGCACCTGCCACGGACACTCCCCCACTTCGGTTAAGTACCCGCGCGTCACTCGTCACCGCGCCCCTCTGTGCTAACCTGAGCCTGATGCAACTTTCGGATGTCTTCCTCGCTCTGGGGCAGGATTCCTTCGCTCGGCTAATAGGCTCAATCTCCATCGGCAAGCTCAAGACCTATCAAGTCTACGAGCGATTCAAGACCCGTTGCCATCTCGCAAAGCTCAACACCGAGACCTTGCAAAAAGCCGTTCCCCGTTTGTGGGCGCGCATCGGTGAGCGTGACGACGAGTTCGCCACCGATCTCGCGCAGGCCGTGCTTATTTCGCGCATGGACATGATTGTCGCCGTTCTCGATTTTCTCGGCGTGCCGCACCAGAACGGATTCTTCGACAAAGACATGGACGCGAAACAGCATTTCACCGAAGGTTGGGAGCGTCGTTGTGTCGAGAAGTTTCGCGGCGAATTTCCGGAAGCCGCTCTCGTGTTTTACCTCAATCATCTCGGTTGGGAGCTCGGCGTGACGGCGGAAGCGTTCGTGCCCGCCACAGCCTAGGCCCCCATGCTCGAAGCCACGCTATCGGCGCTCGAACAGAGCGCGCGCCTGAGGATTGCCGGGGCTCAATCCCTTGAAGAGTTGGAAGCGGTCCGCGTGGACGCGCTCGGCCGTAAGGGGACGCTCGCGCAAGCCAGCAAGGAGATGGGCAAGGTCCCTGCGGAGGAACGCGGCCGTATCGGCAAGCTCCTGAACGCCGTTAAGCAGCAACTTGAGGAGGCGCTCGACGCGAAGAAACGCCATTTCGAGGAGGCCGCGCTCAAAGCCCGCCTGGATTCGGAGTGGATCGATCTCACGCTGCCAGCGGCCGGCGTGCCGCGCGGGCACCTGCATCCAATTTCGAAGATCCAGGCCGAAATTGAGGACCTGTTCATTTCGATGGGGTTCGTCGTGCTCGACGGGCCTGAGGTCGAGACGGAATATCACAATTTCGACGCACTGAACATACCCGCCGACCACCCGGCGCGCGACATGCAGGACACGTTTTGGGTCGAGGGCGGGCACGTCCTCAGGACACACACCTCGCCCGTCCAGGTGCGCGGCATGGAGAAACTCGGCCCGCCGCTGCGCATGATCGCGCCGGGGCGCGTGTTCCGTAACGAGAGCGTGGACGCTTCCCACGACCACACGTTCTACCAGCTTGAAGGGATGATGATCGACCGCGACGTCTCGGTCGGGAACCTGACCTACTTCATGAAGACGCTGCTCGGCAGCATCTTCGGCCGCGAGGTTACAGTGCGGCTGCGGCCTGGCTTCTTCCCGTTTGTCGAGCCGGGTTTTGAACTCGACATCCAGTGCCTCCTCTGCGGCGGTCCGGGGTGCGCCGTTTGCAAGCAAAGCGGATGGGTGGAATTGTTACCATGCGGGCTGGTGAATCCGAATGTGCTGCGGATGAGCGGCATTGATCCGGAAGAGTGGAACGGCTTCGCCTTCGGCCTGGGCATGACGCGCCTCGTGATGATGCGCTATGGGATTGACGACATCCGGCAGCTCCAAAGCGGCAGCTTGCGTTTCTTGAATCAATTTTAGCAACAATAGGATAGGGTTCTGTTTTGAAGTTTTCTTTCAATTGGATACGCGAGTTTACGGACGTCCCTCAATCGACCTCGGCGCGAGACCTTGAGCGCCTGATCACGATGAAAACGGCCGAATGCGAAGGCATCGAACCGGTGGGCGATCTCCTGGCAACGGCCTGCCTCGCAACAGTGGTATCGGTTGAAGAAATGCCCGGTGGACATCACCGGAAAGCCGTTGTCGAAACGGAGCGCTACGGGCTGAAAACCGTTGTCTGCGGCGCGCCCAATTGCCGGGCCGGAATGAAAACGGTGTACGTGCCTCTGGGAACGAAAACCATCGGCGGCGTCGAGAGCGACGGCATGCTGGCGAGCGGGGCGGAACTCAGCATCAATCGGGACGCCGCTGGAATCGTCGACCTGGCCGCCGGCGAGACGCTCGACCGGTGCGCGCCGGATGGTGTGATCGAGATCGACAACAAGTCGATCACCCACCGTCCGGACCTGTGGGGGCACTACGGGATGGCCCGGGAAGTAGCGGCGATCCTCGGTTCGGAACTGCGCGATCCCGTCAGCATGGACCTGCTGCCAGCCGGGAACGCCGCTATAGGCGTCTCGATCGTGGATTTCAGCCTCTGCGCACGTTACAGCGCGCTTGTTTTCGAAAACGTGACCGTGAGGCCCTCACCGCTCTGGCTTCAGTACCGCCTTGAGGCGATCGGCCTGAATCCGATCAACAACATCGTCGACTTCACCAACTTCATCATGGCGGAGTTGGGTCAGCCGACGCATGCTTTCGACCGGGATTTGATCGAGGGCGGCACGATTTTCGTCCGTCCCGCCAAGACCGGGGAAAGCATCCGCGCACTGAACGGCGAAGACTACGATCTTTCCGAAACGAATCTCGTGATCGCGGACGCGAGCGGGCCCGTTGCGATCGCGGGCGTCATCGGCGGCGAGGCGACCGCGATCGGCGGCCGCACCACGTCCATCATTCTCGAGAGCGCCAACTTCCTGGCTGCGAGCGTCCGCAAAACTTCCGCGCAGTTGAAGCTCCGGACCGACGCTTCCATGCGCTTCGAAAAGGCTCAGGACCCCGAGAATACGACGCGGGCGTTGGCGCGCGCCGTGGCGCTGCTCGAAGAGCTCTCGCCGGGGATTCGGCTTGTAGGCGGCGTTGCGGACGAGCGGAAACCTGCCGTGCCGCAGCCCGTGATTCAACTGCCGCTGGACTGGTTGGCGCGAAAGCTTGGGCGCTCGCTCGAAGTGGCGGAAGTGCGCCAGATCCTGGAACGCCTGCAGTTTGGCGTGTCGGAGAGTTCGCCCGGCGTGCTCGCGGTGACGGTCCCTTCCTGGCGCGCGACGAAGGACATCGCAGTCAAGGACGATCTGGTGGAAGAAGTAGGCCGGATGATTGGATACTCTTCGATTGATCCGCGTCCGCCCGCGTTGCTGGCTTCGCCGCCGAAACCCGATCCCACGCGATTGTTTCACCGCGAGCTTCGCGCGCTGTTGACAGGCATCGGCTTCACGGAAGTGTACAACTATTCCTTCGTCAGCGAAGAAGAGATCGGACGATTCGGCTTCACCGCGGCAGAACACGTGGCGGTCTTGAATCCGATTGCGTCCGGTCAAGAGCTGCTGCGAACATCGTTGTTGCCGGGAATCCGGCGGAACGTAGTCGAAAACACCAAGTATTTCGACAGTTTCCGGCTATTCGAAATTGGGCGCGAGATTCACAGGCAACCGGCGGGTCTGCCCGGCGAACCCGCGCATCTGGTGGCCGTGGTGCATGCGCGGGATGACGGCGCGCGGGGGCTTTTCGAACTGAAGCATGCGGCGGAAGCCATCCTGCCCGGAGCGGAAATCCGTCCGGTGGAGGCGCGAAGTTTCGAGCATCCAGCGAGAGCCGCGGAGGTCGTGTGGCGCGGCGAAACGGTGGGCCGGTTATTCGAATTCGGACCGTCGATGGAGATCGATGGGCGCGCCGCCGTGCTCGACCTCGATTTGAGAAAAGTGGGCCGGCGAATGGGCGGTGAGTCGAAGTACAGGCCACCCGGAAAGTACCCGTCAAGCGAGTTCGACTTGTCGGTGCTGGCCGGGCTGCGCGAGTATGTGGGTGACCTGCGGGCCAAGGTTGAGGGCTTCGCAGGCAGCTTGGCCGAGAGCGTCGAATACGTGCGGCAGTACTCGGGACCGCCGTTTTCGGAGGGCGTGAAGTCCGTTACGTTCCGGCTGCGCGTGGGGTCGCCCGAGCGGACCCTCGCATCGGAAGAGGTAGGCGCGGTTCGCGCCGCGATCATCGAAGGCATGCAGGGGCTGGGCTACGAACTGCGCGTGTGAGGCGCGGCCTTGATACGCTGAGGAGCAGATGGACGTCGAGAAAACCATTGAATTCCTCCTGGACGAACAGGCGAAGATGTTCGCCGGGATGGAAGAATTGCGCGTCCGAATGGATGAATCCCACGAGCGGCAGAAGCAGATAAACGTCTCGCTTGCCCAAGCGGTGCTTAGTCTAACCGGGAGCATGGAGAAGCTCGCGATTGCGCAGGCGGAGTCCGAAAAAAGCCTCGCCGCGCTTGCAGCGGAGCAGACCGCCGCGCACACGAAGATCGACACACGGCTCGAAGCCCTTGCAGCCCTCAACGCCGAAGGCGCCGGGCGCATGAACGCACTCATCGCCGTGGTGGACGGTTTGGTACGGCGCACCCAGCAGTAGCGGGACCACTTCTGCCTTCGGGCTCCCGATTTTTCCCGATCACGCCGTCTTGATCGACGCAGCCGCTTCGAGTCCCCGCGCCTCGATCTCTCTTTCGCGAATGCGGTACTTCTGAATTTTCCCGGTAACCGTCATCGGGAACGAATCGACGAATGAGATGTATTGCGGAATCTTGAAGTGCGCGATTCTGCCCTTGCAGAAATCGCGAATCTCGTCTTCGGTGGACGTTTCACCCGCTTTCAATCGAATCGCCGCCAGCACTGCTTCTCCCAGCCGCACATCCGGCAATCCCACGACGTAAACGTCGGCGATCTTCGGATGGGTATATAGAAATTCTTCAATCTCGCGCGGGTAGATATTCTCGCCGCCGCGAATGATCATCTCCTTCGCGCGGCCGGTGATGCGGAAGTAGCCGTCGGCGCGCATTGTCGCCAAATCTCCCGTGTGCAGCCAGCCCTGGGAATCAATGGCGCGCGCCGTTGCCTCAGGCTCCTGGTCGTACCCCTTCATCACCAGATAACCACGCGTGCAAAGTTCGCCCTGCTCGCCCACCTCGACCGGCTCGCCGCTTCCGGGCGCGGCGATCTTGACTTCGGTGTTTGGAAGGGCGCGACCCACCGTCGACACTCGTAGTTCCAGGCTGTCTTCCGTCAGCGATCCCGTAATCACTGGCGACGACTCCGTCTGTCCATAGCCGATCGTCATCTCGCGGCATCCCATGTCGTTTACTACACGCTTCATCACTTCAATAGGGCAGGGGGCACCCGCCATAATGCCGGTGCGGAGCGAACTCAGGTTGAAGCGGCGGAACTCGGGGTGATCCAGTTCCGCGATGAACATAGTTGGCACGCCGTAGACTACCGTGCAGCGCTCAGCCTCCACCGCTTCAAGCGTCGCCAGCGGCTCAAATTGCGGAGAAGGCAGCACCAGCGCCGCGCCGTAGACGGTAGCGCAGATCGACCCCAACACGCATCCGAAGCAGTGATAGAGCGGGACGGGAACGCAGATGCGGTCCTTTTCGGTAAGCTTCAAAGTCCAGCCCATCACCCATCCGTTGTTCACCAGATTGCGGTGTGTGAGCAGCACGCCCTTAGGCGAGCCCGTGGTTCCCGACGTGTATTGGATATTCACCGTATCGTTCGGGTCCACGGTGAGCGAGGGCGGGTCGACGCCCCTTTCCAACATGCCGTTCCAGGAATCCGCTCCCAGAAGAACGACGTGCTCGAGCGGACATTCGAGCCCGGTCCGGGCCTGGTTCAGAATGTCGAGGTAGTTCGACCGGGCGTCAGCTTCGTGCAGGAACAGCGCTTTCATTCGCGACTTTCGCAGTACGAAGGCGAGTTCGTGAGAGCGGTAGGCGGGATTGACGTTCACGAGAACGGCGCCGATGCGTGCGGTCGCATGCTGAAGCAAGACCCACTCGACGCAATTGGACGCCCACACGCCGATACGGTCTCCCGGCCGCAGTCCGAGTCCCCATAATCCGCGCGCCACCCGTTCGGTTTCCGACTTCAACTGGAGATACGTCAGCCGCGTACCCTGACGGCGGACGACGACGGCGTCGGATTGCGGAAACCGCGCGGCGGCCCCGTCGAGTGCCTGTCCGATCGTCGTTTCGAGTATTGGATATTCGGGTCCGCGGGAATAGCTTTTCATCGAAATTATCTCTCGCAGGCGGCTTCTAACGGCGCAAATAGGCGTCGTCGCCGCGAATCCAATCCTCGCGCACCGGCGAGAATAGATCCGTCGCGACGCTGTCCTCAAGCGCCTCCACCAGATGCGGCGCGTTTGGGCGTATCTGCATCATTTCGCCGCCCCGGATTTCTGACTCAACGCCCTCGATGACAAATCGCAGCCGGCCTTCCTCGAGCATCGTGATCTGCTCGTTGACGTGATGATGCAGGGGAACGACCGCTCCCTTCTTCATGGAGATTCGCGCCAAAGTCATGCTCTCCGTGTGCAGGACCTGACGAGAAACGAGCGGGCTCATCCGCTCGACGGGGATGCTCATCCATGCGTGCTGGGCCATTTGAGTGAGTATATCAAGCGCTGACGGGCGCGGGCTGGAGTCTAGTCCCACAAGCCGTGCCGGCTACGCCCGTGGACGCCCGACACGCCCGTGACGCCCGTGCCGTCCCGTGTCACCGCAAAGTGATAATGTCCCCTTAGCGCAAAGTAGAAATGTCCCCTTGACAACTCCAAACTTGGAGGATGAAAGAGGGACAACTACTAATGACGCAGGCCGATAGAGACCGGCTGGTTGCCTTGAAGAAGGCCAAGAAGGGATT
>SHUI01000251.1 GCA_009697455.1 Bryobacterales bacterium
TCAGAGCGCCACCGAACTGCAGGGCGAACCTCTGTATAGCTTATACGGCACCCAGGAGGCCGAGTGGAAGGTCCTTCGCGGTGACCGGCCCGGCGCACTCAGCCAGACGCAAGCCAACTGGGAGGTCACGGCTCGCAACACCTGGAACGCCGATCTTTGCCGCTGCAACGCACTGCTCGTTCGGCTCCTCCTTCGGGAAGATCCCGCCCGAGCCGCTCGGCACCTTGAGGACGCGCGCGACTTCGCCAGCCGCTCTGGTGTCGTCGTACTACAGCTCCGCTGCTTCCACGCGGCCTGCGAGCTTCATCGGCATTTGGAGGATTACTCGCAAGCCACGGCCGAAGCCGAAGCTGGCATCCTCTTAGCCGACAGGTGCGGTTTCGGATGGTACTCCATCGACCTCCGCCGCGCGCTCGCCGAAACGTACATCCTGGCCGGCGATGCCCACAAAGCTCTCAAGACCGCCCGCAATGCCCTCGACCGTTCCGAACATCCCGAATGCCAATACGCGTGGGGACAGGCGGATGGTCTCCACTTCTGCGGACTCGCCCATTGGCGGCTCGGCGAACGCGAGCTCGCCCGACAGCGCCTCACGGCCGCCCTCGAACTCCGCGAACGCCTCGGTCACGGACGCGTGGAGGAAACCCGCCGCGCTCTGATCCAGCTATGACCTTGAGCCGCAGACAGTTTCTCGGGACCCTCCCCGGCGGCGCGCTCTTCGCCCAACAGTTCCCCGATATCCGGTCCGTGCCCACGGATTTGACGGTGCCCGTAATGACCGGCGGCGAGCCGGGGCCCGGTAAGCGCGTCCGGCAAACCGCGCCCGAGTACCGGAACACAGACGTGTACCACGCGTTGTACCTGCCCTCCGATTTCCGGCCCGGGCAGCGATACCCCGTCATCGTGGAATACGCCGGAAACGGTAACTACAAGAACGCGTATGGCGATGTCTCGACCGGGCTCGTCGAAGGCAGCAACCTCGGCTACGGTCTTTCAGCCGGAAGGGGCTTCATCTGGCTGTGCCTTCCATATGTGAACAAGGCTGAAGGGCGCAACGAGATTACCTGGTGGGGCGACGTCGCCGCGACCGTCGAATACGCCAAACGCACCGTGCCCGATGTCTGCGCGCGTTTCGGCGGAGATCCACGAGCCGTGATTCTCGCCGGTTTTTCACGCGGCGCGATCGGATGCAACTTTATCGGGCTGCATGACGACGGGATCGCGGGCCTGTGGCGCGCCTTCTTTCCTTACAGCCATTACGACGGCGTTCGTGAATGGCCCTACGCCGGAAGCGACCGAGCTTCGGCCCTTGAAAGACTGCGCCGGCTTCGGGGCAGGCCGGTGTTCATTTCGCACGAAGTCTCCGTCGATGCCACGCGCGATTACCTGAAGTCCACCGGCGTCGAAGCGCCATTCACTTTCCAGCCGCTCGCCTTCCGCAATCACACCGACGCATGGGCGCTGCGCGATATTCCCGAACGCCGCGCCGCTCGCGAATGGCTTGCGGGGCTAGGACGAACCGGTTGATCCGCGGGCCTTCCCTCGTAGGCTGATGGTGCATTTCTGGTGACTGCACCGGCGGTAAAATAAATAGCATGACGGAACCGGTAATTGTGATCGATCCCGAGGTCATGAGCGGAACGCCCTGCTTTCGGGGTACGCGGGTTCCGTTCAAGAATCTCATCGACTACCTGGAAGGTGGCCATTCCTTGGGTGAGTTCCTGCGGCAGTTCACCACGGTGACGCATGACATGGCTGTCCAGGCGCTCGAGGAAGCAAAGGATTCTCTTCTCGATAGGATCGCATGAAGATTCTGCTGGACGAGTGCCTGCCGCTCGATCTGCGCCACAGCTTCCCCGGCCACGACGCCCATAGTGCGCAGTGGGCGGGACTGAAAGGCAAGAAGAACGGCGAGCTTTTGCGAATAGCGGAGCTTGCAGGTTACGACGTCCTACTGACAGCGGATCAAGGGATGCTGAAACAACAAAACCTCGTCGGCAGGAAGCTTTCAATCATCGCTGTCCGTTCCAGGACGAATCAGATCGAAGACCTTTTGCCGTTGGTAGATCCCATTTTGAAAGCGCTGACGGCGATCATGCCCGGCCAAGTTGTGAGAATCGAATCGTCCGGCGACTCAGAGCCTGACGGTCATGTGGCCTGATGGAAGGTGCGAGTAACTCCCGGCGCCCAAGGCGAACCTGTTGATCAGCGGGTCTTCCCGGTAAGTTGCTCGATCTCATCACTCAGCTTGCCGCTCTTGAGCGTGCGCACCTTTTCGAGAGCCTTGCGCGATTCGTCGTCCCGGCCCGCTTGCTTCAAAGCCTGGGCAAGCTGATAGAACACCGCAGGCTCCGACGGGTTCAGCTTGGCCGCGCGCTCAAGCAAGGGTATCGCAGCCGCCGGCTTGCGCTCCCCGATCCGGATTCGCCCCAGATAAAAGTAGGCGCCCCAGGAGTCCGGGTTCAGCGCGCGGGCGGCCTCCAGATGCGGCGCAGCGTCGCCATAGCGCCCGTCGAGCGTAAGGAGGCCGCCCAGAAAGTATTGGGCGTCGCCACTCGAAGCATCCTGTGCAATGGCGAGCTTGAGTTCACGCTCCGCATCCGCGTTCCGGCGAAGGCTGAGGTATGTCTTGCCCAGTTCCAGATGCGCCCCGGGGAATCCCCGGTCCGCCGCAAGAGCTTTCAGGAAAGCGTCGGCTGCGGCTTCGAACCGGCCCTCTTCGTACTCGGCCTTGCCCGTGAGGAAATTTGCCTGCGCCGGGCTGGCGGCCGTAAGCATTTCGTCGAGAGCCGCCTTTGCCTTCTCCGGCTGCTTCAACCTGGAGTAGGCGAGGCCCAGCAGATAAAGAGTCCCGGCGCCGCGCGGCAAGGCTTCAAGCACCTTCACGGCAGCCTCTGGATTCCCGGTGTAGATCTGACACGTCGCGAGCAGTTCGCGCGATTGGTCCGTCGGCGGCAGCTTTTGAAAAATCGGAAGCGCTCGCGCGTACTGCTGTTGATTCACGTAGGCGAGTCCCAAATTGAGCAGCAGTCCAGGATCCCGTGGCGCGGACTTCAGCGCGCGCTGGTAGATTTCGACCGCGCGGGCGTAACGATGAGTTCTGGAATACACGACGCCGAGATTGCCCAAGGCCCCAACGTGGCCCGGGACAGCCTGCAGCACCGCCTGAAAACCCTTCTCGGCCTCGGGATAGTCGGATGCGGCAAGCGCCGCCGCTGCCCGCTCGAACAGCAATTGCGGGCTCTCGGCCGCGAGCAGAAACGCGGCCGGGAGCCCCAGAAGACAGGCCAGGAGGCCCGTCCTGCTAAAATAGCAGTTTGAAGCCGAACTGGACATTACGCGGATCGCGCGTCGAGTTTACCTGTCCGCTCGCGCCGATGGTTGCCGCCGACACGGCCGCTCCCGGGTTTGCGCCGGAGACGCCCGTGTTGATGCCCGCCCACTGCGTGTGGTTGAACGTGTTGAACGTCTCGAAGCGGAATTGCGTGGTGACGCGCTCGGTGATCTTCGTGTTCTTGAACATCGAGAAATCCCATTGGTGGATGCCCGGTCCGCGAAGCACAACCTTCCCGGTGTTGCCGAGCGATCCGTCAACCGGACGTCCGAATACAAGCGGGTTGAAGAAGTTAAACCGGGTGCGGTTGTCTGGAATGATCTGGCCGCCGAGGTAATCGGCCCTCACGCCGCCGCCGAGAGTTCCGGCGTTGCCGTTCGCCCCGACGCCCAACGGAGAACCGCTCCAGAAGCGCGTGATGCCCGAAACCTGCCAGCCGTTGAACACGGTCTTGGCGAATCCGTTGCCCATCTTCGTTCCGAACGCCGGAAGCAGATAGACGTAGTCGATGGTAGCAACGTTCGTGCGATCGAACCCCGCCGGACCGTACTCGCGCCGCCGGTCCAGATAGTATCCGAGGCCGGCTGTGTCGCCATCGACAATGCTCATGGCCTTCGCCCAGGTGTAGCTGAAGTTGGCGGTGAGATTCGAAGCAAAGCGGCGGCTGATGCGAGTCTGCAGGGCGTGGTAGTTGCTGTTCGCTCCGAAGTCCGTCATGTTCACGCTGGTGTAGCCCTTGAACGGACGAATGGCGTTCGCGGTGTTGTTGGCGTCGCGGAGAATCGTCGTATTGGTGGTCGCGCCAAGAGGAACCTGATTGATGTCGGAGCTGTATTGCAGGTGGCGCGTCGTGTTGCCGACGTATCCCGCGTCAATCGAAGTGCGCCGTCCGAGTTCCCGCTGCACGCCAAAGCTCCAGGTATAGATGGTTGGAACCTGTCCATCCTTGTTGATCGCGCGGATGCCAACCGGGAAGCGGGTGCCGCTCGCGATGAGCGCCGGAGACACGTTATCGACGTTACCGCCGTAGATGTTCGGTGTATATGCGAGCGGCGGATTGCCCAGGCCGTCGAAGTTGTTGGCGTTCTGCCGAATGCGCTCGAAGAAGGTACCGAAGCCGCCCCGGATGGACGTCTTGCCGTCGCCGAACGGATCGTAGGCGAATCCGAAACGCGGCGAAACCTGGTTCTTCCGATGCTTAAGGCCGCCCGAAGGCCAGCCAGCCTGATTCTCTTCGATCATGCCATTGAACGGATTGCCCGAGCCCGGAATGATGCTGCCGTTCCGGATGCCGGCGCGGGTATCTATGCTGACTGCGCTCTTCGCGTCGTAGCGCTGCGGATCGAAGTAATTCTGGAGGAACTTCCCGCGCGTGTAAGTGGGTCCCATGTAGACGTAACGCCCGCCGTACTCGATGGTCAGCCTGCGATTGACCTTCCAGCTATCCTGCGCGAAAAATTCCGTGCCGAAGAAACGGAACGCGCCGAAGAAGCGCCCGTTGGTCTGGGAGAGACTGGTATAGTTGCCGAGCAGCAGATTCGCAAGGCCGTTGCCCGCATCGTTCGGATTATCGGCGCTGGGGTTGAAGTTGAAGTTCGAAGCATCCGTCCAGCTTGGCTGCTGGCCGTTGTCGTTCATGTTGATGAGCGTCCCGAGCTTGATCGTATGCGCGCCGCGCGTGGTCGTGAAGTTGTCGGTCCACGCGTAAGTCTTGCCTTCGCTCAACCAGCCTGTCGGAAAGCCGCCGAAATTGCATCCCGTACCGCAGGTAAAGCGCGGGAATTTGCTGCGAAGGTTCGAGTTCGGATAAAGTTCCTGGAACGTGAAGCCGAGCTTGGTGCGGTCGTAGCTGTCCGCGGGAGTACTAGCGGTTACGTCCACAATCTGCGTTAGGTGATTGTAGTTGAAGATGAACTCGTTGGTGGTGCGCGGCGAAATCACGTTGACCAGATTCCACGACCAGCTCGCGCCGGGCTTCGCCCGGAACTGCGGAAAAACCGGGAACGAGGTGGACGCGAAAATGCCCAGCTGCTGGCTTTCGTTCTGCGCATCGTCCGCCCAGCGAAAGAAGAAGTTCGTCTTCGAACTGATGTTCCAGTCGACTCGGGCCACCTTTTGGTTCTTGTGGAACGTGTAAGTGTCCTGATACGGAATGCGGAGCGCCTCCGGCGTGTTGGGAACCTGCACGCCCGGCGAGCGGTCGATACGGCCCAGAATGTTGAGGAACCCGGCGGCGTTCCTGCTGAACTGGCTCCTCGGAATCGTGTTGTTCGCAAAGGGCTGCCCACCGATGATTCGCCCACCGTTGTCGCGGACCACGGTGCCGGGCTGGAAGATGGTTCCGACGTTGAAACTGGTTCCCGCGATATTCAACGGGCTGCCGTCCGGGTTGAAGCGGAGCAGGCGGCGGAAATCGCCATTCAAAAGGTCGGGATGCTGCACGTCGGTGAAGGTGCCGCCGGTGGGACGGCTGGCCCGCGTGCCTTCGTAGTTGAAAAAGAAGAACATCTTCTTGTCTTTCATCGTGGAGATGCGCGGGAGGTAGATGGGTCCGCTAATGTTACCGCCGAACTGATTGAAGCGCAGCTTGGCCTTCTTCAGGCCCTGGACGTTACGGAAGAAGTCGTTCGCATCGAGCGCGTCGTTGCGGAGGAACTCGTAGGCAGTGCCGTGAAACGCCGAGCCGCCGCTTTTGGTGCTGATATTGATGAGCACGCCTGGATTGCGGCCGTACTCGGCGTTGAATGTGCTGGTCTGGACTTTGAATTCGCCGACGGAATCGAGCGAAATCTGCGTGTACTGCCCGTCGTTGGCGCCGACGTCGGTGTTGATCGCGCCATCGAGATAGACGTTGTTCATGCTGCCACGGAGGCCGTTCGTGTTGAAGGCGTCGGTGTTGTTAAAGGCAAGGCGGAAATCCGAGCGGTCGTTCGACACCACGCCCGGCAACGTACGCATCAGCGACTGGAAATCGCGGCCGTTGAGGGGAATCTCCGTCACTTGGCGGGAACTCAGCGTGAACGACTTTTGGGAGGTTGCGGTTTCAACCAGCGGCGTGGCGGCTTCAACCGTCACAGATTCCGAAACAGCGCCGACCTCCAGGCTGAGTCTGCCAAGATCCATGACTTGGTTTGGATCGAGAACGAGCCCCTTCCGTTCCACCATCTTGAACCCGGCGACTTCGGCCTTGATCGTGTAGGTTCCGCGGGCGAGCGGACGAAGGTTAAAGGCGCCGTCGGCGGCCGTTACGGCTTCGCGGACGACGAGGCTCTTGGCTTCGTCGAAGGCCACGATCCTTGCGTTTGCGACAGCCGCCCCTTGCGGGTCGGTGAGAGCACCTTGAATGACGCCGTTCTGGCAAAAGGCCGGGACGGCGGAAAGAAACATGCCTACTATCAACGTAGATTTTCGAGACATTTGTTACGGGAACTCCTGAATTTGATTTCCCTATTATAGCGCACGTAACCTTTGGCGGACGCGATTTGTTCCCGGGCCTCAGGCCGCTCACGGCAGCCGTAAGGTTAAGTTTAGAAGGCCACATTAAGCGACATCCCGCCGGCTCCAGAACACATCGGAAGGCTGTTGCGATCAATGTCTACCCGGTGCTGCAACCTTGCCTTCGCGGCCCGCTGGCGCTTCGGCCTCGCGCCGTGGCCGGTTCGATTCCGGATCCAGATCCGCGTCCGCCAACGGCCGCATCGCGGCGTCATCCGGCGCGGCCCGCTCGGGCCTTAAACTTCCTGCTCCTCGTTCAGGGGCCACCTCACTCTCG
>SHUI01000252.1 GCA_009697455.1 Bryobacterales bacterium
GCCGACCGGCATGGCGAGATCTTCTGGTTTCTGACGCTTCTGTGCGGCTTCGCGATCCTGTTCCCCACGCAGGTGTCGAATCTGGACGGCATCAGCCGCCGCTGGACGGATGTAATCTGGATGGGGTCGAAACGATTGCGTCACCTCGAGGGCAACTCCGTGAAGTACCTCTATTACGCAATTCTTGTTGGCTACGGGATGTGGGGATTGATCGCGCTGCGGCTCAGCCCGAATCCGCTGGCGCTCGCGATCATGTCCGGCGTGCTGATCAACTTCGCGATGGCATTTTCCGCGGTACATCTGCTTTATGTGAATCAGAGGCTGATGCCCGCGCCGCTGCGCGCGCCATGGCCCCTGCGCCTGGGCCTTGTGTGCTGCGCGGTGTTCTATGGCGGGATCTCGACAATCGCTCTCTGGAGCAAGCTGTAGCAGGAAGATGTGCCCTCAAGAACGGGCCGGCACTCCCACCGCTCAAACGGCGTTCGAGGTTCTGCATGCGGCGGCGGCTTTGGAAGATCGTTTCCGTGCTCCTGCGGAGCTGAAAACCGGCACGGAACATCCGGTCTTATTTCCGGTCCGGAAACTCGATATGCCGCTGTAGCGGTACACTTCGTCGGCCACCCCACGACACACAACCCTTAAACTAATGGCACCCGGTTGCGCAGCGGTCGCCTTTTCGTCGTCTGTTGAGGAGGGCCGCGGCGTCCCGCGAATTTTCATGAAAAACGTGCAGCGCGCGGTGGGGCCGGCGATTCCTCCCGCCTGCCGTGCGAAGCGCGGCCGGTTCCGCCACCTGGGTTTTTTGATCCTGGTTTTTTCGACCCTGCCTTCTTCCGTGGAAATGACCGCCCACAAACAACGATGGCATGCCCCACTGCCACCATAGGCGAGACGGAGACAGTTGGCTGCGCGTTCACCGCGCGGCGGGCAGTTTCCAGTTCAATAGAAGCGTGATCGGCTCATCCTGCTTTTTGATGGTACTGAGCACGAAGAATTGGCCGTCCGGGCTGGATGAAAAATGGTCCGAGGCGCGTCCACCTCTTGGCCTGAGCGCACGGAACAGTTCCTTTACTTCTCCAATCTCCACCGCGGTGCCGCGGAGGGAAATCGCGGCCGACATGATGCTCGCTTCAGCGGAGAATAGGATCTCCTTGCCGTCGGCGCGCCATTTCGGCTCGGTGCCGCCGTTGGTGGACACCTGCCACTTGCCTCCGCCCGGCGGAAACGTTTGGAGGTATACCTCGCTCCGGCCGGTCTCGGCGGCGC
Organism: Bryobacterales bacterium; assembly: GCA_009697455.1. Classification (GTDB taxonomy): domain Bacteria; phylum Acidobacteriota; class Terriglobia; order Bryobacterales; family Bryobacteraceae; genus SYKU01. The sequence goes on from SHUI01000252.1 coordinate 1,267, forward strand.
TGTAAGCAATCAGTCGTGACCCTGGCGAAATGCGGGGGTGCTCATAGGCGCGCCCCGCCAGCAGTGGCTCAGGCTTCCGATCGCCCGTCAGCGGCAGCATCCACAGATCCCCTCCGCCAGGAGTGGTGGTTCTCTCGTAGACAAGGAAGCGGCCGTCCGGTGACGTGTGCATATGGTGCGCATCCACCGCCGCCAATAATGTTTCGGCTCCCGCGCCATCGGAACTGAGCTCGTAGATCCCGCCTCGCTTATCTGGTCCTTGCCCGGAATAATAAAATAGGCGGCCGCCGTTTCCGGACCACGTGCCAGGTCCGGCCCTGCCTGAAAACGTGAGGCGAGCCGTGGCCCGGCGGACGATGTCGTAAACCCATTCATCCGCACTGGGAACGGCTTGGGCGCGGACAAAGAGAATACGTTTGCCATCCGGAGAAAACTCGGGATGCGATGCCATTCCGGCCCCGGCGGGGCTAATGTCCGCCAGTTTCTGGCCGGAACGGTCCATCAGCACAAGGTCCTCTCCAGCGCTGCCAGGCACCAACGCAATCACCCTGCCGTCGAGCGATGCGGAGAACGATGTGACGCTCGGAGCAATCACGAGGGGCTCTCCCGGGGCCTTGCCCACTCCGTCAAGATCCACACCCACAACTGCCAGGCCATCGCCGTGGCGGATGAGGAGCCGATTCGGGTGAATGTACTGAAACGGTCCCTCGGTTGGATAAACACGGCGCGGCTTCGTGCTCCCATCCAGCGAGGCGATATATATCCCGCTCGACTCCGGATTCCTGCCACGGGATGCGTAGAGCAGGCGGCGGCCGTCGGGCAGTGGAATCGGATCACGCTGTCTGCGTTCGCCGCGCTCCGCATCCAGGTGACCGAACGGGACCGGTATCCCCCCTGAGGCGGAGACCCGTCTGAGCGGTCCATCATTCCCGCCGAGAAGTATTGTTCCATCCGGCAGCCAAGCCGCACGGAACCAGCGGCCGCACGGTTCGCAAACATCTTGAACGCCGCCGCCAGCCAGGTCCAGGCGCTTCAATTTTCCGTTGCTGTCATAGAGTAGCGAACGGCCATCCGGGGACCAAGCCTGGACGTTTCCTTGCCCCTCGGCAATGACGCGTGTAGTACCGGTGTCGAGCGACCGCAGGCGCATCGTTTGGGCGATGCCGTTCGTTTCACGCCAAGCGACAGAGTCGCCGCCCGGAGAAACAAGGACGCTTGAGATTTCAGTAGCTCCTGCCCTGTCAAACTCAACCTTGGCCGGGATCGCCTCGGGCCGAGGCCGCGGGTACAGAACGATCGCGGCAACCAGGCCCACCGCGCCCCCCGCCGCCGCTGCCCAATACCATTTCTTGCGGGAGCGCCGCGCGGGAGCGGCCTTTTCCTCCACAGGCTGACGAAGCCACTCCAGTTGCAGACCAATATCGTGGGCAGACTGCAAACGCTCGTCTGGCTTCTTTCGAATGCATTGGCGGATCAGGCGTTCCAGAGCCTTTGGAATAGCCAACTGAAGGGAAGCGATGCCGGCAGGCTCCGCGGTCATGATGGAGCCAACTACGCTCGCCTGGGTTTCGCCCTCGAACGCCCGCCTGCCCGTAAGCATTTCATACATCACGCAGCCGAAGGCGAATATGTCGCTGCGCGTGTCTACGTCTTTGCCCTCCAGCTGTTCGGGCGGCATGTATTGCAGAGTGCCCATGAACGCGCCTTCGGCGCTGAGGGCGAGGGTCAAAGTAGCATCATCCGGAGCGAGGCTGCTCGCCGGGGTCAGCCCCTTGGCTAACCCGAAATCGAGGAGCTTCACGCCGCTGCGCGTGAGCATCACGTTTGCGGGCTTCAGATCCCGGTGGATGAGGTTGCGGCGGTGCGCTTCCGCAAGCGCTTCGGCGATCTCGATCGCGAGCGGAAGGGCTTCCTCCACCGATAGTGGGCCACGTTTGAGGCGTGCGTCGAGCGTTTCTCCTTCCAGGTACTCCATCACCAGGTAGTTGGCGCCGTCTTGCACGCCGACATCGAACAGCGTACAGATGTGCGGGTGGTTCAGGCTCGAGATGATCCGCGCCTCGCGTTCGAAACGCAGGCGGAGGTCTTCGCGGCTGGCGAAGCGGGGTGGAAGGAGTTTGATGGCGACAATGCGGTCGAGCCGCGTGTCGCGAGCCTTGTAGACTTCGCCCATACCGCCGGCACCCGCCTGCGCAAGGATTTCATACGGTCCCAGAAGTGTTCCGGAAGGGAGAGGCATTCGGCGGTGAGTCCTATTCTCTAATGATACTGCGAGTACCACGTCCGGCACTTCCTCTTCGGGAAATCCGTCCGCGCGGTCAGCGTGCGGCGGGCAGTTTCCAATTGAGCAAGAGCGTGATATCAGGGTCACTCCTCCATTGGTCAAATATTGCACGTTAAGGGACTGAGGCCATGGCGGGCACCGAGTGGGCTCGCGCAGGTCCTGGCGGGACGGGAACTCTACGCTGCGCCGTTTTGCGCTAGTTTCGCGCGTCTCGGCGTTGCGGGGTGTCCTCACTCGCTGCGAAGCGTCTCGACAGGATCTATCGAGGCGGCGCGACGGGCAGGGAGATAGCTCGCAACCAAAGCGGCCACCGCGAGCGCTGCAACCGAGACCGTGTACGTGAGCGGATCCAGAGGCTTGACACCGAAGAGCATCGACGAGATCCAGCGCGACAGGGCGGCTGCGCTAGCGAGCCCGAGAGTGCCTCCAACCGTGGTGAGAAGCAGGCCCTGTCGAACGAACAACAACCTGACCGCGGCGGGATCAGCACCCAGGGCGAGGCGGATGCCGACTTCGTGGCGCCGCTCTGTCACAGCGTAAGAGAGGATACCGTAGACACCGATGATCGCGACCGCCAGGGCCATCGCTGCGGCAACGCTGAGCAGCACCAAGGTGAACGACGTGCGGGCGACGGATCGCCGGTAGGCAGCCTCAAGTGTCTGAACCTGGGCCAGCGGGACACTAGGGCTGACGGCGTGAACGGCGGCTGCGACCTCCTTGACTAGGGCCTGGCTGCCGGCGAGTCTGCTCCGAATCGCAAAGGTTACCGCCCGCCGAACGGTAGTAGTGCTATTGCTCCAGGTCTCGACTCCGGCGCGTGAGTATACGGTCGCAGGAGCGGGCAGATGAAGGCCATCGGCATGGACATTCTCCACGACGCCGATCACCTCCGTCCACGGGCCGTCCCGTCCAATCCGAATCCGCTTCCCGATCGCCTGGTCCAGTTCTCCCCAAGACTCGCGGGCCATATTCTCCGAGACGATCGCGAGCCGGTGTTTGTGCAATACATCGTCCCAGGTGAAATCCCGGCCCGCCAGCAATCGCGAGCCTTGCGCCGCGAACAAGCCCGGCGAGGCGTGCGTGTACCTGCGGTTGGGCGGCATCCGGTTCGGATCCGTCTTTCCCTCGACGGCGACGATAATGCCATTGTGGTTGCCCTCCAAAGGCAACGCACTGGCGAAGCCGGCGGCCGTCACTCCAGGTATCGCCGCGAAGTTGTTGAGCATCTCTTTCTGCATGGCGATCACGCGGTCGGGTTCCTTGACCAAGGCGTCGGGAATCGAAATACGGACCATCTGAATCTGGTCCGGCAGCGTGAAGCCTGGACTCACGTTTTGGATCGCGTGGAGTGTCCGTAGCATCAGTCCGGAAGCCACGAGCAACACCAAGGCCATCGCTACCTGGCCGACAACCAGGAGGCGCTGCGCGAGCAGGTGCTTCTTGCCGCGAGTCGCCCCCCGAGTGTTTCCAAGGCGATCGGAAACGTGGGTCTTGATCACTGCTACGAGCGCAAAAAGCAGACTTGCGCCGAGCGAGCACAGCAACGCGAACGAGACAACGGTGGGCCCGAGCGTGACTTCTTGCAGCCTGGGCAGGCCCGCCGGGCCGCTGGCGACGAGGAGACGGATGCTGAAATAGGCGAGGGTGAGGCCGAGCGCTCCGCCCGTGAGACCCAGCGTGAGGCTCTCGACGAGTTGTTCACGAACGATTCGGCCCCAACCTGCGCCGAGGGCGGCGCGAATGGCAAACTCCTGGCGCCGGGAATTCGTCCGGACAATCACGAGATTCGCCACGTTCGCGCAAACGAGCAACAGCAAGAGCCCGAGCGCGCCCATCAGGACCCCCAAAGCCATGCTGGCGTCTCCCACCACGTCCTTCTTCAGTGGGCGAGCATTGGGCGTGAGAGCCAGTTCGTTGAGCGTCTTCGTTACTCGTTCTCTTTCACCCCAATTTCGCCACACGCGTGCGAGGTCCTCATTCGCCCGGTCCACAGTGAAGCCCGGCCTCAGCTTCGCAATCCCGTTATGGTTGAACGCGTCCGGCCGCCTGGTGGCAAAGCGCTGCGCGAGAATGACGTCGGGCGAGTGGTTCACGAAGCGGAAGCCTTGCGGCATGACACCAATGATTTCGTGCGGGATGAAGTCGATGACGACCGCGTGGCCGAGGATCGCGCGGTCGCCTCCGAACTTGCGTTGCCAGTAGCCGTGGCTGAGGATCGCCGCGTAAGTTCCGCCCGGCGTATCCTCGTCCTTCGAGAACCAACGGCCTACCACGGCCTGCACGCCGAGGGCGGGAAGCGCGCCTTGTGTGGCCGTGACGGTGGTAACGTGTTCGGGCTCGCCTGAGCCGGTCACGGTCGCGGCGCCGGCAGTCCAGACACCAAAGTGTTCGAAGGCGCGGCACTCCTCGCGGCAGGCGGCGTACATGCCGGGTGAGAGGGGTGAGTCTTTGTAGACCTGTCCCTGGATCGTGAACCGGTTGTAGACGCCGATGAGCGCATCCGCGTGTGGATAGGGCAACGGCTGGATCAACACGCCGTGCACGACGCTGAAGATCGCCGTGTTGGCGCCGATGCCGAGCGCCAATGAGAGCAGGACGGTGAGAACGAATCCAGGGTGCGTCCGCATCACGCGCAGCGCGTAGCGCGCGTCGCGCAGCACATCTTCGACGACCGTGACGGTGTTCATCTGATAGACCTCCTCCCGAATCAAAGTCGCGTTACCTAACTTCCTGCACGCCTCGGCTCGCGCCTCGGCAGGTTCCATACCCCGTTCGATGTACTCTTCGGCTGTGACGTCGAGGTAGAACTCGAGCTCCTGCTGCTGTTCCGCATCAGCCCTATCGCGGCCGAAGAAGCGTCTCCAGTTCATCTGCTGTTCTCCGGGAGGGGTTTCATGATGCGGCCTATGGCCCGCACCAATTGGTCCCACCGAGACGATTGCGCGGCGAGCTGCTTCTTGCCGTCCGGCGTGAGGCGATAGAACTTCGCCTTGCGATTGTTCTCCGACGTACCCCAAAATGATGCGACCCAACCTCGATTCTGGAGACGGTGTAGCGCCGGGTAGAGCGAACCGTGCTCGACTTGAAGAACCTCCTCAGAGCCCCGCTCGATCGTGTGGGCGATGGTTTGTCCGTGTGCGGGCCCCTGCAACAGTGTCTGGAGGATCAGCATGTCCAGGGTTCCCTGAATCATCTCGGACTGGAGTGGGGATTGGTGTCTAGGCATGTTCTCGTATCGATGATCGACTAGTGTGATCATAAATATAGTACGCTAGTTTCTGCATCAAGTTCCAGTTTTCTTAGAGACGATCACAAGGAGAAGCCAGACGAGCGGATATGCCGCAAGAGTCCGAAAGTAGCGATATGTCGCGCAGTGTAGGGAAGACGGGTACGGGGCCGGACCAGGTACCAACCGGCTTCCCACTTCACGGCCTCTATGAATCCCCCCCTGTGAAAAAACTAGAGTTTCCGGACAGGCGCAGATCGGACTTGTGGCAGCCATGAAATCCGCCGTTCCAAAGGG
>SHUI01000253.1 GCA_009697455.1 Bryobacterales bacterium
ATTCTGGGCGCCGCTCACGCGCTGGCGGTGTGCATTCTAATATTCGCCGCGGCACGCCTGCGATGGAGTGAGCGCGAAGGATACCAGGCTGCCGCGGCGATGGCGTTCTTTCTGACGTTCGATACTCATTCCTCCGCCATTCCGGTTGCCGCTGACGCCTTAATGCTGGCGCCTCACGTCGCGGCGATCCTTCTGACATGGAAGCGAAAGCCTTTCGCGGCTGGCCTTGCCGCGGGTATTGCGTTTCTGTGCAATTCGAAGGGTATTTTCGTTGCGGCGGCGTGCTTGATGTGGAACTGGCGCACCTTCCCGGCTCTTGCCGCGGGCTTCGCGATTCCAAACATCGCGGCCCTGATGTACCTGTGGTCCCATGGCGCGCTATTGCCCTACAACGACCAAGTCTGGAAATGGGGGCGCATCTATGCGGGCGTGACGTTTGTCGCCGAGCCGTTGAAGAACGCGGCAATCCGGAGTGCGAACTGGCTGGGCTTCCACGCCGCGCTGGTTCTGGCGGCCGCATGTTTTTGGCTTCGCGACCGCATTGGCGATGGCGTGAAGTGGGCGGGATGGGCAGCCGTGTCCATGATTGCCGTGGGACTCGGGTGGCGCTTTTTTCCCCGCTATTTTTATCAACTTCTGCCGCTATTGACGCTGGCCGGGGCGAGAGGATTTACAATTGCGGGGCCGCGGCTGCGAGCCGCGATCCTGCTGGCGGCGCTCGTGCCAATGGTGCGCTTCGGACCCCGCTATGCGATGCTGGCCGCAGGCGACGACACATGGGCCGATTCGGCCATGGACCGCGACAGCCGCGACGTGTCCCGATTGGTCCGAACCATGGCCAAGCCGGGGGACACGCTGCTGGTTTGGGGTTTCCGTCCGGAGATCTATGTTTACACGGGCCTGCACACAGGGACCCGATTCCTCGATTCACAACCATTGACCGGTGTACCAGCCGACCGGCACCTGACGCAATCGACGCCTATCGCACCAGATCTCGCGCGTTCGAATCGCGGCGAGCTCGCGCATTCAAAGCCGTCGTTTATCGTGGACGGGCTTGGTGCGTATAACTCGCGGCTAGCGATCACGGCCTTCGAGGATCTCCACCCGTGGCTACGAAACTATCACCTCGCGAGCAAGTCCGGTTTCAGCACGATTTGGCGGCGCAACGACTAGCTTCGGGAATTCCGGCGGGCGCAGGCCATAGGTCTCACAATAGAGACCGCTTGAGAGCATATGGCCATCCTGCAAATAGAAACAGGTTTTTCGCCGCACCGTAGCGCATTGGTTGCGCTGTAGTACACTATCGCCAATGGGCCCGGAAATCCCAGGCAGGATCATTCCCTATGACTGTTTTTCACGATACTATCGAAGCCTACACTGCTGCGATTGGCGCCCTCGACCCCGACGCCTTCGCTGCCTGCTTCACGCGAGACTGCGAATTGCACGATCCGGTGGGTGCGCCGCCGCACCGGGGACAGGAGGGCGCGCGGGCGATGTTCGCGGGCTTCCAACCGTTGCTCGAATCGATCCATTTTCGCTCGGGGGAGATTTTTCTCAATGGACGAAGCGCCGCCTTCACCTGGATGATCGAAGCCACGGGGAAGAACGGACGCGCGGCGTCGGCCCATGGCATCGACGTAATTGAATTCGACGAAAGCGGGAAAATCGTGCGGACCAGCGGTTACTGGGACCCTGGTCCATTTGTCGGCGCCCTAATTGCCTAACGCGGAATCGGCTCCCTCGCGCCAGATTGCATTGAATCGTAAGCGCGCAGCACAATTTCCAGGTCGCGCTTTCCGTCCTCCCCAGTGCTCAGGGGAGCGCGATCCTGCGAAATCGCCGAGATGAATTCCCTCATCTCTTCGATGTACCCGTCGTCGGGGACGGAGCAACGCACGCGCTGTCTCCACCGCCGCGGTGTCATGAGTTTCGCCTGGAGCGAATACGGACGCACATACCCGATCAGCTCCGCGCGAACTCCGGAAGGCGCCGGATAGAAATCGTAATATCCCGCTTGAGGCCAGAGATGAAAGGCGCCGCGATCACCGGTTACGATCAGATCCGGCAGGCTCCCCATGTGGGCGGACCACGTCGCCAGCATGTGACACTGCCAGCCACGCGCGCTCTCGAACACCACTTGAAGCCCGTCTTCGCCGCCTACATGAATGTCGATCTGCATGGGTCGAAACGCCGTGACCGCGTCCGGTTCTCCGAACAGCAAGCGCATCGCGCGAACGTAATGAACACCCAGATCCATGAACGCGCCTCCACCCATCTTGCCGGGCTCGGCCGCCCAGCCCTGGACCCGCCGGGGCCCTCCCATGTGCGCCAAAAGATGCAGGGGTTCTCCGATGTCGCCAGCCCGTACACGGCGCGCCACCATGCCCAGCGACGGCCTGAAATGGCTGTTCTCGGCGACCATAAGGATCTTGCCCGCTTGCCTGGCCGCTTCTATCATGCGAGAGGCGTCCTCCACACGCGTTGCGATTGGCTTCTCCACGAGCACATGTTTCCCCGCGGCAAACGCCGCTTCCGCTGCCTCCCGGTGAAGATGGTGAGGCATGGCGAGACAGACGCCTTCCACGCGGGTATCATTGAGCGCGGCATCCAGTCCCGTGAAATAGCCGTCCGCCTTGAGCGATTGCGCGAGTCGCGCGGTGCGGCGCCCGTCGCGTCCGCAAAGGAAGAGGCGCGCGTGGGGATCGGCTTTTCGAAGCGATTGGCAGTGCGTCAATCCCCAATGTGTGCCCACGACGCAGATTCCGATTGATCGTCGTGCACCGGCAGGCGGCCAGGCAGGCGGCGTAAGCACCCTGCCGCGATCGAACCCGCCATGTTTGAGGACGTCCGCAATCTGCGGCTCGGTGAGTCCGCCACCGAGATAAGTCTCCCGCGCAATGTCCGGGCGGACGGCGGCGCCGCGGTTCCCCTTCCATCGCCTGAGCAGGTCGATCGCGCCGCTCCTCATCACCAAGGCACGCAGCCATCGAAGCGCCGCTTCGCCCGGCTCGTTTCGGCCCAACAGATTCCCGTAGAGTACGGGCATCTCGCCAGCGCGCGCGGGATTCACTCGCACTCTCTCCACGCGGCCCACAATCATCGTATGGTCGCCCGTGTCGAGCACCGATTCCACAACGCAGAACAACGTGCGAATCGAATCCGGCACAAATGGAAAGCCGGGTTCCTCCTCGGCCACTCGCCACCCGGCGATCTCGTCTTTGTGGACCTCTCTCCGGGGCACGCGATATAGCCGGCAAGCCTCCTCGCGCTGGCTTTCGGACAGGATGCTCAGTGTGAACCGTCCGCTGCTCCGGATCATCTGTTCGATCGGGTACAAGCGGTTCGGGTTAATGACAATCCGAGGCGGATCGAGCGACACCTGCCCGAAGTTCGCGCTGAAGTAGATATCCGTATCGTCACCGTCGCGAGCGGCGATCACGCCGCCCACGCATTGGATTCGCGTGTCCCAGATCGTCCGCGCGTGAGCGATCATATCTTCGCGAGGTCGGAAAGCAGCAGGTGCCGCGGCAGTCCGCTCCGGCGCGTCACGTCTCCAAACAGGATTTCCGCGACATGCAGGGTGTGCGTGCCAAGGTCCATGGAGCGCTTGATCCGGCAGGCCGTTGACGCGATCGAGTCCCGCAAGAACTGGAAACCGCCGCCTCCTTCGTAGAGATCAAGTCCCGCGCATTTGTCCCGCTCCCGTCCGGATTCAGTGCCGCACGCCCGCGCGACGCCGCCCTGCCCGCGATGCAGGGTTACGAAAGTGAACTCCGGCGCCGCCGAAAGCAGAGAATGCGTATACGAATCCTTGGCGATTGAAACCCAGAGACCAATCGGGTAATGGGCCACTTCGGAGAACAAAGAAACCGTCATGGCATTGCGAACGCCGCCTGAATTCACGATGACCAAACCTACCGGGGCTTCGCTGACTTCGGCTTTCAGATATGGCGATTCCACGCGACCATCATAACGTACAGCGATCGATGGGCCACCGGGCAGAACCATTTCCGATATCATGAGGGTACGTGCCGGGCGTCTACATTTCATATCCGTTTTGCGCGCAAAAATGCACGTATTGTAACTTTGCGTCCGGTGTCTTTCCAGCGGAACTCGAAGCGCGCTATCTCGTCGCTTTGAAGACTGAGATCGCGAACCATCGCTGGCAGTGGATGCCTGAAACCGTCTACATCGGCGGCGGCACACCCAGCAATCTTGACGCGCGCACGCTCGCGTCCCTACTGGACTTAGTCCCCAACCGGCCCTGGACTGAAGCGACTCTCGAAGCCGCTCCGGGCTCCATAACCGCCGAAAAGGCGAACGCGTGGGTCAAGTGCGGATTCAACCGCGCAAGCCTTGGCGCGCAGTCGTTTGTCGAGCGGGAGCTTCGCAGCAGCGGACGCAAGCACACGGCCGCGACCGTCGCCGCCGATGTTGCCGCGCTACGGCACGCGGGCTTCGGCTCTATAAACATCGATCTGATCGCCGGGCTCTCAAACCAAACGGAAGCGAGTTGGCGCGAATCGCTTGATTGGATCGAACGCCTTGCGCCCGAGCACGTCTCGGTCTACATGCTCGAAGTGGACGAGGAGAGCCGCCTCGGAAATGAGATCCTGCTTGGAGGCAAGCGCTATGGTGCATCATCCGCCCCGTCCGATGAAATGACGGCGGACCTCTACGAATTCGCCGTCGAGCGCCTGGCCTGCCTCGGCATCGAGCGGTACGAAATCTCCAATTTTGCGCGACCCGGCTTCGAGTCGCGCCACAATCTGAAATATTGGCGGCGTGAACCGTACGTGGGCTTTGGCGCCGACGCACACTCCTTCGACGGCGCAATGCGCCACCAGAACCCGGAGGCACCTGACGAGTACCTGGGTGCCCCCCGAGAGGAAGGAACGCCGGCGAACGCCGCGGAGGAGAAATTGTTCGTCGGTCTGCGGCTCAGTGAAGGTGTAAACCTTCTGCACGAGGATTGGCTCAGGTTCGAAGCTCCCATCCGCCGCTTTGCCGGCATTGGGCTGCTTGCGATCAACGGCGCGAATGTGCGTCTCACAGCGCGCGGCGTACTATTGTCTAATGAAATATTCCAGGAGTTCCTGCTTTGATCGACCTACGTAGCGACACCGTTACCAAGCCCACTCCGGCCATGAGGCGCGCAATGGCGGAAGCCGAGGTTGGCGACGACGTTTACCGTGAAGACCCTACGGTTAACCGTCTGGAACAACGCGCTGCCGGGATTCTCGGCAAAGAGGCCGCGCTTTTCATGCCAACCGGAACGATGGGGAACACCATTGGCGTGAAACTTCACACCGAACACGGGCAGGAGGTGATCTGCGAATCGCGAGGCCACCTTCTCAATTACGAGCTCTCGATGGTTGCCTGGTTTTCGGGTTGCGTCGTCCGGACGATTCAGACAGAGGACGGAATCCTGCGATGGGACCAGATTCGCCGTGAGTACCGTCCGCTGGGACCACACTGGGCACCCACGGGTCTTATCGAAATCGAGAACACGCATAACATGGCTGGCGGAACTGTGTATCCACTAGACGTTATTTCCGAAGTGTGCGACGGCGCGCATTCGCTCGGCCTGGCCGTGCACATGGATGGCGCACGCGTCTTCAACGCGGCGGAATATCTCGGTGTGCCGGTACGCGACGTCGTGGCGAAGGTCGACACCGTGACGTTTTGCCTTTCGAAGGCACTGGGCGCGCCCGCCGGTTCGCTCATCGCCGGTTCCGAAAAACAGATGGACCGCGCGCGCCTCTACCGGAAGCGTCTCGGCGGAGGCATGCGTCAGGCGGGTGTGCTTGCGGCGGCGGGCCTGATCGCGCTGGAGGAGCATCCCCCGCTGCTCGCCGCGGACCATGAGAACGCCCGGTTCCTCGCCCGCGGACTGGCGAAGGTTCCAGGAATTTCGATCGACGCCTCAAAAGTGCAGACGAACATCGCCATTTTCGACGTCGAAGGCGCGGGCTTCACCGCGAGCGATTTCAGCGCGCGACTCAAGGAGCGGGGGGTGCTCATGAACGCCATCAACGATCACCAGGTTCGGCTCGTGACGCATTACGATGTCAATCGCGAGAGCTGCGAACGCGCGTTGGAAATCGTCCAGGACCTTGCCGCAAGTGCTACGCGCCGCGGGTGAGCACCCAGACCGCAAGCAGCGCGTTGGTGACGGAATGCGCGATCACGGCCTCGTCCGGACGCCCGCGCCAGCATACTTGGCTGCGTAAATCATTCCGGCGGCCATACCCTCGAGCCACTTGTCTCCAGGCAGGAGGCCAAAGACCACTGAAGACCCGTCGAATGGCGGGATCCGGAGGCCGCGAAGGCTGATTGACTCAAAATCAGCCGGCTTCAGTCGCCGAGCGGGACACCCGACACTCATCGAATCAGCACCGTTTCCGGATATTGCGCGTACCAGCCGAACCAAAAGGCCCGGTAGGCGGGAATCTGTTTTCCGTCCACGAAAGCTCGATTCGCGCCGCCCTCGGTGCGGATGGTGATCCTGACGCCGTCGTGTTCAAGTTCATACACTGTCCGGCGGGCGAGCAACTTCGCCGCTATCGCCAGCGGACGCGTGCCTGATATCCGGATCGCCAGCACTTCTTCCTTGTTCCTCAACCGGTCATCGTGGAGGGCGACCTCAAACATCAGGTCGTGAGTGGCGAAGTAGTCGCGATAAGCCTCTCCCTCGGAATAGTCTCGCTTATGTCCGGTTTCGATCGACAACACCTTCGTCCGCGGATACCTCTTGCGCCATTCGCCCCACGTCGACGTCACCACGGGCACAAACTCGAGCTCCAGGCCGGATCCCGCAAGCGTTCCGATCATGGGCTTCCCCTGCAAGGTCGGCCAAAGCGACTGTGTCTCTTCATCGAACATGAGCTTGCTCGATTGGTAGAGCAGCCCGCTCGTGCCGAAAGTGAACTTGCGTCCAGCGGTTTCGGACCGGTAAGGAATCACCGTCCCGCACAGGGTGCAGTAGACGATTGTGAGGTCGACGCCGCCGACCCGGTC
>SHUI01000011.1 GCA_009697455.1 Bryobacterales bacterium
AGAGCGCGACAGCCTGGCCAAGGTTCATGGACAGTTCCTGATCGACGGTTGGAATGCGCAGAAGCCAATGGCAGTGGCTCATGTCGGCGACCGACAGACCGAATCTTTCCGATCCGAACAGGATCGCCACTCGTCCCGCGTGCCTGGTCACCAGAGAAGCCGTCTGATCCAATCTGAGCAGCGGATGGTTCATTTCCCGGTTGCCGAGAGATGTGGTGCCAATCACGAGCGTGCTGTCAGAGACGGCTGCGGCAACGTCCGGGAATTCCCTCGCCGATTGAAGCACCGAAGATGCGCCCACCGCGGAGCGGGCCTCGCGGAATGCCACGTCGTACGCATCCACCAGCCGCAGATCCTCGCACCCGAAGTTCTTCATGGCGCGCGCCGCCGCGCCGATGTTCAAGGGATTTCTCGGGGAGACCAGAACGACGGAGAGGAAGGGAAGGCTCACGGATCGAGATAACCGTGATCCATCGTAACATTAGTGCCGTCCCGGGTTTTATACTTGTGTCAGTGCCTACTCGACTGCTTTTCGCTCTCCTTCCGGTCCTGCTTCACGCCAGCCTCGACGCGGCTGTCGTTCCCGAAATGTCGCTCGAAGAGTTGACCACTCAGTCCCAAATCATCGTTCACGGGCGCGTGCTGCGTTCGTGGTCCGAATGGGATGCCAAGCATCAGAACATCTGGACGCATCACGAAATAGAAGTGCTTGACAGACTCAGCGGATCTGTTCAGAAGACCGTGGTTGCGAGTGAGCCCGGCGGTACCGTCGACGGCCTTACAATGCGAATCTCGGGCGAAGTGCCTTATGCGCCGCGCGAGGAAGTGCTGGTCTTCCTGTACCGGACGCCAATTGGTTATCTGCGCGCAACAGGGTACGGCCAGGGCAAGTACACGATTCACGGTGCGCGGATACGCTCCCATTCAGGCGGTGTCGAACTGGCGATTCCGGCCGGCCGAACCCGAACTGGAACTTCGTTGCGCGGACTCGATGGCGTGGACTTGGGGGCGTTCAAGCTCCAGGTGCGCTCTGTCCTCGAGCGCCAGAGGGAGAGTGCCGCAAAATGAGATCCCTTTGTCTGATACTGCTGTCCATGGCGCCCGCCCATGCCTATTTGCGCTCCACGACCCGGGAGGGGAATCCCCTGCGCCGTACGGATTCCGACAACATTCGCTTCCGCGCAAATAGGGGCGTTGCACCCGGCGCGCCCGACTCAGATGGGCGTCCAATGATTACGGCCGATAGCGACCCGCTCGCGGCTCTTCAGTCCGCGCTTTCAACCTGGAATGGCGTCGAATCCTCGGCTGCAAGGTTCGCTCCGCTCCAGGTAACCGACGCCGAAAACAGTTCGAGCGACGGCCAGCCCGTTATCGTCTTTCTCGATACTGCCGAGGCCCGAAGCATCGTGGGATCGGCCCTCGCCGTCACCAGGACTTTCTTCTTTACCGACGGCCGCATTACCGATTCCGATATTCTGTTCAACCCTCGCATTACCAGCGGCGGCGCGCGCGCGTCGTTTTCAACCACTCTCGCGGAAGGCACTTTCGACTTGCAGTCCGTCGCCACGCATGAACTTGGCCACGCGCTCGGAGCCGGCCACTCGGGCCTTATAGGTGCTACGATGTTCCCTTCCACCCCTAGCGCCGCATCGTTTCAGTCGCAACTGTCGACCGACGACATCGCGTTCGTCACCGACGCGTATCCCTCGCCCTCGGCGGCGTCGAGTTTTGGAACCATTTCGGGCGTTGTGTCTATGAGCGGGACGGGCCCGCTGGGCGGTGCGCTGGTCGTCGCCGTCGAAGCGGACTCCGGAGTTACTGTTGGCGCTCTATCGTCGTAATCCACGGGGACGTTCGCAATCAAAGCGCCTCGCGGCCGGTACCAGATCTACGCGGAACCACTGGGCGGCGCGGTAACACCTGGCAACTTCAGTCTTAACTCACAGCAAGTCAACACAGAATTCCAGACCACGTTTCTCGGAACGCGCGCATCCCCAACTCTCCTCGAAGTGACCGCCGGGGGAACGGCAAGAGCGGACCTTGCTGTCATACCCGGAATTTCAACGATAGAAGTGGAATTCCTTGGCGCCGCGGCAGCGGGAGGATCAGGCGATTCCCCCTCCCGATTCTCCAACAGAGCGGCGTTGCGCTCGGGAGAAGCCGCGGATCTGTTGATCATTGGATCGGGGATCGACGACACCATCGCCGAGGGCGATATTAAGCTCCTGGGCGGCGGCGTCTCACTTCGTCCGGGATCGTTGCGGATCGAACGAGGCTTTACCATTAACCGAATGAATCCCCTGCGGATTACGCTGGACATCCGGTCGCGGACGGAACCGGCGCTTTCGAGTATCGTCATTACGAAAGGACCGTCAACGATATCCTGGTCTGGCAGCCTCCTGGTCACGCCCGCACCCGGTTTCACCGCCGCGGGAGTCGGCAACGTCGCGAGCTATCAGACCGGCGGCGTTTCGCCGGGGGAAATCGTTGCAATATTCGGATCGAACATCGGCCCGGTGAAGACCGTACTGAACGGCGGATTCGATGCGTCCAGCGGCCGGCTTCCCGGGGCGCTCGCCGATGTACGAGTGACGTTCGATGGAATTGCGGCGCCGGCATTCTTCGTTTCAGCGGGGCAGGTGAATGTCCAAGTCCCCTACGAAGTGGCTGGGCGCGCGACCACGAGGGCCGCGATCCGCTACCGCGATCTAAGTACGAGTGTGGTGACGCTTCCCGTGCTTGCGGCGAAACCGGGCATTTTCACGCTGGACGGCACGCGGGCAATCGTTGTGCATCCCGACGGCAGCCTCAATGGCGCTTCGAACGCAGTCGCCAAGGGCACTGCGATTCTCCTGTTTGCCACCGGCTCGGGTGTTACAGACCCGCCGGTCGCGACCGGCAAGGCGGCGTCGTCGACCACGCTTAGCAGCGCGCGCGGCGCCGCGCTGACCATCGGCGGCACCGCGGCTCAAGTCCTGTTTGCCGGGCCCGCGCCCGGTTTTACGGGTCTCACACAGATAAATGCCATCGTCCCCGCGGGCGCGCCTTCTGGCCCGGCGGTTCCCGTGGTGTTTACGGTCCAAGGCGCGCCGAGCGTCAGCTCGACCATGTCAATTCGCTAACGTTGACGTTCTATCTCTCAAGGAACCAGGACTCGTCCAAGTCTTCAAACGTCCGGTAATGGAATCCGGCGATTCCGCCTTGTACGGTCCCCATCCAGTTGGTGGGATCCGTCCAAGCTACCGGACGCGGCGAAATCGCTCTTATGATATCCTCCAGATCCCACCGCAACGCGAAGCCCGGAATCAGCGCCGCGTGCAAGTCGCGGTGCAGGGGTTGATCGAGCGCCGACCGCCAACTGTTGGGAGTCCGGTCGAGAGACACTTTCGAAATCCGCGGATCGAGCGCTCCTGCGATCAGCGCCCAGACGCCCGCTACCCCGCGGGCTCCCACTCGCACGGAGGCCGCGTTAACGTCCCCACGCGCCACAAGCAAGTCCACGCCGCGCATGACATCCGCAGCGCGCATACCAGGCAGATTCCGGCCGATTAACCAGGCACGCGTGTTCGTGAGCCAGTCGCCGGAGAAGCGGAATACGGGATTCACCGGCTCTTTCGAGCCGCGCGGAGTGAGCGCCAACGTGACATGGCCATCCGCCGCCAACTTCGCGGCCGTCCCGGCCTTCACGTCGAGTAGAAGCATCGCCGGCTTTCGGCCGCGCGCTACAGGAATGTACAACGTTCCTTCAATCTCCAGCCCCGGTTCGGTCTCGAAGGCGATCTGCTGCGTTCTCACCTCGACTCCCGCCGTCTCGGAAATCACCTTCGTAACCGGCGGCCTCTGATCGGGTGATGGCGCGATGCGTCTCAGCTCGGCGAGCATTTCCTCCTTCGTACCAGCCACTCTGCGCTTGTCGAAGACTTCCTTGATTACCTGGAAGATGCCGCGGCCGCCTACTTGCCCGCCCGCTTCGGCGAACAGACGGAAATCCGGCTCAAAGTCAACCGGCTCTTCCTTCCAATCCGCTTCTTTCGGGTCGCCCTTGCCGTTCTTCAGCCACCGAATCATCCATTCGTAAATAGCCTCCCTCACCTCAACCGGTGTTCCGTGCCCGCCCGGCCCGATGGCCCATTTGATCTTCTCGCGTGCTCCGTAGATCCCATACCAGTTCCGGGCCTCATGGAAAAAGTGCCGCGCTCCCTCGATCGGAAAGAAATCCCCGACCGTCGAACTGATCAGCCAGGGTTTGGGAGCGAACAGCTCGGCGTAGTCCGCGAGGTCCAGGCCGGAGGACAGAAATCCAGGCCAGGTCTGTTCCGAATCGCCTGTCGGTCCGGCAAACAACAGACGGAAAGTGTTCATGTAACAAGCCGGCGCGGCCACTTTGATTCGAGAATCGAGAGCCGAAATGTAGGTCGCGACCGTGCCGCCGCCCGAGCACCCGGTGCATCCGATCTTGCCGCCATCCACCTCCGGACGGCTTACAAGGTAGTCGAGCGCGCGTTTCGCATCCCAGATGCGGTACCGGGCGAAACTTTCGCCAGCGAGCACGGATTGGCCTCCCGCCATGAGGTGCTGTTCCACGCTGCCGCCCGCCAGCGAACCGCCAATCCGCCGGTCGTAGGCCTGTTGGCGCTCGCCCTGTCCCAGCGGATCGTAGACGAGCACGGCGAATCCCTTGAGCGCCAGATTCGCCGCGGTGCGCTGTACGGCCGGCTTCCCGTTATCCCAGTGACCCAGCGGAAAAAGAATTCCCGGGTGCTTGCCCCCATCCCTGGGAAGATAAAGATTCGCTGTCACGTAGAGTTGCGGGAGGCTCTCGAAGATAACTTTCTCGATCGTGTAGCGTGGCTTCTCCAGCCGCCCCGTGACCTTCGCGTTCAGTGGACCGTTGTAATCGGGCAGTCCGCCCAGCAGTTCGAGCAATCTGGCGCGTACCGCGGTCTTTCGGGCCTCCGCTTCTTCGACCGTCCGGATCTTCGCCACGGCCGCTTCTCTCGCATCCAATTGCTTCTGGGCGATACGATCCATCCATTGAACAAAACGATCCTGTCCGGGAAGCGGCGCGGCGACGGTCCAAACGATACAGAGCAACAGTATTCGCATTGGTAGATTGTAGCGGCTAGAATGATGTCATGGTGTTGCGCTCCGCGCTGGTGTCGCTCTTCCTGCTTCAGAGCACCGACTTCCAAGCCGAGGGCATGAAGGCCCTCGAAGCTCAGAAGTATTCGGACGCCGCTGGTTTCTTCGCCAAAGCCGCGGAGGCCGATCCCAAGGATTATGGCGCACACTTCCACCTTGCGTTATCCCTCAGTCTGCTCAACCGAGACGCTGAGGCGATAATCGAATACCGGAAGGTTCTCGACCTCAAGCCTGGACTCTACGAAGCCGGCCTGAATCTCGCGATCCTGTTATTGCGCGGGAAGAATGCGGCGGAGGCCGTTCCATTCTTGAATTCCTCCGTCGAGGCAAAGCCGAAGGAATTTCGCCCAAGATTCTATCTCGGGGAAGCGCTTTACGCGGCGGGAGACGCGGCGAAGGCGGAGGAGCAATACAAGCTTGCCGCCGATCTCGACCCAAAGTCGGCGGGGGCGCGGTTGGGCCTTGGCCGGGCGCAAGCGGCGCAGAAGCGCCTCGCGGAAGGCGCGGTTCATTTTCAAAAAGCGGCCGAACTCGATCCTTCGTACAAAGACGCGCTTCTCGAATTGGCGTCTTTACATGAGAAGAACGGCCAACCGCTCGACGCGATGGCGATCTACCGGCAATTCCCGGATAACCCCGGCGCGCAGGAGCGATTGGGCGAATTGCTGATTGAATCGAAACAGGAAGGCGATGCCATTCCGGTGTTGGAGAAGGCCGTGGCGCGCGACCCAACACCGGCGAATCGTCTCGCGCTCGCGACAGCCTACCGGCTCAACAAGCAGGTGGACAAGGCGATTCCACTTCTCGAGTCCGCGATCGCGGGCGACCCGAATAACTACCAGATTCGCATGCTGCTCGGCCGCGTGTTGCGGGACGAGAAGAAATACGCCGCCGCCGCGCAACACTTCTACGGAGCGGCGCAAAAGCAGCCGGAATCGAAGGAGGCCTGGAACGAACTTGCGGGTATGCTGCTGCTTGTGGAAGACTACGAGCGCGCGCTCACCGCGCTCGATCGAGTAAAGGCTCTCGGTGGGGAGACGGCGGCTAATCATTACTTTCGCGCCATCACACTCGATAAACTGAAGCTTTATAAGCCCGCGCTCGACAGTTACCAGAGCTTCCTTGCGGCGAGTCAGGGGCAGCGCCCGGACGAGGAGTTCAAGGCCCGGCAGAGGATTCGCATCATACAAAAGGAAATGAGCAAGCGATGAGAACCGCGCTACATTCCGCGATTGCAGTTGCGATATGGCTCGCGGCGCCGGCGCGCGCGGATCTCGCCGCCGCCAAAGCGGAGCCGAACCTGGAGAAACGCTCGCGGGCCGCGCTCGAGAACGCCAACCAGGCCCTGCGCAAGGCAAAGGAGATCTACGCCGCCGATACGAAGAAGGCAGCTGTCTTGATCGAGGAAGTAGCGGAGTCGGTCGAAGTTTCAGGCGACGCGCTACGCGCCACGGGCAAGAATCCGAGCCGCAATCCCAAGCATTTCAAGTACGCGGAAATCGCCACGCGCGACCTGGTGCGCAAGCTTGACCACTTCGCCAGGGATGTGGACGAAGCCGACCGGGATCTGGTCCAGCAAGCCAAGGCGCGAGTGCAGCACATTCAGGACGAGATCCTTCAGGGCATCATGGGGAAAAAGAAATGAGGTTCAAGTTTATCCCGCTCCCGCTGCTTTCAGTACTGTTGTGTGCCGCCGCGCCGGCTTTGGCACAGCGCGATTTTCTTACGGCCGACGAAGCCGATCAGGTGCGTCTGGTTCAGGACCCGGGCGAGCGGCTCAAGCTCTACACTCATTTTGCAAAACAGCGGATCGACATCGTTAAGAGCCTGTTGTCAAAGGAAAAGGCCGGACGTTCGCTGCTGGTGCACGATTCGCTTGAAGACTATCAGAAGATCATCGACGCTATCGACACGGTGGCCGACGACGCCCTCAAGCGGAAACTCGGCATTTCCGAGGGGATCGCGGTTGTGGCCGCGGCGGAAAAGGACATGCTCGCGGCGTTGAAGAAGATCGACGAAGCCCGCCCGAAGGACGTGAGCCGTTACGAATTCGTGCTGAAGCAGGCGATAGAGACCACCGAAGACAGTCTGGAGCTTTCGCTGTCGGATATTTCGGCGCGTTCGTCCGAGGTTATTGCCAAGAAGGAGAAAGACAAAAAGGACCTTGAGGAGCTGATGCAACCCAAGGACTTAGAGGAACGGAGGGTCTCCGAAAAGAAGGCAGCCGCAGCCGAGGCTGGGAAGAAGAAAGCGCCCACGTTGCGTCGAAAGGGAGAGGTAGTCAAGGAAAAGCCCTGATTATGGATGAATCCGAAACTCCCGGTTCCGCCGTATCTTTGAAGATGGCTGCTGCCGCGCAATTGCCGGTAAATGTTGATTCGCCTGTCCGGATACCGGTTCGGAGCAGCGCTGACTCAGGCTTGGCCGATCTGATTCACCGGATTGCGGCCGGCCAACAGGAGGCGCTAGGGACGCTCTACGATCAGACCAACCACCTGGTCTACAGCGTCGCGCTCAGGATCCTGGGCGATACGGCCGACGCCGAGGAAGCCACGCTCGACGCTTATTCTCAGGTCTGGAGGACGGCAGCTTCTTATCAGGCGAGCCGCGGCTCCGCCGTCGCCTGGCTAATGACCATTACACGCACGCGTTCCATGGATAAGCGCCGTTCGCGTGTGACTCGAAACAACCGCGAAGCGCCGCTCGACGTCAAGACCTATGAATTCCCGTCCGGCGCCGGGGATTACTCGGTGTCGCTCGACATGGAACGCCGGGTGCAGTCGGCTCTGTCGGCCCTTGCGCCAGAGCAAAAACAGGCAATTGAGATGGCTTATTTTTCCGGATTTAGCCATTCGGAACTGGCCCTGAAACTTGGAGCGCCATTGGGTACGGTCAAAACACGCATACGGCTGGGGATGATCAGGCTGAAAGCCCTGCTCGCGCCGCTCGAACCCGGGGAGAATTGGAGCAGATGATGAGGCACGAAACGGCAACGGACGAGATCATCGAGCGCGCGAGCCTTTATGCGCTTGGTGCCCTCGAAGAGGCCGAGGCGCGCGAGTTCAGCGAGCACCTGAGCGGGGGGTGTGCCGTATGCTGCGCCGAGGTACGCGCTATGCAGGAGACGGCGGCTCTCATCCCGATGGGCTTCGAGATGGCACGACCGCGTCCGTCCGTCCGCGAGAAGCTCTTCGAAAGGATAGGCGGGCCCGGCACGCCCCCTTTTAGGGTGGTCCGCGAAGGCGAAGGGGAGTGGCAGGCCCTTCCTTTTCCGGGCGTGACGATGAAACGCCTGCATCACAACCGGGGCGGCGACATCACGATGCTCATTCGACTGGAACCCGGAGCGAAGTTCCCGTCCCATCCTCACAAGAACGGTGAGCACTGCTACGTGCTTGAGGGTGACGTTCACTTCGGCGATTTGGCGATGGGCCCGGGCGATTACCAGTGGGCATCCGGCGACACGGAACACGTGGGGAGCTACAGCGAGAATGGGTGCCTGCTGCTCATGATCGTGAGCGAGGCAAACGCGAAACTCGCCGCACCCCGGTGATAAAAATGGTGTTGATCGAACTCCGTCCCCATCGCTCAGCCTGATTCGCCCGTTTCCGAAGATCGCAAACACATTCCCAAGGGGCAGAGCAGACCGAGGTAGGGCGTTCCGGTCTGAGCGCATTTCTTTTCATGGGCCACCACGCGCGGTTAGCCGAACCTTGTGTCAGGCCTAATCCGCTGAACGCCATCGGTACCGGCCCTTGAGCAGGCCGGCGCCGATCCTACTTTACCTACATCAACCGGACCAGCATTCGTCCCGAGCCTCAGTTGAAGCGTGGAGTTTTTTCTCTATTCACGCTTCAAGGGCGAGCCGCGGCAGTCAAGCGCGCAATCAGCGCCGGTTTCGACAGTCTCTCGGCACGATCTACGCTTTGCCTTACACAGCGATGTCTAGCGTCTGAAACGCACGCGGCCGGAACAGAAACTCCACGATGTTGCCTTCGTGCGGCTGAAGCCAGTCCAGTTTGATCGTGGGGAGCGGACCAATGTTCAAGCGATCGATGTGCCTGGCGTCGATCAATTGCCGCGTCCACTGCGCGTCGTGGGTGACGGCGCTGCATACCAGCGTCGGACCGATCTTGCCTAGCATCTGCTCCTGCGGGCACTCGACCACGCTTACGTAGGGGTACATGAACTCCGTGTTCGCGAGGCCCGCGGCGGGTGAATCGCAGTGAATCACCGTCGGCCGCAGATACCCGCACCGCTCCCTCTCGACCAGACGGGGACCGAAGGGCGCGGTCATGTGGGTCACGCCGGTTTCGTCGAGTTTACCCGCGATGGAATTCCAGATCGCCTTGGCAGAGCCCGGTATGGTGAACGCCGCCAAAGCCGCCGTGGGATCTTCCGGCGGTTTCGCTTCGATCGGCCCAAGCCGCTCGGCGAGCGCCTGCGCGATCTCCTTCGTGTGCCGCGACGCCCACACTCCCGAGCAGTTGATGCATCCCCGGCCGCTGTTCAGATAGACGCTATCGGCCATGATGTCGATGTACTTCTCCCATTGGTCCACAACGTCGTCTCCGAGCAAAATTTTGCTGAAACCTGGCCCATGGACCTGCACTCTCGGATCGCCCTTGTAGCGTTCGACCGTTGCCGTGCCGCCGAAAATCATGCTCCGGCCTGCGCGCCGGACCACTTCCGCGCCCATGTCGCCGCCTCCCGGGTAGATCGCGATCGCTTCCTTCGGAATTCCCGCTTCCGTAAAAGCTGCCGCCATACGGTAGGGCGTCCAAGGCTCCTGCGGCCCGGGCTTCAGCAGCAACCCGACCTGCATCGGAATCACCGGCAGCCAAAGCGTATGGACTCCTGGAGAGTTCGAAGGCAGCACAAGTCCCAGAACCGGCGACTGCGTCTGGTAGCTCACGACCACGCCGCGCGATTCCATGCCATAGCCGCGCGTCAGAATGTCGAGGTTCAGGCCGCGCGTGAGGCAGTCGAGGATCTGGTCCATGTGATGCAGCACGAAGTGATTCTTCTTCATGTTGCCCGCGCACATGTGCTCCGGCAGTCCGGTACTGGCGGATTGCTGGCGCGCGAAATCCTCCGGCGATTGTTCACCATCGCCCATTCGCAGCGTTCCATTAAGGTAGAGATCGCCGGCCTTCTTCATGATCTCGATGAGTTCCGGGATCGGGATCTCAGCCAACACGTCGCGCGCGCGGCTTGCCATGCGCATGTCGCGTCCGAGCAAACCGGTGTTCGCCTGGCTCACCTTCGCGAGCGTTTTCCCGGTGAGAAAGTGGACAACCGAGTCCTGTTCAAGACTCGTGTAGGGTTGGCCCCATCGCAAAATCGGCAGGTTCAGCATGATTCAGTAAACTCCCACTGTGGTTGAAGAGGCAAATTGACGGAACGGACGAACCCCGCTAATGCCGTCCCACGCGAACTTTTCGATGGGACGCTCGCGCTCGCCCTCGTCCCGTTCGAGGAAGCCTGGAATAAAGGTTTCCTGCGTCAACGTGGTAAGGCGGACGCGTCCGGTCTCACCGTAGCCGACCACCTGATCGCAATTGTCAAACTTGACGACTTCGATGACGGCGCGCGGCTGAGGCGCGTAATAGGCGATCTTGTATCCGTCCTCGGCGGTGACGGGCTTAGAACACGCAAGGCCCATCAGCGTGTTGCCGTAGGTCGGCGTCAGGTAGACGCCTTCGCCCAGCAGTTCCTCGGTTGCAAAGCGCGTGTATTGCGGTGTGAACTCGGTTCCGCCGGCGAAGATGCCTGTGATGCCGACTTGGCGGATGCTCGATCCGCGGGCTTCAAGCGCTTCCGCAAGCGCCTCCAGCAACTTCGGAGTAGTGAACATGCACCGGATCTCGTGTCCCGCGCCAAGCAGCGTTACCGCCTGCTCGATCACGTGAGATTTATACAGTTCCATCTGCTCCATGAGCCCCTGGCGGATGAGTTTCACCACCCAGCGCGGGTCCAGGTCGACGCAAAAACAAATTCCGCCGCGATGCTGACACAGGTGTTCGACAGCCAGACGCAGGCGGCGCGGTCCGGAGGGCCCGAGCATCAGCCAGTTCGCGCCCCGTGGAAAATAGCGCTCGGGCAGCGTGTCACTAAACATCTCATAGTCGACGCGGAAATCTTCAAATGCCAGCCGGCTCTTTGGAATTCCAGTCGTCCCGCCGGTCTCGAATATGAACATCGGCTTCCCGGCAAAGCCTTTCGGCGCCCACTTCCGGACCGGCCCTCCTCGCAGCCACTCGTCCTGAAACGGCGGAAACTTCTTCAAATCCTCGAAGCACTGGACCTCCTTCCTTGGATCCCACCCGGCCTTTGCGGCGAACTCCAGCCAGAAGGGGCAACCCGTCTCCGGATTGAAATGCCATTCGACGATCTGGCGAGTATGGGCATCGAGTTGCACCCTCGCTTCATTTCCGGCCGTTGTCATTCGTACGCTCCTGATCGCGGTTCACTTGCAATAGACTAGAGTATCCGACCGCACCGTACTGAGACAACCCTCGCATGCACGATTCGCCATTGAGTCTTTTGTGGTTGTGCGCCGCCGCCTTCCTGGGCGGGGCGATAAACGCGGTCGCCGGCGGCGGAACTCTTCTCACGTTTCCAGCGCTGCTCGCGATCCTCAACCCGGTTGCGGCCAACGCGACCAGCACGCTTGCGCTATTCCCAGGTTCGCTCGCCGGAGCGTGGGGGTACCGGCGGGAGCTTGCGGAAGTCCAGCCGATGCTGGCGCGGCTCTGGCTTCCGAGCCTCATCGGAGGCGTCATCGGGTCTCTAGCGGTGACGCGCTTTCCGGAAAAGGTCTTCGAGAGCCTCGTTCCATGGCTCCTTCTCGCGGCTTCGACGCTCATGCTGCTTCAGAAGCCGATTATGCGGTGGATAGGCGCTCACCCGCACGCTGAACCCGCCGCCTCGACCGCCGCCGCTGTTGTGTTTTTTCAACTGCTGGTTGGAATTTACGGCGGCTACTTCGGAGCGGGCATCGGAATCCTCATGCTCAGTTCATTGAGCCTGATGGGGATCGGAAACGTTCACCGGATGAATGCGCTGAAGACCATCCTCGCGGCCACGATGAACGGTGCCACGGTCGCGGTTTTCATGTTCGAGCGCATTATTATATGGAAGTACGCGCTCATAATGGCGGCCGCTGCCATCGCCGGAGGGTACCTCGGGGCGAGGGGGGCGAGGCGTTTGTCCCAAAAAGTTGTCCGGGGGATTGTTTTGGTGATCGGATTCAGCGTCTCGGGGTACTACCTTTACCGCAAATTTCTTGGTTGACCGACCCCGGGAGGACGGCTTACGGGCCTTTGCTTATGGCGATACGGTGCGATTTCAACGCCGTTGGACGCCGACTTGGCTAGGCGCTTTAGACGAAATCGAGGCAAGACATACCCGTAAAAGATTGATATAACATGGCTTACCACTATCATAGAGCGATTTGTGTGCGCGAGGCAAACCGGAGCCAATGTACCGGTACTATGGTTCCAAAAAGGGGGATCGCGACAACCGGTACCGCATAGGCTTCCATTTCGGTCTGTTCTTGTGATACTCTTGGCTTTCGGAGGTAAGCGTCACATGACAAAACAACTAAAGATCGGTATTGTTTCTCTCTTTTCCTCGGTGTTGGTGGCAAACCTGAGCGCCGCGTCGATTGATATCACGAACGCCTCGTTCGAGTTCCTTGGCGACTTGAACAACGCCAACCCTTCCCTGACCTGTGTTTTCCCAGGCGTGTTCCAGAACAAAGGTTGCCGGACGGACAACATTGTCGGCACTGGTTGGGTGGGTTCATCCAACGGCTCGGGCGACGGGTTTCGGTTCGGTGTTTTGACTCCGTATTTGGAAGGCGACACTAGACTGACCGGGGCTGTGCCCAAGGCGGCGTACATTGTTGGCGCGCAGGATGGTCTGAACTACGGTTATTCGCGGATCCAGGGTACGAACACGCAAGTCGACCTGACCAACACGCTTAGCGCGGCGCTCCAGTTGAACATGTCGTACACGCTGAGAGTTATGGTCGGCGTCCGCAATCAGGCCGCGTCGGTGCCAATGTTCTCTATCATGCTTGGTACGGCGAACGGGTCCATACTGGCGTCGAGCTCAGCAGGTGGGCCGGTCCTTCCCGACGATAAGGGCACGTGGAAGGAAGTAACGCTGAATTGGACGCAACTCGCCAGCGACCAGAACGTCGGCAGTAACCTGCGGATTATTTTGCGGAACACAGGACCCAACGCCAACGTCGAGTTGGGTTTCGACAACGTTAGGCTGGATGGAGTCGAAGCGGCGTCAGCGCCGTCAGCAGTCCCCGAGCCAGCCACGATGTCGCTGCTCGGTGGTTCCCTGCTTGGACTCTTGGCGTACGGTAGAAAACGGGCGTCAAAAGCGTAGGAACTCCGACTCTATACCTCCGTTACTGCATCACCGGCCGAAGGGGCGAGGCTCCTTCGGCCTTTTTCTTTTTTCCCCTATAAGCTCTCCTCAGCGGCGCCCTGAAGATTCGGGTCGAAGCGAGAAGGCGCGAGCGCCTAGGCTGGAACAGCCCCATCTCGCACGAAAACGCTCGAAGATCTTGGGATGGGGAAGTCGTTCGGGAAGTCCGGAAATCGGTGGAAAGTGGCAACTTCCGCGGACTCGCTTTACGACGTCTTTCTCCGTCTGGCAACTTCCGGCTTGAAAGGACTCAGTGCCTTGCAGTTCCTCAACATCGCCGGAATCTGTTTGTATCCGGTGATACGGTGGAGCCGCTTCCCGGCAGGCAGGAACCGAGACCATCCGTTTCACGTTCATGCATACCCTCTCGAAAGCACTTTGGTGAGCGAGAACTCCGCCTGGAGAGGATGGAAACCCGGCCCGGCGATCGGCCGCTGCGTCGGGGTGCGGCATCAACCGCACAACTTGCGCAGGAGCGCATCGATCTTCTCCGCCCGCAGTCCATCGCGGATGGCCTGCGCAGACGCCTGGGGTCATAGCAACGGAGCACGCCATTCTCCAGAGCCTCAAACCCCATGTTCTTCTTCGACAGTTGCTGCTTGGCGCATTCATGCCCGTCGAGGCACAGTGCGGCCACGCCGGCTCAACCTCCAAATGCACTACGATCTTCAGACGGCCCGCCGCGGACAGAGCCAATTGGAGATCAAGCGAATCAAGGCCAGCCGGGCCGTGTAGACAGCCGCGCACCTGGCCGTTGCCCATGCCTCCGCCGCCGACTACGCGGGTCCGGAGCTTGCTGCCCGCTTTGGGAACTTGCGCAGCGGAACGCGCGGGGATGGAAGCGGTAAGGGCGGCTCCCAGCGCTCCTACGAATCGCCGTCTCGAGAAGGATGCGACGGATAGATTGTAAACCGGAACCAGCGCGCGGCGAGCAATACGATCGGGACCGTGATCGCGAGCAAAACTCCCGAAGCCGCCGCCACCAAAGGTGTAATGGCGAACCGTAGATTCGGCCAGATGACGCGGGGAAGCGTTTCCGAATTTCGCGCCGACAGAAAAAGACTGAGCGTCACCTCGTTGAGCGAAAGCAGAAAGCAGAAGACGCAAGCCACGAATACTCCTGGCGAGATGAGCGGCAACGTGATGTGCAGGAAGACGCGCCACGGTCCCGCTCCCAAACCGCGCGCGGCGGCTTCGAGATTCGCATCGACACCTTCGAGCGAGGCGCGTAGCGCCAGATAAGCGACCGGCGTCGCGATCACGGAGTGCCCGAGCGCAAGGCCGATGTGCGATCCTTGCAAACCCGTTTCGCGGAAAAATACGAGCATGCCGAACGCCATCGCCGCCGAAGGCATAAACAGCGGCGCAAGCAGTGCGACCTCAAGCGGAGCGCGCCATCGCATTTGGTATCGCACGAACGCAATGGCGGCGGCGAGCGCAGTCGTGCTGGAAACCACAACAGTCATCACCGCGATCAAAAGGCTGTTGATAAGCGCCCGGGTCCACCGGACACTCCCGAAGAACTCACGATACCAATCGAGCGTCCAAACTCCCGAGGGCGCTTCGAGGAAGCGTGAAGGCGAAAACGAAACGGCGATCGAGAGCGCGAACGGCAGCAGGAGCAGCGTCAGTATCAACCCTGCCAGGACTCTGACGCTTACCGGCATGCCGCGCGGCTCCTGAACCTCGAAGCGCCGTAACCGATCGCGGCGACGGAAACCATCATGACGGTGTTCAACGCCGCCGCCAGCGCCCAATTGAGGTCGAAATTCGTCTCGCGATCCACCTGCACGGCGACCGTATACTGGCTGGGGTTCCCGAGTAGATACGGTCCGAGAAACGCTCCGAGACTCCAGAGCAGGACGAGCAGAACCGCCGCCACCACGCCAGGCAGGCTGAGCGGGAAGACCACATTCCAAAACGCAGCCGCGGGCCGCGCGCCCAAGCCACGCGCCGTATCGATCAGATGGCGCGGGACGGCTTCGAGCGCGGCCGCGATCGTCATGGCTGCGTACGGCAACAGCAGGAATGTCTCTCCGGCGACGACCGGCAACAAGCCGCTCGGGCCGAGCATGATCTTCAGTCCAAAGATGAAAACCAGAATATTCGTCAACTTCGGCATCACGATCAGGACAAGCAACGCCGTCTTGAACCGCGGCGTGGCACGGTAGACGGCATAGGCAAGGATGTATCCAAGCGTCACCGAAACCGCCGTGACGAGCAGCGCGAGGCCGGCGGTGAACAGCAGCATGCGGACGTAGAACCACTCCGAGAAGATGCGCGCGTAATTTTCGAGCGTCCACGTGCCGGGGTGATAAAACAGCACGTCATAGGCATGCTCGTCCTTAGGACTGCCCTGCCAGGCGAGACTCAACCGCAAAATCCACAGCAGGGGGCCGAGAACGCCGATCGTCCAAAGGAGCGCGGCTGGCGCAAGCAATTTTCTCATGGCGTGAGGCCCAGGAACCCCGCGACGAACGGCGTCGCCGGCCGAAGGCAGATTTCGAGCGGCGTCGAGCATTGATGGAGGCGCCCGCGCTCCAGGATGGCGATCCGGTCGGCGATGAGCAGCGCCTCTTCCTGATCGTGCGTCACCAGAATCGTGGTGAGGCCAAGCCGCTTTTGCATGTTCCGCAGTTCCCCGCGCATCTGCTCGCGGATACGCGCGTCCAGATTCGAAAGCGGTTCGTCGAGCAGCAGAAGCGCGGGCTTGGGCGCGATGGCGCGTGCAAGCGCGAGGCGCTGCTGTTGGCCGCCCGAGAGCGTGCCGGGCGCGCGCTCCTCGATGCCCGCGAGACCCGTGAACGCAAGCGCCTCGACCGCCCTCGCGCGGCGCTCCGTCTTCGCCATTCCCCTCATCTTCAAACCGAACTCCACGTTCTCCAGCGCCGTCATATGCGGGAACAGCGCGTAGTCTTGAAACACCATTCCGATGTTGCGCGCCTCTGGCGGCAGCCCGTTCATGTCGCGGCCGCCGATTGAAATAACGCCGGAGTCCGCGCGCACGTAACCGCCGATCAGGCGCAGGAGCGTTGACTTGCCGCATCCGGAAGGACCAAGGACCGCGAGCAGTTCTCCTTCGTGAACGTCGAACGAGAGATCCGCAACCGCGGACACGGCGCCGAAGCGTTTCGTCAGTCCGCGAACCTGGATCAAACGAGCACCTCTTTATTCCAGCGCTCGGTCATACTGTTCCAATGTTTCACATACGCGTCATAAGGGTAGTAGCGGGCTCGTGCCGAGTACAACCGTTTCCACAAAGGATCGCCCGGCGCGGCTTCGGCGACCGGCGTGGGGAATCCGGCCGCGGCGTACGCGCGCTGGAACTGGACGCTCGCGAATTGGTTAAGGAACTCGTGCGCGAGCGCGTTGTATCGGGTTCCTTTCGGAACGAGCCAGATGGCCTGAAAGTGCGCGCGGTCCGGCGTAAGCAATACGTCGATCGGGCGACGGGCCGCGAACATCGGGAATACGTCCACGCTGTGAATGTTGCCGCAACTCACGTTGCCCTGAAGCAGGTGAAACGCCATACCCGGCGACGTCGGCCACCACTGGCGAATCTTCCGGCGCCGCTCCCGGGCGTACTGAAACACGCTTTCGAAATCCTGCTCGATCGCTTCGGCGGCGCGTCCCGGCCAACCCATTGCCGCGAACGTGTAGAGCGACATGTAACTCGCCCGATAGAGTCCCGGACTCATGGCCAGAAAATCCTCCCACCGCTCCGGAACGAATGGCCGCAGATCGGTTCGATAGACGCCGGTGTGCATGGCGTCCGGCCACGTGAGTCCCCACTGTTCCCGCGCGACCCAGTTGTCGAGAGCCTCGGGCGAGAAGCCGCGCAGGTTGGGAATTTTCCCAAAATCGAGGCGCGCGAAGTGGCCCTGGCGGATGAGCGGGTAGACCTGGAACGGCGCGACGATCATGACGTCGTATGGCGGCTGATCGGGGGGCGCGACAAGGAGCTTGGGGATTTCCTCGCCCCATCCATTGTCGAACAGGACCGTTGCACCGGTGGCCTTTTCGAAGAGCGGCTTGAGAAACCGTTCGAAGGTCTGGCCCCACGGCCCCGCCCACGTGAATACCGTCAGTACCGCGCCTTTGCGCCTTTGCGCGCAAGCGGTCCCGAGCGATGCGAGAAGGAGATGCCGTCTTGAGGTCAGATGTACAATTCTATCCCGGCATTCGGGTGAAGGCGGGTTACGGTGTTCAGGAACGTTTCGGTAAGGTTCCGGCGGGGAGGAATTTTCGGGAACCGTCAAGCGAAAGGGTTTACGACTCGCACTCGTCCATTTCGCTGCCCGTGACTCAAGTCTTCGGAGTGGACGGTGCCGGTTCCAAGCGCCTCAGCGGCTACGAGGGTCGTCGGTCCCAATAGGAGATCGTGAATCGCTCGGACTTTTCGAATCGAAATTCGCACTACCAAAGCCGCCCACTGCTCAATCCACTCGAAGGCTTGCGCGGCGGAGATCGGGTGTGCCGCCTTCCTTACTGCGTCACAAAGAATTCTCGAATGACTTGCGCCGAAGTGGCGAAGTCGATCGATTCAACAAGCTCCAGAGCGCGCTTTCTCTTGGGTTCGTCTTTGCCCGCTCCTATCGCCTTCTTGCCGAGCCACCCTTCGGATCTCGCGCTCAACTACCGCAATCGCACTCGGGCGCGCCCTGCCCGATCCTCGTGCGCGGCGAGACCGGTCAAGTAACCGCGGACCAGAGCGTTCACCGTGAAGTTGCGTTGGGCGGCGAAGCGGCGAACAGTAGCAAGGATGTTTTCGTCCGAAAAGTAAATGCGTAGCTTTATGAACGCCCAAATCGACGATGCGCGGGCAAGTGGCGTTCTCGCTCCGTGCTATTCTGAACCCGTGAAAACAACGCTCGCGCTCTTCGCCGTTCCTCTATTCGCGGCGGACGCCGACCTGATTCTGCATAACGGGAAGATCGTTACTGTCGACGCCGGCTTCACCATCGTCCAAGCCGTCGCGGTGAAGGGTTCGCGGATCGCCGCGGCGGGGACAAACGAGGCCGTTCTGAAGGCGGAACGCGGCGCCGCTACGCGAATGATCGACCTCCGCGGAGGTACCGTGCTGCCTGGGTTATTCGACAGTCACGTGCACGCGCTTTCCGCGGGGCTCAGCGAGTTTCGAGAACCCCTGCCACCGCTCGATTCCTTCGACGCCGTCCGAAGCTTCATCCGGGCGCGCGCGGAAAAGACTCCACCCGGCGAGTGGATCGTGGTTCCGCGCACGTTTCCCACGCGCCTGCGGGAAATGCGCATGCCGACGCGCGATGTCCTTGACGTCGCTGAAAAGCATCCGGTCCTGTTCGACGCAAGCTACGTCGTTGTCGTGAACAGCTTCGCGCTGAAGGCAAGCGGCATCACGCGCGCGACTCCGAACCCGGTGGGAGGCGAGATCGTGAAAGACGCCGCCGGCGAACCGAACGGGATTCTGAAGAACGGGCAATCGTTGCTGAAAGGTCTGAATCGCGCCGAGAACTTCACGGAAGACGAAAAACTGCGCGCGCTTGAGGAAATGCTCAAGCGCTATGTCGAAGCCGGTCTGACGTCGGTTTCCGATCGCGCAGTGGACGCGGAGCAGATCTCGCTTTACCGGAAACTCCGCGCTGCAGGGCGATTGCCTGTCCGCGCAACATTGACGTGGCGCGTCGAGGCTTCCCGCCCTGTCGAAACGGTCAACCAGGAGATTCGCGCGGCCGGATTCAAAACCGGAAGCGGAGACGATTGGCTGCGCTTCGGAGCATTCAAGGTCACGCTTGACGGCGGGATGACGATCGGTACCGCATACCAGCGCGCGCCTTACGGTGAATTCGGGAAGCAACTCTACGGGACGACGAATCCCGACGACCGCGGGCAACTCTTCATCCCGCCCGCGAAGCTGCTCTCAATCATGGAAACGGCGCGCGATCAAGGCTGGCAGTTGACGGCCCATTCCCAGGGCGGTGGCGCGATCGACAATTTTCTGGACGCGATGGAAGCCCTGGACAAACGGCGTTCGATCAAGGACTCCCGCTCCCACCTGATGCATGCGAGCTTTCAGAAGCCTGAAGCGATCGCGCGCGCGAAGAAACTTGCGATCGACGTGGATGTGCAGTCTCCGTGGCTGTACCTCGACGGCGCCGCGCTTGAAAAGGTATTCGGCGAGCAGGGGCTTCGCTACTATTTTCCGCTGCGATCCTATATTGACGCAGGCGTCATGGTCGCGGCCGGCAGCGATCACATGATCGGGCACGACCGGAATTCCGCAACGAATCCCTACAATCCGTTTCTGAGTATGTGGATCGCGGTAACGCGCAGCCGGAAGGGATCGGATCCGATGTGGCCCGTGGAGCGGATCTCGAGGACTGAAGCGCTGAAGATGCATTCCATCTGGGCCGCGCGCATGCAGTTTGCCGAGAAGGAGAAGGGTTCGATCGAGCCAGGCAAACTGGCGGATCTGGTTGCGATCGACCGCGACTATCTGACTTGCACGGAAAACGAGATCAAGGACATCCGGCCGGTTCTCGTCATTCTTGACGGCAAGGCTGTTTACACGAGATAGCCGGCGGCCCGTGTGTCTGGCCGTGTGTTATAAGTAATGGTTCCCCGCGTTCCTGAGGGCCAGATGAATCGAAAAAGCTTCTACGGTTGGTGGATTACCTTCGCCGCATTCTGTACATTCGGCATTGCCGTCGGCATCCCGTATTACAGCATGCCGTTCTTCTACGACTATTACGAAAAGTCGCCGGCGGCCGGCGGGTTCGGGTGGTCGCGCCCGGACATCACGCTTGGATTCCCCCTTGCCGCTCTCGCGACGCTGTGGGTGGGGCCGCTGCTCGTGCACCGTTTCAGCCCGCGGAAGATGATCCTGATCGGAACGGCGTGCACGGCCGTGGCGATGGCCGGCTTCGGATTAATGGGCGGCAGTCTGACGCCTTACTATGGGCTGTGGCTTGTCTATCTTGTGGGCTATATTTTCTCGGGGCCTATCCCGCATCAAGTCATCATTTCGCATTGGTTCCGGAAGAAGCGCGGCGTGGCGATGGGCGTCGCGTACCTGGGCGTGGGTGTGTTCGCGGCGGCGTCCACGAAATACATCGCAAAGCCGTTGGTTGAACAGTTTGGATTCCACACGGCGCTGCAGGTGATGGGCGGACTCATGCTGCTCTCGTGGCCCATCGCCATCTGGGTCATGAAGGACAAGCCATCGGAGGTCGGCCAGTTCCCGGACGGCACGCCCGATTCCGGCGGCTACACGGCTCCTCCTCCACAGAGCTTCCACTACCTGCTGCGGCAAAGCTCGTTCTGGCTGCTGGTGATTGGGAGTTTCTGCTCCATCGGCTCCATCGGCTCCATCAATCAGCACATGAAGTTGATCTTCAAGGACCAGGGATTCACGGATCAGAAGGTGCTGAACAGCGCGTTCGCGGACGCGCTGTTCTGCATCAGCGTTTCAAGCATCGCTGGACGCCTGTTGATTGGCTGGCTCGCGGACAGATTCCCGAAGAAGTACGTCATGACGATCACTTACGCTTTGGTCGCCATCACGATTCCGCTGCTGCTTCTCGTGAGACCGCCTGAGACGCCCTATCTATTCGCGATCCTCTTCGGCTTCGGCATGGGCGCGGATTACATGCTGATTCCGCTTATGGCCGCGGAGCAGTTCGGCGCGGCCACGCTCGCGCGGGCGATGGCGATAATTCTCCCCACGGACACGATCGGCCAGACCTGGTTTCCCTATGGCGTATCCCTGATGAGGCAGCATTTCGGGGACTACAGTGTAGCGCTTGGAGCGGTCTTCGGGCTAGCGGTGGTAGGTGCTTTGGCGGTGGGATTGCTTCCCAAACATGGCCGGCAGGATGAGACATTTCACGTACAAGACCCTAAGCGAACTACGGCAGGGCGCTAAGGAACAGGGCGCAAGCCACGTTCAGTTCGAAGACGATCCGGAACAGGTTAAGGCCCTGCTTGCGCGGAAGGTTCCGGTAGGCGGACTGACCGTTGGCAACTCGCTTGCGATTCATCCGATGGAGGGTTGCGACTCGACGCCCGACGGGAGGCCGGACGAACTCACGTGGAGGCGTTACGAACGATTCGCCCGCGGCGGCGCAAAGCTGATTTGGTTCGAGGCGACTGCGGTCCGCGAAGACTGCCGCGCGAATCCCCGCCAGTTGTGGATCAGGCCGGACAACGTATCGGACTTCGCGCGCCTGGTGGACCGCATTCTCGAAGTGCATCGCGAGCGGTTCGGCACGGTGGACGACCTGCTGATGCCGTGCCAGTTGACGCACTCCGGCCGCTACAGCGTACCTCGAAAGATCATCGCGTACCACAATCCTCACATCGATAAGAAGAGCGGGACGCCGCCCGACTGGCCCGTGATCTCTGATAGCGAAATCGAGCGTCTGGAAGACGATTTCGCGGCGGCCGCGAAACTGGCGGTGGCGGCCGGGTTCCGCGCGCTCGACGTGAAGGTGACGCACGGCTACCTGATGTCCGAACTGCTGGGCGCGAAGACGCGCGAGGGGCGCTACGGCGGACCGCTCGAGAACCGCGTGCGGATGACGCGAAATGTTCTGGGGAAAATTAGAGCCGCCGTGGGAAGCGGCATCACCATCGCGATGCGCCTCGGGTGCTTCGACGGCGTGCCGTATTTCCGCGATCCGTCGACAGGCCTCGGCGTGCCATGCGATTTCGAGACTCCGTATCCATACGGTTTTGGCGTGGATGCGGCGAATCCCCTGGAGCCCGATTTACACGAGGTCAAGCAGGCCATTCAGTGGTTCAGGGAGTGGGGCGTCGAAGTGTTGAACGTATCGATGGCCTGTCCTTATTACAATCCGCACATTGGGCGTCCATTCGAAAAACCGGATGATGGAAACTATGAGCAACCGGAGCATCCGCTCGACGGCGTGGATCGTCATTTCCGGGTTGCGGGCGAGTTACAGAGAACCTTTCCGGACTTGCCGATGGTGGGGACCGGTTACAGTTGGCTCCAGAAGTACGCGCTGAACGCCGGGGCGAAGAATATCGCGGACGGTAATATAAGCTTCGTGGGTGTGGGGAGAAACGCGCTTGCATATCCTGATTTCGCCGTGGACGCTCTCGCGGCGGGAGAACTGGACGAGCGCCGCGTATGCAAGACGCTGACGTATTGTACATTCCTGATGCGGCAGAAGAATCATCCCTTGGGTCAGTTTCCGACGGGGTGTCCGCCATTCGATAAGGAAGGCTACGGGGAGATCATGAAGATCGCGCGGGCGGTGCAGCGGGGGCGGGCCTAACTCACGATGCGCCCATCGCGCATGTTCACGATCCGGTGCGCGTAGGCCGCAGCCTCCGGGTTGTGAGTGATCATGAGGATCGTCTGCCCCATGCGCTCGTTCAAGTCGCGAAGCAGAGCGAGGACTGTCTGAGAGTTCTGGCTGTCGAGGTTGCCAGTGGGTTCGTCGGCCAGCAGGATCGCCGGATGGTTGACGATGCCGCGGGCGATCGCCACACGCTGCTGCTCGCCACCGGAAAGCTCGCTCGGCTTATGTTTGAGCCTCTCCGAAATACCCAGGAGTTCGAGCACTTCACGAAACCTGTCGCTTTCGCCGTCCCGGTTTCCGCCGATGTGACGCGCGAGCGCGATGTTGTCGCCCGCCGTGAGTATCGGTAACAGGTTGAACTTCTGAAACACGAAACCGACCGTCGTCTTGCGCAATCGCGTGCGCCCCGCGTCACCAAGCGCGGTGAGATCTTGGTTCGCGACCCGCACGGCTCCCGCCGTCGGAGGCGTCAATCCGCCGATGATGTGGAACAAGGTCGACTTTCCCGATCCCGACGGGCCCACGATGGCCAGAAATTCCCCGGGTTCCACGTCGAGGTCGATTCCGCGCAATGCTTCGACGTCCACCTTACCGACGCGGAAGACTTTTCGCAGGCCTTGGATCTCGATGATGGAACCAGAACTTTTACTCATAGGCCAGCGCCTCGATCGGATCTTGACGCGCCGCGCTAAAAGCCGGATAGAGCGCGCCGAGGACTGCGCCGGTCATTGCGATGAAACCGGCGATCGGCCACCACTCGGGGACGATCGCTTGCGTAAGCGAGGCCGGTATCAGCTTCATCATCAGCCATCGCGAACCATAGCTAAGCCCGATGCCAGCGAACGATCCCGCCAGGGAGAGAAGTAGCGCTTCAATGAGGATTATCAGGAGTACGTAGCTTTGCGAGGCTCCGAGCGATTTCAGAATTCCGATTTCGCGCGTGCGCTGCAAGACCGCCGTGTACATGGAGAGAAACACAACGGCGAAGCCGATAATCACCGAGACCACCGTCATTACTTGAATAAAAGTTCTGAGCTCCGGCAGGTTGTTCACTGAAATGAGCGACGTGAACTCTTCCATGGAGTAGATTGGATAGCCTTCGAGTTGAGCGCGGAGCGAGGCGATGACCGTCTCCACGTTGGCGGGGCTGTCAACCTTGAGGAAGATCTGGCTGAGCTTGCCGCTATTGCCAGTGAGGTCCTGAAGCGTGGCGAGCGGCAAGACGATACGAGCGAGTTTTCCGGGCTCAGCCACGCCGCACACCCGCCACTTGCGGTTTAGCATTTCGATCGTACCGCCGGCCTTCACGCCTCGTTGGCGGGCGTAAAACTCGTCAAGAATCACGTCTTCGGGGCCCTGAAACGGCCCTCCGCCGATGAACTTGAAGCCTCCGCTCATCTTGTTGAACTCATCGAGGTCGACCCCTGTCACCATCGTGACGGCGGCGACGGGATGCACCATGGTTCCCGTGGCGAGCGTTACGTGAGGCTCCGCGCGCAGCTTGTCGAGGAGCTTCTGACTCATGGGAGCGGTACTAAGACTGATGAGCGACGTGCCGGGAGGGCGTACAGCAATATCAGCTCCCACTCCGCGGGCCCTGCGCGCCGAATCGGCGAGCATTCCCTGGCTCAGACCCACCAGCGTAAGCATCAACGTGACGGGAATTCCGATCAGGAACACACTTAGCCCGGTGCGAAGCGGGCGATGCTTCAAATTCTCGAAGACAAGTTTTAGAATCACTTCTTCTTGCGGTCCCTCGCCGGCGCGAGCGCTGGATGCGCCGCACCCGCCACACCGGCTGGAGTGGTATCGGGCGAGGGTCCCGGCAGTGGCCCGAGGACCTGCAACTCCGTGTTCTCCGGACGCTCGAGGACGAACTTTTCATCCGTCACGAGACCTTCCTTGTTGATATCCATCTTCGTGATCGAGATTACAACGCCGTACTC
The DNA here is from genome assembly GCA_009697455.1 of Bryobacterales bacterium. Taxonomy (GTDB): domain Bacteria; phylum Acidobacteriota; class Terriglobia; order Bryobacterales; family Bryobacteraceae; genus SYKU01. Next base: position 24,839 of record SHUI01000011.1, read on the forward strand.
GTCGGTTGGCCGGTTGATTTCAATATGCGAAGGAAACGGGACGCCATCGAAGCTCTTCCATTCGCTGTACCGGGCGTCGGTGAGGATTGCTCCAGCCGCGCTGAACACCTTCTGCCGGATGATACGCAACGTGAAGCGGTCGAACCAGACATTGCGTCGAAAATACAGTTGGCCGTCGGGGGCGCGGTTGACGACGTAGAGTACGTAGTCGGCATTCTCCTCGTCCGTGAAATTTTCGACAATCGTCAAGTCGCGATCGGAATCGACCGGCTGCACGATCAACGCTTCGAGAAAGTGCTGCGGACGCAGGTTCTCCATCTTGTTCGGAGAAGGGGCGGCGATTTCGTTCCGGCCCTGGACGAAGCGGTTCTTCCCCGGGATGTAGAGTTTGAACTCGGAGCCGTCGGAGACCATATCGAAGGCCTTGTTGCGCACGACGGGATAGAGTCCGATCAAACGAATGAAGTTGGGTTTCCGGAAGAGAATGTAGGCCCGGACATCTTTGTATTCCGTGATGTGGCCGGAATCGACGCTGCCGAGAGCGGGGACCATATCGACGGTGGCGCTAAAGCTGTTCACCGCCCCGTAGATTGATGCGATGCGGTCAATCAGGGTTTTCTTGTCGGTGGTAATCAGCTTCTGGGAGGGATTGCTGCGTTTATGGCTGATCTGGCGGCGGCGCACGAGACAGGAGGCGCAGACCGTCACTAGAAAGACGGCGAGCGCGAGACGCCCTGTCAAACGAACCCTCAATGGCATTACTTCATTGTAGGCAAGGCGACGGTTGCGCTGTCAATGTTTTGGCGTGTTATATTGAGGTTGTACGTCCTGTGGGCCTGTGGCGCAGTTGGGAGCGCGCTTCCATGGCATGGAAGAGGTCGACGGTTCGAACCCGTCCAGGTCCACCAAATTCCTCAAACACTTACGCGCCTCGGCCCGTCAAACTCCTTGCCCGTGGAGTCCAACTGGAGTCCAAACCCCATTTGATGCATGGGCAGTCATGGGCACCGTGTGGATTTCGGTGCTGCCCATGACGAGGCGTTCAGCGTCAACGTCATCGAAGGAATGGGCGGTGTGGGCACCGTTTTTCATGCTTGTCGTTTGCTGGAGACGACAACAAATAGTTTCCATATAAGGACGTTATAGGGACGTTGCCCAGTCCGCCCACGCCAGCCGCAACTCCTTCTTGGCGAATCACTTTACTGTTGACGACTGAATTCCGTTCCTGCGGCGAACCGGAGCCGCCACGGGAAGTGGATCGAGATCCACGCGAAGCAGCGACCGAACGCGCCCGCTGAGGTCTCCACCTGACAGTTAGCCGCCGCCCGCAAGGGCAATATTCCCACCTAAGATTAGGTGCAATATTGGAACCCGAATAGCGAACCGATAGAGAAGTCAGGAGATCACACCGGGCCACAAAAACGGAGGACGAAGAGGAACTTATGAAGAGGAACTTATGTTGACGCAAGTAAGCATTTCGCGAAAGATGATTCTGATCGCATTGACGTTCTCGTTGCCAATCGCGGTGCTGACATATCTCATGGTTGTTAGCATTGACTCGAATGTCGAGTTCGCCGTCAAAGAGACGAAAGGGAACACCGTCCAACGGGGATTGGCCGAACTGTTGCGGAAGGTACAAGAGCATCGTCTTGCACGGTTGGGTTGTCAGAACGGGCAGGAATGTGAGGGACGGTTGTCCGTGCTCCAGGCGGAGGTAGGCCAAGCGTTCCAACAGACACAGGCGGCGTTGGATCAGGTCGGCGCCCCGCTGCAGTTCACGACGGCTGGACTGGGGGCCAGAGGCCGCCAGCATCTGTCGTTGGAAACAATGCGGCGCGAGTGGAGCGAACTGACCGGCAAGCTTCCCGACGCCGACCTGGCGGCGAAGCACGATCACTTGGCCTCGGATATTCGGGGCATGATCACACACGCGGGCGACACTTCGAACCTGATTCTGGATCCGGATCTGGACAGCTACTACCTGATGGATGTAACCCTGCTGGCGCTGCCCCAGGCGCAGGAGCGGTTGGCGCGGGTCGGTGTGTTGGGGAGCGCGATAATCCGCGGCGGGAAGCTGACACGGGACGACCAGATCCAACTCGCAGTGCAGGCGTCTATGATGCAGGAAGCGGATCTGGACCGGATTGTAGCGAGTACGGGCACCAGCCTCACCGAAGACCCCAACTTCTATGGCGTCCGGGCGAGATTGCAGGAGCGGATTCCGCCCGCGCTGAAGCGCTACCAGGCGGCCGCCTCGACGTTCATTGGCATGAGCCGGCGGCTGGCGAGCGCCGAACGGCCTGAAGTCACCGAGAAGGAGTACCTGCAGGCGGAGGACGAGGCGCACCGCGCGAGCTTCGAGTTCTGGAGCGTGGCCGTGGATGAACTGGATGGCCTGCTGGGAGCGCGCATCGCGAGCTACCAGGACAACCGCAACTGGAGCCTTGGCTTAGCCAGCCTGTCCGTGCTGGTGGCATGCTTGTTGGCGTTCTTCCTGGCGCGAAGCATTGTGGTGCCGCTGCGGGACGTCATGGGATCGCTGGGACCTGGCGCGACGCTGCTTGGTGTGTGCGTGGAGAGGATCGCCGAGGCCAGCAAGAACCACTTCTCTAATCCCGAAGAAGCCACGCTGATCTGCGAGGAGCTCGATGCTCACGCCGATGGAATGCGTCAGAGCGTGCTCGCTCTAGCCCTGCAGGTGGAGGGCGCGCAGAGGGCCGAATCCGTCGCTGTGGAGCACAATGCCTAGTCCCCTATTTACGAGGCTTCTGGCGGTCACCCGTCCCTACATGGACGAGAAGAAGGCGGCTGAGGTGATCGAGAGGCAGATAGCCAAGATCGGGGCGACAGCCGACACACTCGCCGCGACGCATCTGGGAGGGCTCAGGGATAGAATCAGCTCTGTGCTGGGGTTGTACGTTTCGGATGCCGGCAAACGCGAGGAAATGGTCGTCAAACTCAAAGCGTTCGCCTGAGGCGGCACACCACGGATTGCCTGGCCGCTTCCTTCGGAGCCAGGCTCTGAATGGAACCGCTTACGGCGGCTGGCGCCGGAGGCGATGCAGTGCTCTTTCATGCGGCAGCCGGCGATGTCGTTGCCAGGGACGATATTGCGGCGCCCTGGCGCGGGACGCTCCGTGCCAGGGCCAGGTAGATTCCGCTGCGCGGCATGCCGGTTCGCCGGGAAGCGTGGCAGCAGCCGAGGCGCGCGGCCTCTTCGTTGCAGCGGCGCGGTTGTCCACGACGGTGCAGTTGCCGTTGCTCAGTCTGCGCCCATTTCGGACCCGAGTATCCTGCCTATTTGTGCCAGCAGTCTTGCCAACTCATCGAATCTGGTGTCGTGGACCCGAGCAGTTCGAAACCTCGCCGTTGCCCATGCATCATGGATCAAATGTAATTCAGACTCCGGGCGGGCCCGTCACGCCGTGATAGAAGACCTTGATGCGCCGAATTCGCGCATCTTTCGACCGCGCGTTCCTCGCCGCGCGCTACTTCGGATCCGTCGCCGGCAATGGGCTAGGCGGCCTCGCGACCGAACCCTTAAACGCCTCGTCCACCGTTACGCTCGAGTGCGGCAGCGTCTGTCCCGTTGCCCGGTCGAATTCGACCCGCGCCTTGCTGTAGTTGCTGAGCGCCGCCACTTCCGCCGATTGCGCCTGCGCCAAGTCCCGCTGCACCAGAATCACATTGAAGATCGTCGACGCCCCGAGCGCGTACTTCTTCTGCTCGGCGTCCAAGGTCTGCTCCTGAAGCACCCGCGCCTTGGTCGCAGCCTGGTACCGTGCCCGCGCCTGCTGCAACCCGATGAGCGCATTCTGAACATCCACGCGAATCTGGTTTTCGAGCTGCTGCAAACCAATCTCCTGCTGCCGCACCGCAAGTTGATCGCGAATCATGTCGGATTGCGCCGCGCGGTTCCGTAAGGGAATATTGAGGGTAAAGCCCGCGCTGTAATCCGGAAAATTGCGCGCGAACAATTGGGTGAGCACCGTGCCGTAGCCGCCGACGAAAAACGCCGTGGGGGCCCGCGGCACGGGCGGAAAGCCGGGAGCCGCGCCAGGAAGCGGCAGAGGATTCACCTCGCCGGCCAAACCGTTGTTCGCCATATTTATGAAGCCATCAACGGTGGGCAGGAGCTGACTCTTCGAACCTCTCAAGCCGATCTTCGTGTTCTCGACCTGGATGCGCCGCTGCGCGATTTCGGGACGCGCGGAGAGCGCCGTGGTCACGATATCCTGAACCGGTTCGATTGCCTCTTTCTCGGGCATGTTGATGCGGTCCGTAGGCACCACGCGCGCGCTGGCTATCGCCGGGCTCGCGACGCCGGTCCGGCTCAGAGCGCTTTTGAGAATAGTCTCCTGCTGCAGAACCTGCGTTTCGGATATGGTCAAATCCTGCTGGGCCCGCGCGACTTCGGCCTCCGCGCGAACGATCTCGATGGGCGCGAGCGTGCCGATTTCAACCTGCTTCTTGTTGTCCTCGTAGAGCTTCTGATTCAGCTCCAGAGCCTGTCTCCTCACTTTGACGTCTTCGCCGAAGCTCACCAGATCCCAGTAGAGGTTGGTGATTGCCGACACCGTCGTGATGACCTGCTGCTTAAAGACCAGATCCGAGATTTCCCGCTGGTTCCGGGCGACGACGATATTGCGGTTATTGACCGCGCGGCCAAAGCCCTGCAAAAGCTTCTGCGTAATATTCAGACTGGCGCTGCCGCTGTTGGATGGATTGAAGTCGGCGCGCAGGCTGTTGGAATGCGCACGGGAATTGGCGTATCCAAAGTTAATGCTTGTTCCCGTCAGGAACGACTGGCCGATATTGAAATTCGCCAGGTCGTTGCGGTTGATGAATGCGTTGGTGCCAGTGACGAAGGCGGCCGTCTGAGGCACCGAAGTATGTGCCCAACTGAGACGGCCGGTGAGCACGGGGTCAAGGTTCGGGATCGTTGACCCTGTCTGGCTGATGACGGTGCCCGTGGTTGCGCCCGCCTGCTGACCGGCCGTTTGGGTGATGCCCGTGGCTTGACCGGTTTGCCCCGCGGCGCCTCCAGGACCCGCCGTAACGCCGGTCGGAACGCCGCGCAGCAGGCCGCCGGCTTTGGCGCGCAGGATGTCGGCGTCGGCGATCTGCGGGCCGTAGCGCTGGAGCTCGATATCGAGGTTATTCTCAAGCGCCAGCGCAAGAGCGTCCTGCAGGGAGAGGTACAGCCGTCCGGCGCGGAGCAGCGAATCGATACGATTCGAATTGGCGAGGTTGACCGGCGGGACCGTGACTTCGCGATAGTTCATGGTGAAGCGGTCGAATCGGCCCGTGGAACGTTGCTCCATCGTGTGGGCGTTGGCCCTCGAAGGAGGCGGTGGGACGGGAGTCTGCGCGCCGGCGTTCGGAATGACCGTCAGGAACACACACAACACAGCCAAGGGGACGCGAGTCAAGTTTTTCCTCAATCTGAACCTTATTCTATCAATGGTATAGTAGGCGTTTGTGACGCCGCAAGCAGATACTGAAACCGGATCCGTTCTGGAGACCTTCCGCGCGACCGGCGCCTACCTCAGCGGGCATTTCCGGCTCACCAGCGGGCTTCACAGTCCGGAATACCTTCAATGCGCGTTGGTCCTGCAGCATCCGGAGCAAGCGGCACTGCTTGGCCTGCAACTGGCGCGGGAACTCGACCGGCTGCTTCTCCAGGGAAAAGTTCACGCGGTGGCGTCTCCGGCGGTGGGCGGACTCATCATTGGACACGAAGTGGCTCGCGCTCTGGGGGCGCGTTTTGTCTTTACGGAACGGGACTCCTCCGGTAAGATGACGTTGCGGCGGGGGTTCGCCGTTACTCCTGGGGAGACCGTAGTTGTAGTCGAGGACGTGATCACGACTGGCGGCAGCACGAAGGAGGTCGTGGACCTCCTCACCACGGCCGGGGCGACGGTGTCCGCGGCGGCGTCGATTATCGACAGGAGTGGCGGGGCGGCCAGGGTCGGCGTCCCGCGGGTGGCGCTCGCGACGCTGCAAGTGGTGGCGTATCCCCCCGAGAGTTGCCCTCTTTGCGCCCAAGGAATCCCGGTCACGAAGCCCGGATCCAGGCCCGCATAGTGGAGGGGTCCCCTGGAATGCGCCGGATTCGAGTCTCCGTCGCATACGACGGAACCGATTTCCATGGGTGGCAAGTGCAGCCGGGTCTTCCCACTGTTCAGGGTGCGCTCGAAGCCATCGTGGGGGAGATCGAAGGGAAACCGGTTTCAGTAGCCGGCTCCGGACGCACCGATGCCGGAGTTCATGCGCTCGCGCAGGTGGCTGCGTTTTCGATCGGCAATCCGATCCCGGCGGCTAATCTCAAAAAGGCGATTAACCGGTTGCTCCCGGCCTCAATTCGAGTGACCTCCGCGGCGGAGGCCCAAGCGGAATTCCATCCGCGCTATGACGCCGTCGCGAAGACCTACGAGTACCGGATCTTTCGCGGGGAGGTCTGTTCACCCTTCGAGCGCCGCTATGTTCATCACTATCCGTTCCGGCTGGATGTGGAGCCGATGCGCTTGTTCGCTCCAATTCTCGAAGGCGAGCACGACTTTGGGGCGTTTGCCGCCGCGGACGATTCGGATAAGGAAGGGAGGTCGAAGGTAAGAACGATCTTCTCCTCTCAACTGGAGGCCGCCCCGGACCGTCTTGTATACCGCGTGCGGGGCAGTGGTTTTCTGAAGCACATGGTCCGGAATATCGTGGGAACACTGATCGAGGCGGGGAAGGGGAATCTAGGCCAAGAGGGCCTGCTCGCGCTCCTGGATCCCGGTTCGGAGAAGAAAGCGGGGCCGTCCGCGCCTGCCTGCGGATTGTTCCTGATCGGCGTTGAGTATGATGAGCATTGAGCATGATTGAAGCCGCAATGACGAAGACTACCACCAGCGGCGTTCCCGTGAAGCCCGTCTACGACGAAAACGATCGCGGCGATCCGCTTGAGGCCTGCGGCGAGTTCCCCTACACGCGCGGCATCCATCGCGGCATGTACAAAAGCCGGCTATGGACCATGCGTCAATTCTCGGGTTTTGCCACGCCGGAGGAAACAAACCGGCGTTACCACTATCTGCTGGCGCAAGGGCAAACGGGGCTTTCGGTAGCGTTCGATCTTCCGACGCTCATGGGGTACGACGCGGACAGCCCGATGTCCGAAGGCGAGGTCGGGAAATGCGGCGCGGCGATCAGCTCGCTCGAAGATATGGAAATTCTCCTCCACGGAATTCCGCTTGGCGGAGTGAGTATCTCGATGACGATCAACTCGCCGGCTTCGGTGCTTTGGGCCATGTATCTGGCGGTCGCGGAGCAGCAGGGCGTGGATTGGCGGGATCTGTCCGGCACGCTGCAAAACGACATCCTGAAGGAATACATCGCGCAGAAAGAGTACATCTATCCGCCGCGCCCGTCGATGCGGCTGGTCACCGATACCATCGAGTTTGCCGCGCGCCACACGCCGAAGTTCAATCCGGTTTCGATCAGCGGCTACCACATTCGCGAGGCCGGATCGACCGCGGTGCAGGAAATCGCCTTCACTCTGCGCGACGGCGTTGAGTATGTGGAATGGGCGCTTCGGCGGGGGCTGGCGGTTGACGAATTTGCGCCGAGGCTGAGCTTTTTCTTCAACGCGCATAATGACTTCTTCGAAGAGATCGCCAAGTTTCGCGCGGCGCGCAGGCTGTGGGCGCAGCTGATGCGGGACAGGTTCGGCGCGAAGGACGAGCGCAGCCTGAAGCTGCGGTTTCACGCGCAGACTGCGGGGTGTTCGCTGACGTGGCAGCAGCCTTACAACAACGTGGCGCGAACGTCCTTGCAGGCGATGGCGGCGGTGTTGGGCGGATGCCAGTCCCTGCACACGAATTCGCTCGACGAAGCCTACGCCCTGCCGGGAGAGCACGCGGTCACGATCGCCCTTCGCACGCAGCAGGTGCTGGCGTATGAGTCTGGCGTGACGGCCGTGCCCGACCCCTTCGGTGGTAGTTACTTTCTGGAGCGGATGACGGCGGACTCGGAAGACGCCGCGCGTGATTACATCCGTCGAATCGACGACATGGGCGGCATGATTCCGGCGATCGAGGCGTCGTTTCCACAGCGCGAGATCGCGGCCGCGAGTTACGCCTATCAGCAGGAGATCGAGAGCGGCGAAAAGGTTATCGTAGGCGTGAACGCTTACCGTTCGGAGGATCCGCCGATCGAGATCTTGCAGATCGACCGGAGCGCCGGCGAGCATCAGGTCAGGAAATTGGCGGCGCTCCGGGCGCGCCGTGACGGTCCGCGGGTGGAGCGGGCGCTGAGCGCGCTGAAGCGAGGCGCCGAAGGCGCCGAAAACACGATGCCGCTGATTCTGGACGCGGTGCGAGCCTACGCGACGGTAGGCGAGATCTGCGATGCCCTGCGGCAAGTCTTTGGATCCTACACGGAGGCTGCCCTTGTGTAACGTAGGACAAGCCCAGGGGCCTGGCGAGGAGTGGCGCTCCTGGGTCTTGGTGGGGCAGTCGCTTCCGACTGCCTGCCGCGCGGAGCGCGGCTCCGGCGCCCGATGACTATGCAACGACCAATCCGAGTATTAGTAGCAAAACCCGGTCTTGACGGCCACGATCGCGGCGCAAAAGTGATCGCGCGCGCTCTCCGCGACGCAGGCATGGAGGTCATTTACACAGGCCTCAGACAGACTCCTGAGATGATCGTCAACGCCGCGCTGCAGGAAGACGTGCAGGTAATTGGCCTCTCAATCCTTTCGGGCGCGCACAACGCAATCGTGCCGCGCGTAATGGCGCTGCTGCGCGAGAAAGAGATGACGGACGTCAAGGTAGTCGTCGGCGGAATTATTCCGGACGAGGACGCGGAAGCGCTGAAGCGCGACGGCGTGGCGGCCGTATTTCAACCAGGCGCGGCGCTTGAAGACATCGTGCGGTTCGTACGTGGAGCAGTTGGATAGCGGAGATTTGGCGGAGACTTGCAGCCGAGAGCCTGAGCCACGCGTCGTTTCGGCGAAGCCGATGCCGAGCACTCTCCGAAGAAAATGGGTTCGTGGACGTCGCACTTGGATGAAAGACGGGAAGTCCTTCCCCGCCAAAGTCAGCACGATAACGGCTCATTGAGAGTACGCTGAATTAAGGACAATCTGTCGATGGCCATCGTCGTTCCCCAATCGGTCCTGGAACTTCTCGAACGTATCGAGAGCGGTATTCAGCCGCTCAAAGCCTTCGAACTGGGCACTTCGCTAGGCGGGAAGCACCTTGCTGATGGCCTCTCGGAGGATGAGAGAAAGGGGGCGTGGAGTGAAGTAGCGGCGTTCAACTTCATGTCGATGGGCTGGGAGGAAAGGAGTGTTTGGGGAACGCACTTCGGCCCCGTCTTTCAGCAGATCAGGAACGATGGTACTTCGCTAGAAACTCCAAGCATCACGGACATTGACGGCGAAAGTTTGGACTATTGGAAGGAACGCTCAAAGCAAACGCCCCATCCAGTCTTGAAATCCCGCTATGCCGATTTGGTGTGGGATCTTCATTCCGTGGTCACGAAGCAGAATCCCGAGATCGAGTTCGCTCAGCGTGCTATTGACGGTTACCTGGAGAGTGTGAACAGCAATCTCTACGTCGACCCAGCGATTGGTATCCGGCAGGGCCAACGAGCCATTGAACTCGCCCTTCGAATAGACGGCAGGAAGAGGATCGAAGAATCTAGCGGTGCACTTTTTGCCTTGCACGCTCAACTGACCCAAGCCCAAGTTGGCGGTGCCTTGGTCTTTCTCTTTGATGCGCTGTACACGAACAAAAGGGTCCCGTTGTCGGAGGAGCAGCAGAAGAACATCATCGATCTTCTGGAAGTAGATCTGGCTCGATGCACCAAGATGGAGGACGGAGAGCGGTTCTCCCCTTGGGATGCAAAAGCGGCGGGAGAGCGCCTAGTCTCGCATTACAAACGGATCGGCCGCCAAGATGAAGTGGAACGAGTGGTCCGGCGCTACGGCGGCGCATTCGAGGCGATTAGCCAAGAAGCCGATGGGCTGCGTGGCATGACTTGGCTCCGTTCGACCGCTGAAGACTATCGGCGACAGGGGATGGCCCGAGATGCCGAACGGGTGCAGATCGCAGGCACAGAGAAAGGCAAGCAGGCCTCCGGTGAAATGAAGGAGCTTGCCTTTAGCGCTTCGATTGATCGTAGTGAACTTGAAGCCTACTTCGATGCGATAACACAAGGGCCTCCAAGAGACGTACTTCGTCTAATCGCAGCCCATTTTATTCCCAAAACAAGCGATGCTGAGGAAGCGCTCAATATTCTTGAAAAGAAGCATCCCCTCATCGCGCTAATTGGAGTCGAGAAAATCAGCGAAGGGCATATCTCTGGACAAGCGGGGCCAATCGCCGAGGATCGAAACGGGCGACTCTATTTCAAGTTGGGAGAAAGCATCTCCTTTCGCGCCCCATTACTCCGTGGTAGTCTCGCGAAGACTTTCGAGAAGCATCATCTGACTGCGGAGTTGATTCTAGCGCACCTGTATGAGTCCCCCTTCTTCGATGACGATAAGCGGGATCTCATAAAGCACGGCCTCGAGGCCTATTGCAGAAAGGACCACATCACCGCAATCAGCGTGCTGGTGCCACAGATCGAGCAGGGGTTGCGAGTGCTTCTGGGATTACTTGGCATGGCGATAAACGAGCCGAAGAAGGACGGAACCATGCAGCTCAAGAACTTAAATAGAATTTTGCACGAAAGTCCAGTAATCGGAGTGCTCGGAGAAGACACCACGAACTATTTCATCGTGCTGCTGGCCGATTCGAGAGGATGGAATCTGAGAAATCGTCTCTGCCATGGACTGCTTGGTGCTGAGGATTTTCGGCAGGAAATTTCCGATAGAGTTCTCCACTGCCTCTTGGTGCTGGGCCTCCGCCGGAAGCCGACCCCATCTTCTGAACAGTCTCCAGCCGAATGAAGTCGATTCGACGCCCTGAGACAAACGCCGGAGGTAACTGTGAACACGGCGTTGCAGTAAGACGTGCAGGTCATCGGCCTGTCAATCCTGCCGGGCCCGCACAACGCGATCGCTCCGCGCATAATGGCGCTGCTGCGCGAGAAAGAAATGACGGACCTAAAGGTAGTCGTAGGCGGAATCATCCCGGACGAAGACGCGGAAGCGCTGAAGCGCGACGGCGTGGTGGCGGTAATTCAAACGGGGCGCGGCCCTCGAAGAAATCGTCCAGTTCGTCCGTTCGGCGGCCGG
>SHUI01000254.1 GCA_009697455.1 Bryobacterales bacterium
CGATACGCTCAACGAATTGTTCGCGTCTGGACTCGTGACGATCTGCGGCGACCTGCTCACGTTGGCGTTCATTACCACCGTGATGTTTCAACTGAGCCCGATGCTGACGGTTGTGATGCTGCTCGTAATGCCGGGCGTCGTCGCCGTAACGGGGCGGTTCCGGCGCGCGGTAACGCAGAGTTTTCGAAGCATTCGCGTCGCTATTGCCCGGATCAACTCATACCTTCAGGAGCACATGACAGGCATCGTGGTCCTGCATCTGTTCAACCGTGAATCGCGCAGCCGCGAGGAATTCCACCGGATCAACAAGGTCCACATGGACGCATACAAGGACACAATCACGGCGTACGGGTGGTTTTATCCAGCGGTCGAGTTCCTCTCCTACCTGTCGCTCGCCGCCGTGCTGGCGGTGGGCGGCTTTCGTGTGGAAGGCGGCGGCCTCACGCTCGGAGTACTCGTGGCGTTTGTGCAATACAGCACGCGGTTCTTCCGCCCGATTCAGGATCTTAGCGAGAAGTACAACATTCTTCAGTCGGCAATGGCCTCGGCCGAACGTGTGTTCGGGCTGCTCGACACGCGGGCGGAGATTGCCGGACCGCGGGAGCCCCGGGCAATGCCTGAAGCGAGTGCGCGAATCGAGTTCGACCATGTCTGGTTCGCCTACAAGGACGACGAGTGGGTACTTCGGGACGTCAGCTTTGCGATTGAACCGGGAGAAACGATCGCCGTCGTGGGGCATACCGGAGCGGGAAAGACAACAATTATCAGCCTGCTGCTGCGCTTCTACGACGTGGCCCGCGGTGCGATACGAATCGGCGGAGTCGACATCCGCGAATTCGACCCCACCGCGCTGAGAAGCCACTTCGGAGTCGTGTTGCAGGATCCCTACCTTTTTACCGGAACGATTGAAGATAACATTCGCATGGGGACGGAACGAATCGGGCGGGAGGACGCGGAGGAGGCGGCCGAGCAGGTCAATCTGGGGGCGTTTCTGCGAGAGCTTCCCGAAGGCATCGGCCACGCCGTGCAGGAGCGCGGCAGTTCGCTCTCCACCGGGCAGAAGCAGTTGATCGGGTTCGCGAGGGCGCTTGCGCACGATCCGCATTTCCTGATTCTCGATGAAGCGACGTCAAGTGTGGATACCGAGACGGAGTTGCGTATCCGCGAGGCACTTTCGCGAATCGTGGAAGGGCGAACCTCGATTGTGATCGCGCACCGGCTCAGCACGATCCAGCGCGCCGACCGCATTCTGGTCATGCACAAGGGCCGGTTACGCGAGAGCGGCACTCACCAGGAACTGCTGAGCGAGCGAGGCGTTTACTGGAAGCTGTACCAGTTGCAGTACAAGGACCAGGAACGGGCGTAAACCCGCCTTGCCGGAGGTCTTCCCTCCTGTAAGGATTTTCGATTCACCAAATAGAAATTATTGTCTTGTGGCCCCGCTAGGGTGGCCCTTAAGATTGAAGAGAAAGTCTGCGGCGAGGATTTCGCTCCGCACCGTGTTTTTGTGGGCGGGCACTTCCCGCGCAGACGGCGTTTCGCTCGTAACTGGTTATCGAAACTCAACTCTTAGGGAGAATTCATGCGATTGAATGACTGTAGGTGTGTGTTTGCGTCGTTGTTGCTGGCTTCGGCCATGGGAATCTGTCTCGCGCAGGCGCCGGATGCGGACAAGAAAGACGCGGACAAGAAGGCGGATGCCGCGGCCGCCCCAGCTCCCAGCGTCTGGTCGGCCGGGCCGATCAATTTCACCGGCCTGATTGATGGCTACTACTCATTCAATTCGAACCACCCCGCCAGTCGGGCCAACAATCTCCGTAACTTCGAAGTCAAGGCCAATCAGTTTTCTTTGAACATGGTCAAGTTCGGCTTGGATCACGATCCGGATCCGGTTGGCTTCAAGCTCGATCTGGGCTTTGGGCGCGCGTGGGAGGTTTTTCACGCGACGGATCCGGCGACCGCCGACGTTGTCCGCTACATCCCGCAGGCCTACGTGAGCTTGAAGCCCAAGAGCATGGGTGGAGTTCAGATCGACTTTGGTAAGTTTTACACATCGGCCGGCGCGGAATTGACCGAAAATAACCTGACATGGAGCTATGGCCGCGGCTTCCTCTATACAAACGGACCCTACTATCACTTCGGTGCCCGCATCACCAAGCCGCTGAATGAAGTGTTCGCGGTAGGTCTGCAGGTTGTTAACGGCTGGAACAACGTAGAGGACAACAACTCCGGCAGAACGTTCGGCTTCACGACGGCCTACACGCCGAAGAACAAAAAGTTCGCGTGGTTTAACACCTACTACGTCGGACCGGAAAAGAATGGTACGAACACAGGAAAACGCAACTTCTACGACACGGTCGTTAATCTTAATCCCTCGGAAAAGGTGAACTTCTATTTCAACTTCGATTACGGCAAGGAGTCGAAGTTGACGGCGTCGAAGGATGCAACGTGGGTAGCATTCGGCATGGCCGGGCGCTTCGCGGCCAATGACCGCTGGGCGTTCTCGCCGCGCTATGAAGTCTACGACGACACGGACGGCTTCATCACCGGGCAGAAGCAAAGGCTGCAGTCCTTCACGCTGACCGGTGAATACAAGTGGGTGGAGGGGCTTCTTGCCCGCCTTGAGTATCGTCATGATCGTTCAGACATGCCGTTCTTCGATCGCGGGAATCAACTTGCCTCCTGGAAAACGCAGAATACTTTGACGCTGGGTGTCGTGGCATTTTTCGGGCCGAAGCGCTGATTAGTTCCAGGCGCTGTTCTAGTTAAGGATTGCTAAAAAACGGTTGGGGCCGGTACGGACGGATGCCCGCTTCAACGGCGAATCCCCGCGTAGTCGGCGCGGGACCCCTCCTCCGCCCGACCAGCAGGCTTACGCGACCCCACTACTACCTTCCGGTTGCCACAAGTTTGCCGGATGCCACGCGAAGCCGATCAGGCCCGCTTCGATGGCTGCGCAGCCAAAAGACAGGCCTTTCGGGGTTTGGAGCGGATGGGGCCCCAGCCCGGATTGCAAGCCTGGAGTCACCCTCGCGGTTTTCGACCCACCGAAGGAGCCTGCCCGGCTACAGTCTGTCGGCTGGTTCGTCTCTTTTAGTTACGGCCCCGCCGGTCCGGACTAACGCGTGAATGAGGCGGGAAGGTTCCCCAGTTGTAAGGCAAAGAAGGGCGAACGCACCGGCTCCCGCCCCTTTTTGCCTCCACGTTTCGATGCCTTGGAGCGTCTAACTCCATGTGAGGCTGTTCTTTATCGTCATGGCGCTCGGCCACGGCCTATTCGCGGAGACCGCGGTTCCCGCCGGGATGCTCAATCAGGTGGAGAAGCGCTACAACCGCGCCCAGACGCTTCAGGTGAAATTCATTGAATCCTACAAGCAAGGGCGCAAAGCGGCGCGCACCGAATCCGGCACTCTTTACCTTCGAAAGCCGGGTCGCATGCGCTGGGAATACGCCGACCCCGCGGGCAAGCTGTTTCTCTCAGACGGGAAGACTTTCTTTCTGTTCAGCCCGTCCACCGGCCAAGTCGAAAAAATGAAGGCCCGCGAAACGGAGGACATGCGGGCGCCGCTCGCGTTCCTGCTGGGCCGCCTTCATTTCGAGAAGGACTTCCAAGGCTTCTCCGCGCGTGAAGAGAGCGGCGCCGTTTGGATATCGGCCGAGCCGAAATCGGCCAATCTCCCTTATTCCAAGGTCGATTTTCTGGTGACGCCCGACGCTCGGATCCGAAGGGTGCAGGTGACGGGGCAAGATCAGTCGGTGCTCGATTTCAGCTTTGAGGACGAAAAACTCAACCCTCCCCTAAGACCGGAGTTGTTCGAGTACCGCGAATAACATGGCTGAATGGATTCTGAAATACGCGGATACGCGGGGCGAGATGCACCAGCAGGTGGCAAACGCAGCGAGCGAACAGGAATTGCGGGAGCGCTACTCCCAGCAGGGGTTCCTGGTGTATTCGATCAAGCCGCGTAACGCGATAGCGGGCATCTCTTCGACCTCGTTCTTCGGAAAACGTAAGAAGCTGGACATCGAGAAATTTCTCATCTTCAACCAGCAGTTCGTGACCCTGATTCGCGCGGGCCTCCCGATTCTGAAGTCACTCGACCTTCTTGCGGACCGTCTCACAGACGCCAAACTCACCGGACCTATCAAGGCCGTCCGCGATGAGGTTCGGGGAGGCGTGCTGCTTTCGGAAGCCTACCGCATGCAGGGCCTGTTTCCGAAGATATACATCACAACCGTGATGGCGGGCGAGAAGAGCGGAAGCCTGGTTGAGGTTCTTGACCGTTACATCACGTACCAGAAAATGTCGCTATCCGTGCGGAAGAAGGTGCTGGTTTCGCTGCTCTACCCTTCGGTGCTGATCGTGCTGGTGTTGTTGTTGATCGTTTTCCTCGTGACCTTCGTGGTGCCGAATTTCGCGGAGCTATACAACAGCATGGGCGCGCAATTACCGGACATCACGCGGATTCTGATTGCGGTCGGAACGACGGCGCGGGCATACATCCTTGTCGGCATCGGTGCGCTGTTTGCGAGCGGCGTTCTGTTCAAGTACTGGGCGCGGGGCGAGGCGGCACGAGGGAAGATCGACCTTGTGAAGTTGCGGACGCCGTTGCTCGGCCCGATCTGGATCAAGTTTCAAGTGGCGCAATTCTCAAGGGTTCTGAGTACGCTGTTGACAGGCGGCATTCCACTTGTGCAGGGACTTGAGACGGCTGCGGATTCGCTTGGAACGGCGCTCTTGCGGAAATCTCTCGACAAGGCGTCGAAGCTTGTCCGCGAGGGCCAGGCGCTTTCGAAGTCCCTCGAATCGACGGGGATTTTCCCGGAACTCGCAATTGACATGATCGAAGTAGGCGAATCGACCGGCGCTCTTCCGGCCATGCTGACCAGCGTTGCCGAGTTCTACGAAGAAGACGTCAGCACGCAGATGGCAGCGACGCTATCGCTTATCGAACCCGCGATCATGATCTTCATGGGGATGTTCGTGGCGTTCGTGCTGGTCGCGCTGTACCTGCCGATATTCTCGCTCGCGGACACGATCCATTGAACGGCGGATGAATCCCGTTCTGTTCAACTTTTCTCTACACTTCTCTTGAAAAATGGGGGGTAGTCCGTCATCATGGACGTGAGCTCATTTCAAGAGACCGGAGAACGTGAACAATGCCTCGCCCTCGACGCTATTGCCTCCTTCCGTTTGCGTGCAGTTCTATCTTATTTGCGCAGACCCCGAATTATTATGTGATCAGTTCAGTGGCCGGCAACTTGAGCACCGGCGACGGCGGGCCGGCAAAAAACGCGGTTGTTGTCAGCCCCAGCCGCGTGATGACGGATTCGGCGAACAATGTATATATCGCCGATACCGGCCAGAATCGAATCAGGAAGATCAGCCCGTCTGGAATCATCACGACGATAGCGGGAACCGGACAGCCGGGCTACAGCGGCGACGGTGGCCCCGCCACCGCAGCGCGCCTCGACGGACCGTGGGACATGGTCCTCGACAGTAAGGGCAATTTCTATTTCTCCGATTCGGGCAATAACGTCATACGAAGAGTCAGCCCGTCTGGAGTCCTCTCCACTGTGGCTGGGAACGGCAGCTACGGAACATCTGGGGACGGCGGCCCTGCCACCAGCGCGAATTTCAAGAATCCGCGGGGACTCGTTGTTGACGCGGACGGAAACCTGGTGGTTGTCGACAGCGAAAGCCACAGAATTTGAAAAGTAGTCCCCGGCG
This sequence comes from Bryobacterales bacterium, assembly GCA_009697455.1. Classification (GTDB taxonomy): domain Bacteria; phylum Acidobacteriota; class Terriglobia; order Bryobacterales; family Bryobacteraceae; genus SYKU01. The sequence continues at coordinate 5,732 of SHUI01000254.1, forward strand.
GAACTGTCAGTGCATTCGCGGGAAGCGGCAGCGCGGGGTTCAGCGGCGACAGCGGCCGAGCCATTGCTGCGCAATTTCGATTTCCGGCGGGCCTTGCTATCGACACTTTCGGGAACATTTTTGTAGCGGATTCCTACAACCTCCGCATTCGCAAAATTGAGCCCAGTGGGCTGATCACCACATTTGCCGGGCAGGGCGAGTTCTCGTCCGTGAGTACGGAATTTTCCGTGGCGACGCAGACGCGGATTAACGACGTCGAAGCTCTGGTTTTCGATTCGGCGGGTAATCTACACTACGTGGAATTCACGACGCAAAGAGTCCGGAAGATTTCACCCAGCGGTATCGTAACCAGCGTCGCCGGAAGCGGAGGTTTCGGATACAGCGGCGATGGCGGACCCGCGTTGCAGGCGACGTTCCGGTTTCCGACCGGCGTCGCGGTCGGCAAGGATGGTGTCATCTACATCTCCGACACCGACAACAACAAGGTCCGCAAGGCTACGAATGGAATCATTGAGACCTTCGCGGGAACCGTAACGACAGCGGGGGACGGCGGCCCAGCCGTGAGCGCGCAACTGCTGTCGCCGCGAGGCGTGGCTGTCGATGCCTCCGGGAATCTACTGATTGCCGACAGTAGCAACAGCCAAATCCGCAGAGTGGACACAACCGGGAAGATCAGCACGATCGCGGGAAACGGGGTTCCGGGCTTCAAAGGCGACAGGGGTCCCGCAAGCGCCGCGCAGGTCATCTTCCCGCGGACTGTGGTGGTTGACTCGGGAAATTACTACATCGTCGAACGCTACCGCATTCGAAAAGTGGATGCTGCGGGAATTATTACGACCGTAGCCGGCAACGGAAGCTGCGCATTTGACAGCGACAACCGCCTCGCGCCGAATGCGAGCCTATGTAATCCATATGGAATCGCGTTTGATCGCGATGGCAACATGTTTATTGCCGACACGGGCCACCACCGGATTAGGAGAGTCACAGTCGATGGCGTGATTACGACGGTGGCAGGTACTGGAACGCCGGGATTTCGTGGGGATGCGGGGCCCGCGACGGCAGCCCAAATAGACACGCCAACCGCAGTTGCCGTCGACCGCGCGGGGAATCTGTACATTGCAGATCAGCTCAACGCGCGAATCCGAAAGGTCGATCCGGCGGGGATCATTTCCACGGTCGCGGGAACCGGCAGTCTGACCGTGGGAGGCGATGGAGGACAGGCAATGGCCGCCGGACTCGGCCTAGTTTCGAGCCTCGCGATC
>SHUI01000255.1 GCA_009697455.1 Bryobacterales bacterium
GGTCGGCGATCGCGCGAGCCGTCATGGCGGCCACGGCGTTGCCTTCAATGTTCTTCGCGCCGCGGATGAACTCATACGAGATCATGGCCGGCAACGCCATTCCGACGACGCACGCCGGGGCCCACAGCGCCATTTGATCGCGGAGCAACAGGCTCATCCACCCTTTCCAGCGGGAGAGATTCTCCGCGGTGAGGTCGAACACTTTGCCTGTGTGCGAAAGTTTGATTGTCTTGCCGCCAACCGCGCTCGGAATCGCGCCCACCTCCGCGCCCATTCCCCACCCCTTGTCACGCACGAGATTGGAGAACGCGATGTTGGTCAATCCGCCCGCACCCGCAATGGCCGCGAACGCCGCGAGTGTCGCCCAACTGAACTCAGTCTCGGGCAGCGCGCCGAAACGAAACAGGCCGGAGAGGATCTCCCATTTCGAATCCCAGCTCACCCAAAAAAAGGCGATTGCGCCCAGGTAAGTCAGGATCAGGGTCAACTTCGTGACCATCACGCGCTCAAGCGAGTTGTAGATCTTGCCGCCGAAAATGAGCGGCACGAATGCTGTCAGGAAGACACCGTAGCTGAGTGTCCGGACCAAGTCTCCGTCGTTGGCAGTGGGCAGTCGTTTCAGGATGACCGCGGCGATCGGCACGGCTGCGTTCGCGCTCAGATATGGCCAGTAGCTGCCGAGGTCGATCACCAAATAGAACGCAATCCAGAACCGCGTGCCGGGCGGCGTTCGAAGAAATCCAACCAGCACGGACTCGCCGCAGTAGAGCGCGTACCGCTGAATGACGAGGTTATAGCAGACCTGCACGAGGATCGCGATTGTGGCAATCCACAGCACGCGCCCTCCGTACTGGGCAGTCACGAGCGGCCCGAAGAGCCATTCGCCCCCGCCGATATTGGACCCCGCCATCAGAAGGCCGGGGCCGATGAGTCTTGTCCACTCGCGGGCACGGAAGACCGGCGGATCGGGCAGTTCGGATTTTTCCCAAGGGGTGAAGGCTTGCACAAGAAAAGGCCGGTCCGGCTTCCGAGCCGGATCGGTCCGATTGTACCGAACTTAGGGGCCTAACTGTTCCAAGTCCGCACACCGAACTGTGGTGGCTGCCAATGGCAACGGCCGCCCCGAAGAGCGGCCGTTGTGGTTGGCTGAAGTTGGCTTCCCGTTAGAAGCTGTAACGCAAGCTGAGCTGCAGGTTGCGTTCACTGCCCTTACCGGTTACCAGCCCGAAGGTGGCGGAAGTGGGGTTATTGTCCACACCATTCCAATTCGGGTGGTTGTTCCAGTTGAAAGCTTCCAGGCGGAACTGGATGTTCTGACGTTCGGCGAACCGGAAATTCTTGAACGCCGCCAGGTTCCAGTTCTGGAAGCCGGGGTTGTGCAAGCCGATCGAGTTGCGGTTCTGGTTCGGGAGCGCACCGTTTGCGGGCCGGGTGGCCAACGTTTGTGCGCCAGCTGAGTTACGGACAGGATCGAACCAGAAGTTCGTAACGCCCGTATAATTGCCACTCGCGTTCACGTTGGCGAACTCGTGTTTCAGAGAGGGATCGCCGCTTAGGTTCCAGGTTTTGGTGTTGCTTGAACCGATACCGAGGTAGTCGTCGCCGTTGCCAATGAGAAACGGGGAACCCGTCTGCCACTGGGTGACGCCGCTCAACTGCCATCCACCAGCGACGGTACGCGTAAGCTTGCTCGCCGAGCTGTTGAAGAACGGCAGTTCATAGACGAAGTTGACAACCGCGACGTGCCGCGTATCGAAGCTCGACTTACCCCAGTTCAGGCCCTGGTTGAAGACGTCGATGAAGCCTTCACGCGGACCGGAGTTGCCGTCCATGGATTTGGATAAGGTGTAGGCGAAGCCGAACAGAAGGCCCTTGGTGAAGCGGCGGTTCAGCTCGACCTGTAGACCGTTGTATTCGCTGCGGCCGGAGTGCTCCAACATGGGGATGTTGGCAAAACCCTTGAAGGTACGCAGGAAGTTGACGTTAGCGCCGGCGTTGGCGGCCTGGAATGTGGTCCCGGTAGGTAGTTGGTTCAGGTCGCGTTCGCGGGCGAGGTAGTTGCCGGAGGTGCCGACATAGCCCACTTCGAGGGTAGTGGCGAATCCGATTTCGCGCTGATAGCTCACGTTCCAGTTGTAGCTCCGTGGGATCCTATACGCGCGGTCAATGGTCATGAAGAACTGCGGGAACTGCGTGCGGGTTGCGCCACCCGGCTGATCCGCGATGCCGTTGGTAACAGAAGCCATCGGCTGGAAGGGCGGGTTGCCGCCGAGGAAGACCGAGTCATAAACCCCGGGGCGGGAAACGAAGCCGCCGAAGCCGGCGCGAATGACTTGCTTGTTGCCGAATGAGTATGCCAAGCCGAGGCGCGGCGTGATGTCTAACTGGTTCGGAGATGGGTACGCGTTGCCTCCAGAGAGCAGGTTGTTGTAGAGTCCGGAGTCAATGGCCGGGACGCGGCCCTTGCCGGCGGCTGGGAATTCTTTTCCGGGGATCACGACGCCGTTGAAGCGGTTACCGCTGATGACGTTGCCGCTTGCGCGGTCGAGCACGGCGGCTTGCGCGGAGTTGTACTTGGCGGGATCGAAATAGGCCTCATTACCCCAGAGGGACTTGTAGTAGCCGTTCTGCCAGCTACCGCGGAAGCCGAGTTCGAGCTTGAGCTTCTGCGTGACGCGCCATGAGTCCTGCCCGAAAAACTCGAACATGTGGCCGCGGTAAGGGGTGAAGCTGCGGGGGCCGATTTCGGCGTAGGTAGAGAAAAGGCCTAGGGCCGCGTTGGCTAGGCCGGTGCCGGAGCCCGGAGCGCCGCCCGGGCGGACATCGTTGAAATCAAAACGGCCGTTCTGGTTGTTGGTGCCGCCGGGGACGCCGGAAACATTGATCTGGTCGAAATCATTCTGACCGGATTTTTCCCACAACGCGCCAAACTTCAGCGTGTGGTTGCCGGCGATCTTGGTGAAGTTGTCCGAGAGGTTGTATATCGGGCCGGAGGAACTGGCCGGATAGGGTCCACCGTCGATGGTACCGACGTTGGGGATCACAACAGTAGGGATCTTGTCGTTGATTTCCTTCGGCTCGGAGAAGATATAGGGATAGTTGATGCCGGCACGCGAACGGAGATAGCGACCGCCGTCTGTTTGAACGGCGATGGTGACGCGGTCGACTGAGGCCGTAACCAGGAAGTCGTTAATTGTCGTCGGGCTGAGCGTCAACGTGTGACCGAGGCTCGCGGTCTGATTCGGCCTGTCCAGAGCGGAGGGAGCGAAGTCGAAACCGCCGCCAAAAGCGTTCTTGATGTCGAAGTTGTAATTCGACCCGCGGAAACGGAACACCTGATTCTGCGTGGGGTTGTAGTCGACCGAAATCGTGTCCTTGCGCTGATTCTGCGGCTGGCCCCGGACCTGTAGGAAGTTCGCGTTGCCCTGGAAGGAGCCATTGGGCAGCGGAAAGGTGCGCAGGAACGCCATGCCGTTGGAGCTCCGGCGATCGGCCGGAATGATGTTGCCGGGGAACGGCGCGCCTGTCAGTGGATCGTTGATGGCGCGCGGCGAACCGTAGAAGGGATTGGCCCCGAGCAGCTCGCTAAAATCGCCATTTCGCATCGCGGCGCTCGGGACCCGCTGGAACGAGGTCTGATCCTGACGGAACTTGACCCACTCCTGGGCGAACAGGAAGTAGACCTTTTCGCGGTTCTTGTTGAACAGGCGCGGGATCGTGAGGGGTCCGCTGACATTGTAGCCGTACTGGTTGTAGCGGAAAGGCGCCGTGAAGTTTGTGGCCGTGGATCTGTTCCGCGCCCAGCTATTGGCGTCAAGCGCGCTGTTGCGAAGGTATTCGTATGCGGAGGCGTGGAAATCCTTCGACCCGGAGCGGGTGACCATGCGGATCTGGCCCGCGGCGGAACGGCCGTATTCGGCCGAGTAATTTGCCGTCAGAATCTGCACTTCCTGCACGGTATCGAGGTCGGCGGTGCCGATCGAAGTGCCGTTGGCGCGCGTGCGGACGCCGACTGCGCCATCAAACGTGATCAGCGCGTCCTGCATGCGGCCGCCGTTCATGGCGAAGCCGCCGTTGGTGAGGCCGAAGCTGAAACCGGACAGCGCCCCGCCGCGGACTCCGGGCTTGAGCAGCGCGAGGAAGAGCGGGTTGCGGCCGTTCAGCGTCAGGTTTTGAATCTGCTTTTGTTCCACCGTCTTGCCGACCGTCGCGGACTCGGTGTTGATTTGCGCCGCGCTGGCCTCGACGTTAATTGTTTCGGACACTTGTCCGACAGTCAGTTCCATGTTGACGGCGATGGGGAGACCGGCGTCGAGCTTGTTGCGCGAGCGAGACGTTTTCTTGAATCCACTCGCCTCCACGGTTACGGTGTAGTAGCCGGGAGCGATGTTGGTGACGGTGTAGAAGCCAGTCTCATTGGTAGTCGTCTGGCGTTCAAATGAAGTGTCTTCGTTGCGGAGGGAAACCTTGGCATTGGCTACCACGGAACCGCTAGGATCCTTAATAACGCCAGAGATCGTGGAATTGTCGGACTGTCCCACGAGGACGAGAGCACAGAGGAGCAGCAAGGCTCCAAGTCTACGCACTTGGTTGATATTCATATATTTCTCCTGAAGTCTGATCAGCTTGAACCGCTATAGAGCAAACACGGCGCATAAAGCGTTATCTGGAACGGGCAATTGCGAGAACAGTACTTAATCCAAGGATACTCCAAGGAACGGCAAACTCCAAGGTAAATTTGACGCGACGCACTTGTTCTCCGCGGCTCGCGGATGGGGCGGGGCACGGGAAGTCGTTCTTGTGTTATTTTCGCCGCATCGGCACAAAGCTCACGCCGCCGTAGGACGACCGCCGGATTTTGCCTTCCGGACTCTTTTCCACCAGCACCAAATCCTGAAACCGGGAGGGGCCAACCGGCGCTACCAGGCGGCCGCCGTTCGCAAGTTGCGCGATGAGCGCCGCCGGTATCTCAACGGGCGCGGCCGTCATCAGGATGCCCTCGAACGGCGCACGCTCCGGCCAGCCGGCGAAGCCGTCGCCGGCTGGCCGGACTGTAATGTTGGCGTATCCCAGGCGGGCCAGGTTCTCCCGGGCGGAGCGCGCGAGCTCGGGCACGATCTCAATCGTGTAGACCCAGCTTACCAACTGCGAAACGACCGCCGCCTGGTAGCCCGATCCCGTGCCCACCTCGAGTATGCGGTGAGTCTTTTCAGGTTTCAGCAGTTCGGTCATGAGCGCCACCACATAAGGCTGGGATATGGTGGCGTCGAATCCAATGGGCAGGGGATGATCGGCATAGGCGGGACCGGCGCCCTTTGGAATGAATTCGTGGCGGGGTGTCGAGCGCATCGCGCCGAGCACGGCGGCGTTCCGGATGCCGCGCCCCTCAATCTGTTCCCGCACCATGCGTTCGCGGAGTTCGGAGAACGCATCTGCCGCCGCAACCGGAGACAGGAGCATCGGTGTGCCTCCCGATTCCAATCTTACCCGGTTTGCGCCCGTCGCGTCGCCGGCAGCGGCGCCGACCTTAAAGAACCAGCGGGCGACCTCCTTCCCGGCTCCGATTTAGGCGAAAGTGCCGCATCGGATGAGGTCGAGGTGGGTTCTCGCGAGCCGCGCACGCGCTCTTGGTTGGTGGGAAAATAACGAGATGGGTCTCCTGCGCTTTGGCCTCTTCCATTTCAACGTTGCGACTGGCGAATTGCTTCGAGATGGTATCCCTGTTCATCTACAGGCTCAACCAACCAAAGTGCTGGCACTTCTTGTCGCTTCACATGGGGAATTGGTGACGCGCGAAGCCCTGCGTGCCGCAATTTGGAGCGATGGAACCACGGTCGACTTTGATCGCGGCTTGAACTTCGCTATTGCTCAGGTCCGGACAGCGCTGGGCGATTCGGCTGACTCGCCGACGTTCGTGCGCACGATACCCAAGCGAGGTTACCAATTCATTGCCCCCGTCTCGCAACTGCAAGGTCAGCAACTGCCCGCACGAGACGCCAGTTCCGCGCCTCAATTGACCGTCGAGGCCCAGTCGTCGCGTCGTCAGCTAGGGTACTGGCTCATAGCGGTTGCTGCCGGTAGTGCAGCGACATTAACCGCCTTGAAGTTTAACTGGAGTTGGCTGCCCGCCGACGCCTCTCACATCGCTGTAGCTCGCTTTGAGAACGAGACTGGCATCCCGGCGTTTGACCGTCTCGCAGACGCGGTCACCGATTCGGTGGTCGAAGGCCTGACCGCGCAGACCGGTGGCCGCTACGGAGTAGTCGGCAACGCAGCCATTCTGCGACGCAGCCGCAGCTTCCAGAACCTCGACGAGATCTCAGCGACTCTTCGCGCGAAGTACGCCGTGCTCGGCCAGCTTCAACAGGACGGTCCGCGTATTCGGCTGCTTGCCCACCTGATCCAACTCCCGGCGAAAACTCATCTCAACGTCAGCCGCGTTGCGTTGAGCGAAACCACCCCGGCATCGGAGATCGCGCACCAGATCGTCAGCGATATCATGAAGAAAATATAGCTGACATCCGCCCGCAACTGATTGATTGTTAGGTGCTTACTGGCTAACATCTTGCTGGCTGGCATTTCCCTGGGGCTTGGATTCCAATAAGAATCAAGGAGAACCAATGACTCTTTCACTTACCCGGCGCCACCTGTGGAAACTCGGCGCTATTGCGCTTCCGTGGTCGACGCCGGTCGCCGCCGCCGAACCGCTCCCGGCTTCCTTCGACGCGAATCCACCGGAGATCGTGCGCGAGATGGTATCGGTGTCGCACGGCAATTTCGAACGCGTCAAGGAACTGGTGAACTCTCGGCCTGCGTTGGCCAGGGTGGCCGTCGATTGGGGATTCGGCGACTGGGAGGACGCTCTCGGTGCGGCGTCCCATGTCGGCAACCGGCACATTGCCGAATACCTGCTCGCCAACGGTGCGCGCCCGACGCTGTTTTCCGCCGCGATGCTCGGCCAGTTGG